>CAZMOT010000095.1:0-14246 GCA_964568065.1 uncultured Anaerolineales bacterium
GCTGCTGCCTCGTTGTCCTCCTTGACCGGGCCCCTCGACTTTGGACCTCGGACTTTGGACTATAGCCGTCCCTCCGCGTGCTTCTGTCCCAGCTTCTCCAGCATATTCTTCACCATCGCCGCCAGGTCGTAGTCCGGTTCCCACCCCCACTCCTCCCGCGCGGCGCTGTCGTCAATCGTCCGGGGCCAGGAATCGGCGATCTCCTGCCGGAAGTCGGGCTCGTAGTCGCAGGTGAATTCGGGCATGTGCTTCTGGATCTCTGCCACCAGCTCAGCGGGGCCGAAACTGAACGCCGCCAGGTTAAAGTCGGAGTGGTGTTTGAGCTTAGAAAGATCGGCCTCCATCAGGTCAATGGTGGCTTTGATGCAGTCGGGCATGTACATCATCGGTAAGACCGAATCTTCCCCCAGGAAGCAGGTGTACTGCTGGTGCTTGAGCGCCTCGTAAAAGATCTCTACCGCATAGTCGGTGGTGCCGCCGCCGGGCAGAGTCTCGCTGCTGATGATGCCCGGGTAGCGGACGCCGCGCACGTCCAGGCCGAAGCGCTGGACGTAGTAGTCGCACAGCAGTTCCCCGGCTACCTTGCTGACGCCGTACATGGTCGTCGGCCGCAAAATTGTCTCCTGGGGCGTGTTGTCCCTGGGGGTCTCTGGCCCAAAGGCGGCGATGGAGCTGGGACAAAAAACCCGCGTCATCTCACGTTCCCGGGCGATCTCCAGGATATTATACAGGCCGTTGATGTTCACGTCCCAGGCCAGGTGGGGGTTCTTCTCTCCCACGGCCGAGAGGATGGCTGCCATATGGTGGATTGTGTCAATGTTGTACTTGTCCACCACCTCCTTGACGGTCTCCCGTTGAGTCACGTCTATGAATTCGAAGGGGCCGGAATCGCGCAGCGCGGGGCTGGGTTCTGTCTTGTGACCCGTGGCCACGACGTTTTCATTGCCGTACCTCTCGCGGAGTGCCAGAGTCAACTCCGAACCGATTTGGCCGCATGCACCGGTCACGAGAATCTTGTTCATGAATTTCCCCTTTCTTTCTGGATTGTGCGTACTTGAGATCACAAGGGAGTATAACACGCCTCTGCCCTTTACGCTGGATTCTACCCCACCATGCCCGCCTGCGCAAATCCCCACGCTGGAGGTGGCACGGTGAACGGTAACACGCTAGCACTCAGTATCAGTAGATCACAGTAGGGCCTTCGACGAGCCCAAGAGCATCCCCGCCGGATGTTCCAAACCTTGCTCATTGTGCTCAGGAGCCCATTCACGGTTCTTCGGACCTATTTTGGTGCCTATTTGGCCTTTTTTGACTGATATTTCGGCAGTTTCAGTGGACGCTGTACAGTCAGAAAGCTATTGCAGCGAACTGGAATGATTCCGGTGTTCCAAACAAGGATCTCTCGGCGCGCTACTGTGATCTACTGAGTATGGGGAATAAAGGAGGCAATACAGACCGCGTGCCAGGGACGTGTACCGCCGAGGTAACTGTTCAAGGGATAGCGACCCTGTGCCCTATCCAATAACCACAGCATTTCCAGGGAGCAAGGAAGAAGGTTGCCTTCCCCAATTAGCCACCTCACAAGCTTCGGTGAGGTAGTCTAGTACGTTACGATCTTGTTGTTTCAAGATGGCGACGACCATCATGATCCGCTCGGCAAAACGACTTCCGGCTTCGCTTTGGGTACCGAAGCTGCTGTTGCGCCAAAGCACGCCAGAACGGACCTGTCGTGCGCTCAAGTCTCGAGGCGAATGATATTGGTCTCGCCCAGTCTTGGGATGATTTAAATTCTGGAACTTCCTCAACGGAGGCACATTGCCATCCTACCACACTCGGTTTACTTTGCGTCAGAAGAGTGTAAGATATTGATTGAAATCCCTTGTCCCCCCTGAACTCCTCGAAGCCCAAAATTCTTTACAGATGATCAAGATTTTGAACACGGATGGACACGGAAAAACACTGATAGAAGAATTTATCTTGTCTTATCCGTGTTGATCCGTGTCCCATTTCACTTGTCGGTTTGAGGCAACGCTTCGCTGGACGGTTACGTCAAGGCTTGATGTCCGTAGCAAACCTCAGTCGTTACTGACCCGACAGTCCCGGTAACTGACGAAAGTTGCCACTACAAGCGTTTCACAGGCGTTTCGCTCCTGTAGGACGGACCAGCAGCATGGGACTGTGCGCCCCTTGCAGCACTTTCCTCGCTACGTTTCCATACACCCATCGGCTCACGCCAGAAAGCCCGTAAGTGGTCATGCCGATCAGATCCGCTTCGACCTCGGCAGCGTAGGCCAGAATTTCGTCGGCCGGTGAGCCTCGTTGGACGGCGATGTGCACCGCTGCCCCCTGCTCGCGCACTGTGGCGGCCACGCTGCGCAGGTAGGATCGCATTTGGACTTTAGCGTGATGGCGCGCAGTTGTGGCGAGTTGCAGCCCAGGGGGATAACTCGTCAAGAGCGTCACGGTGCGGTCGCCCAGCCCGGTTGTCAGAACCGAGATGAGGAAGACGTGCGTGTGGTTGGGACGGATGAGTGCCTTCACGTAGGGCAAGACCTGCTCCGCCAGTTCGGATCCGTCGAGCGGCACCAGGATGCGCCGGTAGGTGATGTCGAGGTCTGACTTCAACGTAGTCTCACGACGAAGCCCGGCTCGCACCAGCAGCACAGGACACGTGGCCCCGCGTAGCACCCTGTCGGCCACGTTGCCAAAGACCCACTGGCTGAGGCCAGAACGACCGTGTGTGGACATCGCGATCAGATCCGCCCCTACCTCGCCAGCGAAGGCCAGGATATCGTCGGCCGGCCGGCCAAAGCGCACTCCAACCTGCACGTCGTCGGCGACTGGCTTCAATCTCTGCGCTACAGTCCCCAGGTACTCTACCAATTCTCGCTCGATACGCTGTCTATCCTGCATGCCCACAGAGGGTGGGGGCACATCCACGAGGGCGGGCGCAATTCCCTTCATCAGCGGGGCGACCGAGAGCAGATAGACCTGGCTCCCTCGATCACGGATCATCTCCACAACGTGAGGCAGTACTCCCTCGGCCAACTCCGATCCATCAAGCGGGACAACGACCTTGTTATACATTCTTGGCTCTTGCCTTTTTGGGGATGGCTTCTAGCTTGCTGATCGCTGACTGCCACCAACGAGTCCAGCGGCTCGGCAGCGGAGTATCGCGTAGGGCGATCAACTCCGGCAGGTGCTGGCGAGTGGCTTCTTCACCAGCCTCCAGACATGCGTCCACCTGGTCCAGGTCTAAGAGCCCCACACCTTTGAGCATCACCTCGACCATTAGATCGGGCGGTGCTTCCTGCATGCGCAGCTCAAGCAGTTTCTGAGTCGCGATACCCTGGCTGCGCTCGCTGATGTTCAGCAGCGATGTCCAGCGGGAGCGGTGCAGCAACAGGCGGAGCACCGCCTCGGCTCCTCGGCCGCGAGGCGGGGGCTCGCTCTCCAGTACGTCGGGGAGATCGTGCAGGGTGTAGACCGCGATCACGCGGTCGGCTCCCATCTGTCGCACGACGTCGAAGGGGACGGGGTTGAGCACTCCGCCGTCTATCAGCCAGCGCCCCTGCCAGTTCCGAGGTGGGAAGAGGATGGGCACGGCCGCCGTCGCCAGCGCCCCCTCGACGACCGAACCCTCGCGGATGATCACCTCCTCGCCCGTCTCCAGGTCTACCGCCACGAGTGCCAGAGGTAGTTGTAACTGGTCGAAGGTCAGATCGCCTCCCAGAGCCTCTCGTATGCGGCTGGCGATCTTATCCTGGCCTAGCAGACCCAGCCCGGTGCGGTCGCGCTGGGCGATGTCGAGCAGGCGCAGGGAGCGGAAAAGCTGCTCGATCTCACCCGCCGAGCGGCCGGCGGCGTAGACAGCACCCACGATCCCCCCCATGCTGGTGCCGGCCAGCATATGCACGGGGATTTTGGCCTCTTCCAGGACTTTGAGCATACCGATGTGAGCGATGCCCCTGGCCCCACCGCCGCTGAGTGCCAGCCCAATCTGGACAGTCATATTCCTCTCCTTGCTACGGCCACTCCAGCGTGGACACGGGGTACGGGGTGACCCTCATCTCCATCCTGAAGTTGGGCGGCCGTATCGTCTCGATGATCGCCTGTAGCTCCCTCACGGCCTCGGCCAGTTGCGGATCGCCGGCCGTTTCCAGCATCTCCTGCGCTGCGAGGAGATAGGCCCGTATGTCGGTGGGGTGTGCGTTGGGTTCCAACGCCGCGTTCAGCCACGCCACCGCCTCGGGCTCTGCGCCATTGGCTTCCACCTCATCCCGTATCGCCTCGACGCGTTCACGAGATTCGTCATCCAGGGGTCGATCAGTCCCGTAGGAGTACCACCACGAGCCTTGCGCCAAGGCCACACCCATGATACCACAAGCCACTGTGATCAGGATCGCTCCCAGTGCAATGACAACAATGCGCCGCCCTCGTCCTGGATCGCGTGGGCGCGCCTGCTCAGACTCCAATCCTTCTGCGCTGGTCAAGGTCATTGGGCTGTCCTCCTTATCCTTAGAACAGCTTCCGGTGCAAGAGTGGGGCAGGCTTTCCGGTCTGCCACTCGAACAGGCTAGAAAGGCCGGCGCTCCATCTTTCACCCTCCCGCGGGTCGGCAAGCGAACGTCTCAGGCGTTCGCCTTGGCCACCAGTTTAGTCCACTCGCGGTCCACGTTTTCCTGGATCGCCTGGACGTTTGTGCCGGTCAGGTGGCGGAAGCGGCCCTGGAGCCGCAGGTATTCTGCCACCGGTACTTGCTCTTTCGGCCAAACGGTGATAGTGTATTTCTCCCCATGCTCCACCTCGTAGAGTGGGAAAACCTTGCTCTGCACGGCCAGACGGGTCAGTTTGATCGTGTCGTGGGCCTCCGCCTTCCAGCCGGGAGGGCACGGGGATAAGATGTGGATGAACCTGGCGCCACGGATGGATTTGGCCTTCTGGAACTTGCGGACGAAATCGTCGGGATAGGCCAGCGTCACCGTCGCCGCGTAGGGGATGCGGTGGGCCGCCACAATCTCGACGATGGGCTTCTTGCGCTCCTCCTTGGGACGCTCGGTCGGCGTCGTCGTCGTCCAGGCCAGCCACGGCGTGGCCGAGGAGCGCTGGATGCCGGTGTTCATGTAGGCCTCGTTGTCGTAACAGGCGTAGATAAAGTCGTCGTTCCGTTCCATCGCCCCCGACAGGGCCTGAAAGCCGATGTCGAACGTCCCTCCATCGCCGGCCCAGGCCAGCACGGTAATGTCCTCCTTCCCCTGCACATCCAGCGCGCCACGGACGCCGGCGGACAGCGAGGCGGCCGTCTCGAAGGCAGTGTGGAAGATCGGCACCTTTAGTGAGGAGTAGGGGAAAGGGCCGGCGATGATGGACCAGCAGCAAGCCGGAATGACGACGATAGTCTGCTCGCCCAGTGCCTTGAGGGCGTAGCGCATAGCCAGCACCGCTCCGCAGCCCGGGCAGGAGACACTGCCGGAATAGGCGTACTCTTCTTCAGGGATTTCATAGTTGCGGGCATACGGCTCGTGCACTCGTTTCTTCTCGCTCATCGTTTCACCCCCCTCCATAGAATCGGTTCCGGCGGCGCGTCGTGTTCGAAGGTGAAGGAAATCACCTCCTGGATCAGGTCCGGCGTGACGTCGCGTCCTCCCAGCCCGGCGATGAAGCCAAAGATGGGCGGACAATGCCCGTCGTTGTACAGCGCCGCCTTGATTTCCTGGGCAAAGATCCCGCCGACGCCGGGGCAGAGGTTGCGGTCAATGACCGCCACTTTGGAGACGCCAGCCAGCGCTTGCCGCACGATCTGGGCCGGGAAGGGCCGAAACAACCGTACCTTGAGCAGCCCCACCGGCACTCCCTGTTCCCGCAGTTCGTCAATCACCACGCGAGAGGTGCTAGTGATGGTCGAGGAGGTGACCAGCGCCACCTCGGCCTCATCCATACGGTACGGCTCGACCAGGCCATAGCGCCGCCCGAACAAGTCCCCGAACTCCTCGTCTGCCCTCTCCACGACCTCGATGGCCTGTTCCATCGCCTGCTGCATCTTGTAGCGCAGTTCCATGTACTCGTTGGGTGTCACCAGCGCGCCAAAGGCGTGAGGATCATCCACGTCCAACTTCCACTCCGGGCTGTAGGGTGGCAGGTACTCGTCTACCATCTCCTGGTCGGGGATGTCCACCGCCTCCGAGGTGTGGGAGAGAACGAAAGCGTCCAGCACGACCATCGCCGGCAGCAATACCTGTTCGGCTGCCCTGTACGCCTGGATGACGGTGTCCAGTACTTCCTGGTTGTTCTCGCAGTATAACTGTATCCAGCCGGTGTCCCGCTGCGAGAGGGTGTCGCTCTGTTCCGTCCAGATGGACCAGCCGGGCGCGATGCCCCGGTTCACCACCCCCATAACGATGGGCAGCCGGGCGCCAGCCGCCCAGTGAATCACCTCGTGCATCAGCAGCAGTCCCTGGCCGCTGGTGGCGGTGAAGGCACGTACCCCGGTCGCCGAAGCGCCAATGCAGGCCGCCATCGCCGAGTGCTCCGATTCGACTTTGATGAAACGGGCATCCAGTTCTCGCTCGGCGCAGAAGTCGGCCAGTTTCTCGATGATCGAGGTCTGCGGGGTGATGGGATAGGCAGCGATGACCTGCACCCGTGACTGTTTCGCGCCGTAAGAGACGGCATAGTTACCTGTGATTACTTTTTCCACTTGATTTCCTCCTCCATCACAATTACGCCCCGGGGGCATTCAGAAGCGCAGACGCCGCAGCCTTTGCAGTAGTCGTAGTTGAAGACGTAGGGAGTCGCCCCGTCCCGCAGGACGGCTGCGTCGGGACAGAAGATGAAGCAGTTGTCGCACTCGTTACAGGTGCCGCAACTGAAGCAGCGGAGCGCCTCCGCCACCAGCGATTCCTCAGCGGCGGGCAGGTTGACTTCGGAGAAATCCTGCACGCGCGCTGCCGGCTCCGACTGCTGCTGTGCCAGGCTTGGACGTTCGTCGAAGTAGGCGGTGTTGATATCCTCGGGGGAGACGACGGTGGGGTCCATCTCGCGCGGCGAGGCCCGCACGTTTCGCTCCAGTGGTGGGAAGTCGGTCAGCTCTTCGCCGCGCAAGAAACGGTGGATGGCCAACGCTGCCCGCTTGCCGGAGCCCACGGCGTGGGTCACGGTGCCGTAGCCGGTCGCCACGTCGCCCGCGGCGAAGACTGCCGGCCGGCTGGTTGCCCCGGCGTCGTCGATGAGAATGCGCCCCCGCTCCGCTTGCACGTCCCAGCCGTTTTCCAGGAACGAGAGGTCGGCTACCTGGCCCAGCGCCGGAATGACGGTATCGCACATCAGCTCGAACTCGGAGCCGGTGATGGGGATGGGACGGCCCCGTCCGCTCTCATCTGGCTCCCCCAGTTCCATACGCACACATTTCAGCCCGCGCACACGCCCGTCGGCGGTGAGGACCTCCACAGGCGTGGCCAGGTAGGTGAAGCGAACCCTCTCGGCCAGCGCCTCCTCGACTTCGTCCTCGTTGACGGGCATCTCCGCCCGCGAGCGGCGATAGAGGACAATGACGTTGGCTCCCAGGCGAAGGCTCGTGCGGGCGGCGTCCATCGCTGTGTTGCCGCCTCCGACGACGATCACCTCGGGACCGACGTCAACCTGCTTGCCCCACTCCACGCGGGACAGGAAGTCAATGCCGTCGAACACGCCGGCACTTTCCTCGCCGGGGATGCCGAGTTTGCGGCTCACCGTCTGGCCTGTAGCGAGGAGAACGGCGTCGTACTGGCCCAGCTCATCGAGGGAGAGCGTCTCACCCAGACGTGCACCGGTGCGCACCTCCACCCCTTGCGCGATGACGTTGGCGATTTCCGCTTCCAACACCTGCCGGGGCAGCCGGTATTCTGGAATGAGGCACAGCATACCCCCGGGTCGGTCGTGGGCCTCGAAGAGGGTGACCGAATATCCCAGGCGGGCCAGGTGGTAAGCGCACGAGAGCCCCGCCGGACCGGAGCCGACGACGGCGACCTTCTCGTTATGTCGCTGAACCGGCGGCGGGAGCGTGTATCCCTCGGCGCGGGCCCGGTCTGCCAGAAAGCGCTCGACGCTATGAATGGCAATCGCCCCCTCCAGGTCTCTGCGGTTACATTCCTCCTGGCAGAAGTGAGGGCAAACCCGCCCACACACACCCGGCAGGGGATTTTCTTCCATGATGAGTTGCCAGGCCTCCTCGTAGCGGCGCTCGGCGACCAGCCCCAGGTAAGCCACGATATCCTCGCCGGCCGGGCATCTGTAGTTGCAGGGCGGGGTCCTGTTGACGTACAGCGGCCGTAGATAGCGCCAGGCACCGGTCTTGTTGTAGAGCGTCGTCCCCAACGAGGCCGGCATGGGCGGCATCTCGGCTTCGCTCCTGAAGCTAATTATCTTTGTCTCTTCTGTATCCATAGGTTCCTCCACTCTCTTGCTGTCGGCAACTGGCTGTTGACGCTCGGCTAACTGCTAATCGCCGACTCGTATGCCTCCCTCACGGCGGCGACGTTGCCCTCTGGGTTGATGGGCACTGTCTCCTCCGTCGCCTGGCACACTGCCTCCAGGCCGACGATGCCCGTGATGCGGGCGAACGCCCCCAGGATGGCAGTGTTGACGATGGGGGCGTTGCTGGGCCCAAGGTGGTACTTGATGGCGATGGCGTTGGCGTCCACGGTCGCCACCTCGTACTTCTCCGGGAGGCCAAATGTCTCCGCGCCCCGGGCACTGTTAATCAAAATACAGCCGGCCTCCTTAAGGCCGGCGGTGACGTCCACTACCTCCAACAACGACGGGTCGAGCACCATGATGTGGTCAGGGGCGTAGATCTGAGTGCGTATGCGGATGGGCGCGCCGGAGATGCGGGTAAAGGCCATCACCGGTGCCCCCCGCCGTTCCACGCCAAAAGCGGGGAAGGATTGGACGTGCTTCTTCTCGCGGAATGCGGCCGCGGCCAGCACCTGGGAGGCAACCACCGCTCCCTGACCACCGCGACCATGAATACGAATTTCGATCACATGTATGCTCCTTTCTGACAGGCCACCGCCTGTGTGTTGATATACTCCCTTTACCCTATCATACTCTAGTCTCAGTAGATCCAAATTAGGGTTCGTAGTGCGCACTTCAGTGCGTTTTTGGGCGCTGAAGCGCCCACTACGAGCAAGATTCAGCCCATTTTGGTGCGCCTTGGGAATGTTGAAACATCCTTACAGCGGGATTTTGGATCTACTGAATCTGATGTTATTTCATAGTATTGGACATCACCACCTTGACAGAACAGAACTCACGATTGAGGTGCTTTTGGCCCAGGTTGCTCCCAAACCGTTCGGCTGAACGCTCACGGCGAAGCCTTCGCAAGAGTTCCGACATCACTCCTCTTCGCCATCGAGCGGGTTCGTCAACTTTTCCTCTAACCGCGCCAGCGTCGCGTCCAGTTTCTCCAGGTGTCCGACCAGCGGTGTGTCGGCGATGGGGATCTCTATCGGCACGTCTATATTCAACGGCACCGTGGTGGCGATGTCCACTGTCTGACTGATAGGCACGGCGACCTCCAGATTCACCGGGATGAAGGCGCGGATGGGTACGTCTACTTCAAAGATGCCCAGCAGCCCAGCGTCTATGGGGATGGCGACGGTGGTGTTGATGGGGATGATGGTGTTGATGGGCACGGCAACTTCTTCGTTGAGGAGAACGCTGGTCGCAATGGGAACCTCCTGTTCTACCCCTAGAGTGTAGACGAAGGTTTCGGCGCTGATGCCGGTGACGGCGGCGCGGGTGTCAGCCAACGTGGTCAGGGCAGTCTGCTGAATATCCAAGGCGATCTGTCGGGCCTGTAGCAGGCTGAAGATGATCACACCGTTGAGTGTCAGCGAGAGCAATGTCAACATGGTCAGCAAGATCAGGATGACGAGGTGGACTTTCTTCATTGGTGAGCTCCTCTTTAGAATAGCGGAATCTGGGCCGCCTCCTGCTCAACGATGGGATCGAGGCCCAGCACGGTCTTGAGTGCATGGCGGTCGAGTTCCTCCTTGGCGATCAGACGACGCAGGTGGCGAAACTTGATGAACTGCCACCCATCTGCTTCGACGGCATGGGCCAGGCGTGGGTCGCGCTGCAGTTTCAGGTCGACCAACCGTGCGCGGCCACCGGGCATGACCAGACAGCGCTGTGCCCCTTCGTCTGCGGTCTGTTTGATGAGCAGGTAAAGTCCCAAGGCCGCTGTAACCGAGACATTAAAGACATACACCTCCCGCTCTTCTCCCAGCCAGCGCACGTCCCAGCCGCCCCGTCGCTTCACATTGAACCCCAGCCGCTCCCCCAACTCCGCCAGGTCGTCACGCAGCGTTCTGAGTTCGGTGGCGCGCCGCAGAGGATCATCCTCGGAGCGCAGGCGGAGCGTTTCGCCCTCCTGCACGCTGTACGAGTCTATACAGACCAGCACCAATTTCAGGTCAGGCGTGAGAGGACCGGGGAAACGAGCATAGACCGCGTCTACCAATTCATCTGGATCCCAGGCCGGCCGCTGGGCTAGCAACTCCCACACCTGGGTCCCGACCCGGTCGGCCAGGGGCGGTTCGACGTGGCTCACCACAGGCTTAGCGGTTTGGCTTGGCTCCTCCAGCCACCACAGTGTTCCTTCTGTCCTCTCTCGGTCCGCGAGTTGGAGTATTGGGGCGGCCTCAAAGGCGCGGTGGACTGCATCGGCGGTCAATGCAAGAGGACGGGGGGCGTCACTGTCCTTCGGGATTGTTGCCGTGTGTGCCAGCAGGCCTAGCTCAGCCAGCCTTGTGTACGCGCCGGCATACAGTAGTGGACTGGGCGTTGGCTCCCCACGCTCGCAGAGGACACTCACTGCCGATTCTTCTGCTCCAGCAACTAGATCGCACTCCAGGCTCTCCACGTCGGCCAGCGGTTTGGGTTCCACGCGCTCCCAGCGCCAGACCAGCCTGAAGCCAACCTCAGGACCGTAACCCCATCCTTCCAGGACGTAGCCTGCGCCGCTGGCCGCCAGGCAGACCGATTCCAGAAGCGCATCATCGGAGCCGGAGAAGATAGTGACCAGGTGACCGCTGGTGGTGAGGAGAGGCCCAGCCGCACCCAGCGCCACTCGCAACACGCGCCAGTGCCAGTCCCAGTCGAAGCGCCGGCGGCGCAGGAAGGGGCGCAGGGTGCGGGCGGCGGGCGACTCCCACAGCCATCCTGCCCACAACGCCGAGAGCGCCCAGAAGACGGCGTCAGGCCGAGGTGGATCGGTGATGATGAGGGCAGCGCTCTCAGGTCGGATGACTTTTCTCACGTCGCGGGCGGCGTGGCTGACCAGTGCGTATCCCTCTGCCTCGCCTCTCACCAGCGCGGCGACGTCTGTGGCCCGCTGCATCCCCCCCTCAATCCCCCCCACAGGGGGGGAGGTAGAGGTCAGGCGCGAGAGTCCATCCTCAAAGCACAGCCAGACGTTGCGTTCGAGGTAGCGGGACGGGACACGTAAGGTGCGCGGACGGGGCCGCTCCTCGCCGTAAGGGTCAAGGCTGCTGCCAGCATCGAAACAATCGAGCAGTGCGGCGGTCAGCGCGATCTTGACCTCCTCGTCAGCCTCCAACCCCTCAAGTCGCATCGTCAGGTCCATCAGCGCGGAGAGGTTGCGCGGGGTGTAGAGTTCGACCAACTCGGCGGCCCGCTCCCGCGCCGGGTGACCAGACGGAGCCACGCGGTCGAGCGCATAGTAGTAGGCCAGACCCCGTGGCTGGATACGACGGGCGGCGTGCCAGTCGTCGTCGTCCGGCACTCCCTCCTGTACCTCTTTGCACCTGGAGCAGCGCACCGCCTTCTCGAAGGGGTAGTTTCCATCACGGTCCCAGGCGAACCACTCGGCGACGCTCGACGCTCCGCAGACTGGACATGTGGAGCGGTAGAGAGAGGTCAGGTGGCGGCGCAGAGGAACGTCCCCTTTAGGGCTATCGGCCAGGCGGGTAAAGGCAGCGTTGAGCGCGTCACCGTCGCGCCGGCCTAGCCCGGGACGGGCGGCGACGAGCAGCAGGGGATTGATGCTGAGGCCCAACGCGCGGCGGCCTGCGGCGGCGGCCTCCCGCACAAACGTTGGCCCCTGACAGAACAGATCCACCACTAGGTCGCCAGGCTGGGTGAGGGCCTGCACGTAAGCCGCCACCGCCTGGACTGGCTGAACGGGGCGGTAGCGGGCCAGTGGGCCGCTAGGTGTGCCGGGTCTTCCGGGGATGAACCACGCTTGTTCGGGCACGTCACTATTGTACACCAAGTTCATACCAAACGCGAATCGTTGATCAGGTGCTGATTCTGCCCTTATTCTACTACACTCTGCTCTATAATGCCAGACGAATTGACAAAAGGTGCGTCGCACCTGCAGTCGGTGGGAACGCAACCACGCCCGCCCCGAATGACGTTCAGGCGACGGAGAGTGAACTCAGTAGATGCGTCGCACTTAATCAGATCGGGCGAGCACAGTTGCGCTGAAAACGAAACGCGACTATAATCGTGTGGCACGACTGTTCGCACATCTATGACAGTGAAAGGAGAATCGTCATGAGAATAAATAGGGTGTAAACGCTCTTGTTTCTCCGGGGGGCATTTCGCCACGAATTGCACGAATTGACACGAATGTAAGAGAAAAATTAGTGAAAATTCGTGTAATTCGTGGCAAGAACGCAAGCAATGTGCCGTTGGGAAATGAGAGCAACTGCACCCGAATAAATACGTCCATAGCACTCAAGGCGGGCGTGATCGGCACGGTGGCAGGAATCGTGTTCGCCGTCCTCACCAACGTCATCCCATTCCTTATCTGCGTCGCCTGCTGGGTAGGACCGGTCATCGGCCTGGTGACCGGGGCTCTGTACGTCCACTTCTCCGGCAAGGTCGAGTTCGGCGAGGGTGCGGTCGGTGGGGCGCTCTCCGGCGCGATCGGCGGGGCCGGCAGTGGGCTCGTCAATAGCATCTTTAGCCTCCTCGGTGCCGGCGCCGGAGCAGCCTCCAGCTTACTAGGCGGTGAAGGAGGGGCTGCAGCGGCAGCAGCGGGCGGTGGCGTTGTCGGCTTCCTCACCGCACTCGTCGGGGGCATCGTCGGCGGCGCCGTCCTGGGTGCGGTCGGTGGCTTGGTCTACGCGGCCATCAAGAGCAAGTAATTATAACACAGCGCCAAAAGAAGACCAGGGCAGGAAAGACCTGCCCCGGTGTTTTTCCCCTCATTCCTACTACGAACTTGCTCTCCTAATCCTGCCCATCCGCGGTTCCTATCCGCGCCCGAATCTCCTCCGCGCGGGCGGCGTGGGCTTCGGCGTCGGGGTGGCCGATCTCGCGTTCGTAGTTCACGAGGGATTGCATCAGTTCGACGGCGCGGGCGGGGTCGGAGTCTTCATACTCTAGCCCCAGATTCCACGACGTGAGTGCTTCCCCGCGCCGGTCGCCGATCTCCTGCGCAATCGCCAGCGCCTGCTCGTAGTACGCGATCGCCTCCCGCACCCCCCCCAGGCTGTAGTGCAGGATGCCCAGTTTGCCCAGCATATCGGCGCGGGCGCGGCGAATCTCCGACTCCTCGCCCACGTATTCGTCCAGCAGGCCACGCAGCGTGGCGATGCGCTCCCGCTTCTGCGCGAGGGTCAGGTCTGCCTGCTCCGCGTCGCCCACGGCGTACGCCTCCCGGGTCGTCTCCACCACGATCGTCTCCGTGGAAGTGAACTCGTAGAAGCCGCTGTGCCAGTCGAAGAAGTCGGGCGCGTGCTCCATCATCAGGCGCAGCAGGTACTCCGGCACCCACAGGAGCAGCGGCCGCACCAGCTTGCGGTAAGCGGCGCGCCGCCAGTTGAGCTGCCGCAGGAACCAATCGGGGTCGGACGAGGGGGCCAGCACATCCAGGCCGTCCACGGAGATGACGGCATCGGCAGGCGCGCTTTCGGCAACGCGGGCCATCTGCTCATAGGGCGGCTCGTTGTCGTCGAGGGAAAGCGTCAGTCCGACCAAGGGGCGGGACAAGTTGGCGCGCAGATCGGCGATGATCTGCCGCCGCAAGACCGTGGTGTTCGCGCGCGCCACGTAGAGCGCGAAGCCATCTACCATGTGCAGCGCGCGCTTGAGCGCGGCCAGTTCGGCCTGGCTCTCAGCGTCAAGGTTGGGTAGTGGCACTTGGCTCACAATTCCCCCAATCAAGCGTAGGACAAGATGGCTGTAAGTACTCGTAGGGTTATACCCCTACTTGCTCATTAACAATTTACCCCTTC
>CAZMOT010000096.1:0-13304 GCA_964568065.1 uncultured Anaerolineales bacterium
CCCGCTGCCGACGCTGCCCACGTACCCCTCCACACCCGTGATCTGCCCGGCGAAGAAGAGCCCCGGCCGGCCCCGAAACCCCATCGTCGGCTCCAGGAGGAGCGGCGCATTGACGAACGTGTTGCGGTGCATCTGGCCGTAGCGCACGAACTCTGCCCGCTCCAGCCCCGGAATGAGGCGGAACACCCGCTCCTGCTCCCCGTAGCGCAGATTGGTCTGGAAACCGACCAGGTTGTAGAGTGTGCCGGCCAGGTTGTCCTGCCGCAACTGTACCACCGCGTGAGGCCGCTTCCCGGTGCGCGGATCGGTCAGCCCCACCGGACGGAGCGGCCCGAAGGCCAGGGTGTCCCGTCCCCGGGTCGCCATAACCTCCACCGCCAGGCAACCCTCAAAGAAACGGGCATCTTCACGCTCCTTCTCAAAGTCGTGCAACGGGATGCGCTCCGCTGCCACCAGTTCCCCCACGAAGCGGCCGTACTCCTCCTCCGTCATCGGGCAGTTGATATAGTCCGCATCTCCTTTGCCGTAACGGGAGGCCCGAAACGCGACCGACGTATCAATCGAATCGGCGGACACGAGGGGTGCCAGCGCGTCGTAAAAGTACAGGTGCTCCTGGCCTGTCAGCGCGGCGATGGCCTCGGCAAGCGCGTCGGAGGTGAGGGGGCCGGTAGCGATGACGGTGGGTCCGGCGGGTATCGCCGTTACCTCCTCGCGCACCACGCGAACGCGCGGATGGGCCTCGACGCGGTGGGTGACCTCGGCGGCGAACAGTTCTCGATCCACCGCCAGCGCGCCGCCGGCCGGCACGCGCGTGTCGTCGGCGCAGGCCAGCACCAGTGAGCCCAGATACCGCAACTCGGCCTTCAAAAGCCCCGCCGCCCGGTCGGGCAGGTCGGAGCCCAGACTGTTGGAACAGACCAGTTCGGCCAACCGGTCGCTGACGTGGGCCGGCGTCGTCTTGTGCGGGCGCATCTCGTACAGGGTCACACCCACGCCCCGCTCGGCGGTCTGCCAGGCGGCCTCGCTCCCGGCCAGCCCCCCGCCGATCACGGTGACCACAGTGGACATTTCAGCCTCCATCGCACATCATTCTACCACAGATGCGAGGAATTTTCCATCGTTTGGCGCTTGCGGCGGAAGGGAGTATAATCGTGGGTAGACACACAGCCACATCGAGGCCACGGACCGGCAGATTGACGCGCTGGTGTATGGATTGACGGGAGGGAGCAACGACGAAGCGAAAGGCAATCCCCAAGGCGGTGCGGGATAAATTGCTGGTGGAGGCAATGCACCGGTGCTGTCTCTGCCCGGAGCACCACGACGTGACCGACCTGCACCACATCGAGCCCATCAGCGAGGGCGGACCGAACACCGAGGACAACCTGATGGTGATCTGCCCCACCTGACGCGCATGAAAACAACGACAGAGAAGCCAGCCACCGTCCTGGTCTCGAAAGGGGCCGGATTCTGCCAGTATTGTACTCAGGTACAGGATCAAATTCGGTCGCAGGCACGATGACAAACAGGGCAAACTCTGATATAATGGCGGTGAAGTAAGGTCCACAGGAGCCCTGAATGCAGAACGATTCCCGTCCCCGAAGAATAACCTTGCAGCACAAGCTGACGCTCAGCCACGCGGCGGTGACCCTGGCAGCGATACTCATCGCCGAGGGGATGGCCCTGGTAGCCCTGGCCTTGATTACGCGCCAGCCGGTGTTCACTCAGACCACCTGGGGCATCCACGTAACGCTGGTGACCATCAGCGCCGCGCTGGCGGGGCTGATGCTGGGCGCGTGGGCCAGCCGGAGCGTTACCCATCGCTTGAGACGCGCGCTCGAAGTCAGCCGCGCCTGGATGCGCGGCAACCTCTCGCTGCGCATCGCGGACCCCAGCGCCGATGATCTGGGGCTGCTGGCCGGGCAACTGGACCTCTTGGCCGAGCACCTCGAAGATGGCGAGGAGGACCTGGACGAACTGCGGGAGCGCGACGCGCGCCTCACCGATCAGGTGCACGCCCTGGCCGTGGTCGAAGAGCGCAACCGGTTGGCCCGCGAGCTACACGACAGCGTCAAGCAGCATCTATTCAGCCTGGCAATGACGGCCAGCGGAATCCGCGCCCGCTTCGATACGCTGCAGGATGTGCCGGCCGACCTGGCCGAGATGGTGCACGAGGTCGAGACGACGGCCCAGGCCGCCCAGCGTGAAATGACCCGCCTGATCAAGGACCTGCGCCCCGGCTCGCTCCAGGACCAGGGGCTGGGGGCAGCGCTCAACGACTACACCCTGCTATTCGGCGCGCGGGAGCACATCCTGGTCTACCTGGAGGTACAGGGCAACGACGCACTCCTGCCTCCACCCGTGGCCGAAGCCCTTTACCGCGTGGCCCAGGAGGCGCTGCACAACGTGGCCCGACACGCCCGGGCGACCCGCGCCGACGTAAACCTGCGCTGCATTCCCGAGCAAGTGTCACTGACCATCGAGGACAACGGCGTCGGATTCGATACCAGCCAGGCTCACGAGGGACTGGGACTGGTGAGTATGCAGGAGCGCGTGATGGACATCGGCGGGGTGCTGGCGATCGAAAGCCAGCCCGGCATCGGCACCACCGTCGTGGCCGAAGCCGGGCTGCCCCATCCCCTGGGCGTGCGGCCGGAAATCGTCAGGATGGAAAGCGACCGCCCGACTCCGACAATCGAAAACTGGGCCTGGCTGGGCCAGCGGTTGGTCATCCCGGTGGGACAAACCTGGCCCTGGCTCCCTGCCGACCGGGTGCACCTGCGCCACCCGCTGGTGGAGACCAATGAGGAACCACTGACGGTCGAGGGTGATACTAGCTTCCTGGGCCTCATGAGAAGCTACGTCCTGCAACCGGGCCAGCAACGCGCATCATTGATCAAGGTGCACGCCAGCCGGTCAGGATACGAATGGGAGTCCCAGGATGCCTCCTGGGCGCTGCGCCACGTCCTTGGCCTGAGCGGCAGGATGGTACTGACGCGCAACGGGCAACCCCTGGCAGCGATGCAGCACCAGGGCCGGCTGCTGAACACCTGGAGCGAGATCGTCTACGACGGGCGAGGCTACCGTTTGTCCTACGCCAAGGGCCACCCGGGCCGCTGCGTCCTCGTGGACGAAGCTGGCGATGAAGTACTCTTTGTCAAAGACGGCGACTCACTCCAGATCGAGTTGCGCCGTGCGCTGCCCCTGCCCCTGCTGGCGATGGTGGCCATGCGCATCGTGGATGAAGCGAACGCAACCACGGCAGATGTGGAAGCTGCCATCTGACGGAGAACCTGTTTTCTAGGCATTCGCATCAGGAAAAGGAAAGGAGACCAGAGCAATGAGAACCATTTATTCCCTGATCTACACGTTGAAGCCTTACGAACGAGGCATCCAGGAAACACTGGGCAGGTATACCAGGTTTGTCATGCCCGGGCTGGGTTTTCAGATCCCGATCATTCACCTCACCCGCGTGCGCGATATCCGCGAACACACCATGGACATCCCTCCCCAGGCGGTCATCACCAAGGACAACGTCGAGATCCGAGTAGACGGCGTCATGTGGGTGCGCCCCGCTTCCGACGAGGAGTCTATCAAGAAGACCTTTTACAACATTGACAACTGGAAACGGGCGGCGATCCAATTGGCGATGACCAACCTGCGCCAGGAGTTCGGCGATCTGACGCTGGACGAGAGCCTGGTGGCGCGCGAGAAGATCGCCGCCAATTTGCAGGCCGCTCTCAACGCCTTCACCGAGGAATGGGGACTGATGGTGAGCAAGGTCGAGATCATGCTCATTGACCCGCCCGAGGACATCAAGCTGGCCATGCACAAGCAGAAGACGGCCGAGCAGGAGCGGCGCGCTATGCGCCTGCTGGCCACCGGCGAGTTCGAGGCCGCCGAGCAGCAGAAGCTGGCCATCATCCAGCGCGCCGAGGGCGAGCGGGAGGCGGCGATCAAGGTGGCCGAGGGCAAAGCACAGGCGATCAAGCTGGTCAACGAAGCCGCACAGCAGTACTTCCGGGGCAACGCCCAGACGCTCAAGCAGATGGAGATGACCGAGACCGCCCTGCGCGACAACGCCAAGATCGTCATCACCGAGGAGGGCATCAGCCCCACTCTCCTGCTGGGCAGCCTGCCGGTCTCGGTGAGTTCGTCTGAGAAGTAAGGGCGGTGTTCACCGGCGTCAAACGCCAAACGTGAAACGTGAAGTCACGCATCACGCATCACGTTTCACGCGGAGCAGGGGTAGACCAATGGCACAGACCGATCCCAACGCCGGACGTATCACCGTCTTTGTGGTGGATGACCACGACGTGGTGCGCAAAGGACTGCGCTACTACCTGAGCGCCCATCCAGAAATCGGAATCGTGGGCGAGGCCGGCGACGCGCAGACCGGTGTGGAGGGAGTGGCCGAGCACGTGCCCGACGTGGTGCTGATGGACCTGGTGCTGCCGTTGCAGCCGGGGACAGAGCCCACGGATCAAGGGGGCGTGCAGGCCACTCGCCGCATCCGCCAGATCAGTCCCCACACGCAGGTGGTGGTGCTGACCAGCTTTGCCCAGGACGAACTGATCTTCTCGGCCATCAAGGCTGGCGCGCTCTCGTATCTGCTCAAGGACGCCGACGCCGAGACGGTGCTGAACGCCATCCACGCCGCCAGCCGGGGGGAGGCCACCCTGCACCCACGCATCGCCCAGCGGCTGATGGCCGAGGTCACCACGCCCACACGGGGGCGCGATCCCGCCGCCGAGCTGACCGCGCGCGAGATGGAGGTGCTCCGGCACATCGCCCAGGGCCGCACCAATGCCGAGATCGCCGGCGAACTGGTCATCACCGAGCGGACGGTGAAGGCGCACGTCAGCAACCTGCTGGGAAAACTGCACCTCTCCGACCGCACCCAGGCGGCCGTCTACGCCTGGCGCGAGGGGCTGATGAGAGAATAAAAGGCTTTTTACAGGAGGTGAATGATGGCTTATTACGGTGCCATAGCCGCCGCTGCTGCCGAGAAAAAGCGTCGGCATAAGCTGCTCGCTGAGGAGGAAGACATGACCCAATACACACAGGACGACTTGAAGAATGATTGGGAGTTCAAGATTGTCCGGTCAGACAGTGCCGTCTTTCGCAAACCAGAGGTACTGAACAGACTGCTCGAAGAAGAAGCCCAAACCGGTTGGGTGATGTTAGAGAAACTCGACGACAGTAGGATACGCTTCAAGCGCCCGCGCAGTGCTCGTGCTAAAGACGCTTATCTGCCGGCTGACCTTGACCCCTACCGCACACGATACGGCGTTCCCTCCGCTCAATACACAAAGATGGCAGTAGTATTAGGGTTGGTGCTACTCTTAGCTTTGGGAATGGCTGGCTTCTTCGTGGCAGGTGGTGGCGATGTGCCGATTAGGCCGGGTGTAGTGACAGCAATACCCTTGATTCTTATTGTGGTCGGCTTCCTGGTGCTCGTCAAGGTAGCGGCAAGAAGAAGCAGGTGATGGCTTTTTGCGCGTGTGTTTGCTTTTAGAGATCCACCGACCACGTAATGTTGCTTGCCGAGGAGGAAGAGATGACATACACACAGGACGACCTCAATAGTGACTGGGAGTTCAAGATTGTCCGGTCAGACACTGCCGCCTTTCACAAACCTGAGGTACTGAACAGACTGCTCGAGGAAGAAGCCCAAGCCGGTTGGGTGATGTTAGAGAAACTCGACGACAGCAGGATACGCTTCAAGCGCCCGCGCAGTGCTCGCGCCCAAGACGCATATCTGCCGGCTGACGTTGACACCTACCGCACCCAGTATGGCATCCCCTCCACTCGATACGCAGTGGTGGCAGGAGTATTGGGAGCGGTGGTACTCTTAGCTTTGGGAGTGCTTGTCTTGTTGCTCGTCACCAGGTGATCTCCTCCGATTCGTAGACAGCAAAACGGTGCCTGGGCAACGATGGCTGGCCTTGATTGAAAGCAGCGTCACCCGGGCGGCGGTCCAGGCCTGGCGTGAGGGGCTGATGAGGGAGTAGGAAGCGCAATAGTACCTTATCAATCAAATTCTGGCACAAAAAGCAAGGATTTTGAGAAACCTGGTTAACCCAAAACACCCACTCACCCTGCGGATTTTTGGGGCGGTGGGTATACCGTTGGTGAAACCCAATAGGCAACTTCAGCGCACAAAAGGATTTCTTCTCTGTGAGAAGTAGACAATTAAAAGTGGGGCTCTCGTTGCCCCTCAGTTTTTCCCCAACGACGCTATTCAGGTTTGGCCCACTCACCTGGCAGACCTGGTACCACTCTCCTTGGAGGGTTTTACGCAAAAAGTGGACAGGCGGAGCCGTCTCAGAAAGAAATACCAGGAGATGTAGAGACCCTGTTTGAAAGGTAGGGTGGGAAAACCGATGTTGAGCCGATGAGAATATACTCGATTTACCGATTTGTGGCAAGTCAAAGCCCTCTTGGGTTCTGGCTTTGCCAGGTTAGGTACTGACACACACATTCACTGGTCCAAGAACCGGCCCGGAGAGCACCTCCGGGCCGGTGTTTGTACAAATGCCACCGTTGGACTATAGATGATGGCTCCGACTTGGCATGAACGTGTGCGAAATGAACTGAGGTGGCGCGGCTGCACCAATCCGAAACGCTGGTACAGGATGGCACCCCTGGCAGCAGGAGTGCGAGCGTCCTCAAAGTTGCGCCTTTTGCGAAACTTGCTACAATTACACTGAAATCCGCCCGTGACAACGTTTGCCATAGGACATCGCCCTCCGCGCGCAAAGAACTCGATCCATTATGGCCGAAAAAATCCTGGCAATAGACGACGATGCGACTCTGTTAAGATTGATACGCCAGTTGCTCCAACCAGAGGGATTCTCCATCTTCACAGCGACAAGTGGAGAGGAAGGACTGGCGCTCTTCCACCATATCGCTCCAGACCTGGTGATTCTGGACGTCATGATGCCAGGCATGGATGGCTGGGAAGTCTGCCGTCGTCTGCGTCAGGTTTCCTCTGTGCCCATCATTTTTTTGACTGCTTTAGATTCGATAGAAGACGTAGTACATGGGCTGGTGGGCGGAGCAGACGATTATCTGGCCAAGCCGTTCAGAGTAAGCGAACTGGGAGCCCGGGTGACCGCCCTACTCCGCCGGGCTCGCATGCCCCACGAGCAGCCGGACGTCCTACGCTTTGGGGGCGGAGACCTGATTATCAACCGTACCGAGCAGACAGTGTTTGCCCACGGTCGGGGGGTGTCACTGAGCCCCATCGAATACAACCTGCTCCTCTTCATGGCCGAGCGGGCCGGACGTATCCTCCCCACCCAACTGCTCTTTGACACCATCTGGGGCCCTATGGCTGAAACAGGGACTCAGAGTGTGAAGTGGTACATCTGGCGCCTGCGCCAGAAAATCGAGGCCGACCCCCGAAAACCTCAGTTTATCCTCACCGAGCGGGGTAAAGGATACCGCTTTTCCCCGCAATAGCCCCCAAATGGAGAAGAAACCGGGTTTTTTCTTAAAAACCCGGTTTCTGTAACATTTTGAACTCAAACCGCCACGTGGTATAATAACCTCCAGGAACGCCGAAGCCAGCAGTAATGGCGACGGCAGGCTTGTTTTTGAGCTAGAATGGACCAGACAAAGTTCGAGCCGTCACCAGTGGGGCACCTACGCCCACCGCTCCCCTTCGAACCTGATTCCTCATCACTCTCAGAGGTGCTAGCTCAGTTGCTTTGTTTCAAATCATCCCAGGTGGCAGTACGATTCTTGAAGGTGCTCAGGAGTGTATAATCATAACTTGAGCAGAAATGAACCATCTCCTTTAACTTTCCTCATACCCATTCTTTACTCATCTCTGCTATCATGTAACATGCACTCTCAGATCCTGCCTGTCATGCTCAGAACATCGTCCAAGACTCATCCAATCTGCCGCTGCTCACGTCCCCATAAAGCGTATTCCACAGAAGCCCGACATTGCTTGAGGGTAGCATATTGTTAGGAGGTTCTCGATGTCCAGCCGAACATTGCATGTGCTTGACCCAGGCCGGATGAGGCTACGATTTCTCTCATCGGTGTGTTTCGTTTTATTGCTCTCGCTTCTCATCCCCACCCCCGCCGCAGCCCAGCCTACCGGCTACCAGGAGTACTACGTACTAGGCTACGAAGAGCACGTCTGGCGGGCGTTTCTCGCTATCAACGACGGTGACGATAGCAGCATAGAGCCCGGTGAGATCTGCTCGACCGTCAGCCTGGTAGCCACCGCTGACCACCAGGTCATTTACTACGACCACTGGGAGGACGGCTACGAGGCCGACTTGCTTAACCCTGTCCAGGATACCACCAGGGTCTATGGCGACGGCGACCCGGACAACGGACGACTCGGGGAGAACGATATCCTGCTCGCCGGCGACGACATCAACCTGACCAGCGACCAGGACATCGTTGGCACGACGGCCATCACCGGGTTCGTGCCCGTCGCCTCTGGACGCGACCCAGCCTACATCCGGTACGACGGCGGCGACCGTATCATCTCCAGCGGCGGTCCAGTGGATGTGGCCCACGCCATGTGGCCCCTCGACAACTCGTGGGTTGGCGGTGCGTGGGAGGTCTACTCCCGGCAGGCCTACGCCGGCACCTACTCCTACCGCCTGCCCATCGGCGAGGATCTGTATACCTTTGGCGGTGGCAACTATGGCACCTACGGCGACTTTCGCAATGTCTTCCTCGAACTAGGAGCCTTCGAGGACAACACCACTGTCTTGATTGACAACGGCACAGACACTATCAACCTGACGCTCGACCGGGGACAGACCTATTTCAGTGGCTTTAGTGATAGCACGGGCTACATCAACTCCACTCCGGCCGTCTCTATCACCATCAACTCTGGCACCGTCATCCGCTCCAACAAGCCGACCCAGGTGGGGCTGATGACCGGCGCGGACGGCCGTTTCCAGGGTCGCTTTCTGATCGTGCTGCCCGACCAGCAGTGGGGGGCAGATTATGTCGTGCCCGTGCCCAGTGGAGGCTCTGGCGATCGGGCCGAGGTCTACCTATCCAACCCCAACGACTTTCCCATCACCATACAGGCCTACGACCGTTTTGCCCAGGCCACTTTTGTGGTCGGTCCCACGGCCCACGTCAGCGCAACGGTGCCCTACTCTCAAAAGAGGGGAGGATATGTGCCCGCGAACTCGGCAGCGCGCTTTACCTCCTCCGACGGGGCCTTTGGCGTCGTCGTCTGCGCTGACACCTCGGGTACCACCTACGACTGGGGTTTCTCTGGCATCCCCTCCAGGTACCTCACCCGGGACTATTACGTCTCCTGGGCACCTGGCACCTTCGACCTCTCAAACAATGGCTCGCCGGTGTGGGTCACGCCGCTGGCCGACAGCACCACCTTTTACGTGGACCTTAACGAGGACCCCGGCGGGCTAGACGGCGTTGTGGATCAGACCTTCACCCTCGATGCATTGCAGCAGCGGCGCATCTTCGACCCCGACAACGACAACACCGGTATGCACGTCTGGGCCACGGGCGAGTTTGCCGTCGCCTGGGGGGAGGACCCGCGCACGGCCGGCGTCGCAAATCCCTACCTGGACCTGGGCCTCTCCACGCTGCCCATGCACGAGCGCTGGGTGGACCTGGCGCTGACGCTCGACAAGACGGCCGAGCCAACCATCCTACCTCCCATCGGCGGCACCGTGACTTTCACACTGGTGGCCCAGGCTCACAACAAGTCCCTGGTCAACGTGGATATCACCGACACGCTGCCCATCAACTGGACCTACGTGGCGAGCAGCACTCACGTCATTTACCCCGATGGCAGCACGGCTAACCCCGGCCCCACGAGTGATGACGATCAGATCCTATTCTGGGACCTCTCGACCGACCTGGACCTCAATCAAACCATGACCCTCACCTTCCAGTCCCAGATCACCAACACCGGCAGTGTGGGCTCGCCCGCCTACGATGGTTTTGAGAGCGGCGACTACTCCGGCGGAATAAACTGGGCAAGCGATTGGCAGGAGGGGGGAGATGACGGCGACCCCGCTGGGAACGATGTTGTCATCACGACGAATGATCCCTTCGCTGGCAGTTACCACTTGCGCATCCAGGATGACAACAATGAAATCTCCAGGACGGTCGACCTGAGCGGTTTTGCCTCGCCAGTTCTGCGCTTCATGAAGAGCCACCGAGTTAGTGCCAACAATGAGCACTTTTACCTGGACATCTATGACGGATCCAGTTGGACATACGACATATTGGACTGGGCTAATTGGAGCCTGGAAGACACCTATATACAAGAAGAGGTAGACCTCACTCCTTACGCCAGTGCAGCCACTGCGATCCGATTCCGTAGCAGCGGTAACATGGAAGATGCAGACTTTCTCTACATTGACCAGGTCAAGATCTACGAGGCAGGGTCTGTCAACGTCAACCGGGGTGAGGCAGTCGGCAAGCACGAGTACTCCGACGCGCTTTTCAACCCCACGGACGAGGCCATCGTCTACGTCAGTCCCCTCAACCTCACTAAGGAAGTCAACCGTACACAGGCCAGAATCGGCGATACGCTGGTCTATACCCTTTCTTACTCCAACGTCAGTTCTTCCATCGCCGCTGCCAACGTTGTGCTGCGTGACCCTGTACCTATCCAGTACGTTGCTTTTCAGTCCGCCTCCGGCGGGGGTATCTACAGCGGTGCCAGCGGTACCATCACCTGGGATCTGGGTACGCTCGCGCCAGGTGCCAGCGGTACGGTGACCTTTATCGTGAAGGTGAACGACTTTGTGGGGGACGGCACCATCATCAGGAACATCGGCTACGTGAACGCGGATGAGACAGTGGAGGCAGCCAGTAACGAGGTCCGCACCAACGTATTGGCGCCCGACGTCGAGTTCACCAAGTCGGGACCTACCGTCGCTTACCGAGGGGACGTGATCACCTACACCCTATCTTACAAGAACGTCGGCGGAGTACAGGCTACCGACGTCACAATCCAGGATACCATCCCCATCTCCACCGCATACGTGGACGGTAGCCTGGCTATCAACACGGGCAGCGGGTGGGTAGCGCTGACCGATGCCAACGATGCCGATCAGGGCGCTTTCATCTCGCCCACACTGATCATCACCCCCGGCGTTACTGCCGGCACCATCGTCCCCGGTGAGACAGGCCAGATCCGCTTCAGCGTGCAGCTCGATGACAACCTGACAGGCGGCTCGCGGATCCTGAACTGGGCCACCCTCGACCGGAACCTGGACATTCCTCGCGACTCCAACACGGTGGTCACCCGCATCTCCGACCTATTGATCCACAAGACGGTGGATCAGGCGGTGGTGGCTCCGGGCGATGTGATCTCTTATACCCTGACCTACAGAAACAGTTCGGAGACAAGCAGCCAGACGAACGTTTACTTGTACGAGCAAGTACCGGATTACGCTTCCCTCATCTCTGGCACGGCGTATGGTGGCGACCAGATCGAGTACTCGTGCGACTATGGCGCTACCTGGATCACCACGCTGCCCATCACGCCAGTTACACACATCCGCTGGTACGACGCAGAAGTGGACACCGGTGTGCAAGAGACGGTCGGCTTTGCGGTGCAGGTGAACGACCCCCTGCCGGAGGGCACCACAATCCAGAACATGGCCCACATCAGCAGCACGGAGACCACCGCGTACCTCCGCGAGTGGATCCCGTCCAACCAGGTCGAGGTAGCGACGGTGGACCTGTGGGTGGAAAAGAACGTCAGCCAGCCCACTGCCCGGGCCGGTGAACCGATCACCTACACCGTCTTCTACGGCAACCACGGCAGCGCGGACGCTTTTGGGGTACAGATTATAGACACCATCCCCACCGGCACCACCTACAGCCCGGGGAGTATCTGGGGGACGGGAGCGAACACCAGTGGGGATCCAATGCTGGTCTGGGACGTGATGACGGTGACGGCCGGCGCCAGCGCTCAACAGGTCGGCTACGCCGTCGTGCTCAATAGTGGACTCACGTCCGGCACCCTCATCACCAACACCGCCGCCATCAGTAGCGCTTACGGGGTGGAGGTGAGCGAAAGGGTGACGGTGACTGTCACCACCGCCGCCGACCTGGTTGTGACCAAGTCGGACAGCCCCGATCCGGTGGCGGCCGGCACGACCTTGACCTACACGCTGGTCTACGCCAACGACGGGCCTTCGGACGCCCGGAACGTCACCATCACCGACACGCTGCCGACCGGTGTTGTCTTCGGTGGGGTGGTGAGCGCAGCGCCATCCATCACCCTGACGGGAACGTCACCGCCGACCTGGTACACGCCGACGCTGGCGGCGGGCGCTTCGGGCAGCATTGCCTTCACCGCGACGGTAGCCGCCGATGCTAGTGGCATCCTTAGCAACAACGTGGTTATCACCAGCAGCACACCCGACCCCACCCCCAGCAACAACGACGACGATGAACCGACGATCATCACCCCCAGGGTAGACTTTAGCAGCGCCACGTACAGCGTGGATGAGGATGCAGGCCCGGCGACCATCACCGTCACGCTTAGCGCCACCTCCGTTCTGACGGTCACCGTGGACTATGACACCTCGGACGACACCGCCATCGCAGGCAAAGATTATATCACCGCCAGCGGCACGCTGACCTTTGCACCCGGCACCACTCTTCAAATCTTTGACGTGACGATTAACGACGACTCCCGCGAGGAGCTGAGCGAGACCGTCAACCTGGAACTGAGCAACCCCGACAATGCCGCCCTTGGCACACCCAGCACTGCCGTTCTAACCATCGTTGATGACAACGACGCCCCGCCCACAGTAGATTTCACCACCGCCACCCAGACCCACGCCGAGGACGTGGGCACAATGACCATCGTGGCCGAGTTGGACAAAGTGTCGGGTCTGGACGTGACCATCCCCTTCTCCGTCACCGGCACGGCGACCGAGGGCGCGTTGCAGGACTATACTATCACCGGCAGCCCGGTGGTCATTCCCGAGGGCAGTCTGACCACGAACATCGTCATCACCGTCAACGACGACAGCCTGTACGAGGCCGACGAAACCGTGATCGTGACGATGGGCACACCCCTCAACGCCACCCAGGGCACGACGGATACCCACACCGCCACCATCCTGGACGACGACGTGGCGGAGGAGCCCACGGTCTACTTCACCACCGCCAGCCAGAGCGGGGCGGAGAACACGGTGGGCACAATGACCATCGTGGCCGAGTTGGACAAAGTGTCGGGTCTGGACGTGACCATCCCCTTCTCCGTCACCGGCACGGCGACGGAGGGCGCGGGCCAGGACTATACCATCACCCCCAGCCCCGTC
>CAZMOT010000097.1:0-12662 GCA_964568065.1 uncultured Anaerolineales bacterium
GGGCCGGCGGCCACCACCCACCCGCCGTTGACACCCGCCCCCGGTCCCAGGTCCACGATCCAGTCGGCGGTGCTTATCGTCTCCTCGTCGTGCTCGACGACGACGACCGTGTTGCCCATATCGCGCAGCCGCTCCAGCGTGTCCAGCAAGCGGCGGTTATCGCGCTGATGCAGGCCGATGCTCGGCTCGTCCAGGATGTAGAGCACGCCCACCAGCCCGCAGCCGATCTGGCTGGCCAGCCGGATGCGCTGCCCCTCACCGCCGGAGAGAGTGGGGGCGGCCCGATCCAACGTCAGATAGTGCAGCCCCACGTTCATCAGGAATTGGACCCGTTCACCGATCTCCTTCAGCACCTCCTCGGCGATCTCCATCTGCTCCAGCGTCAGTTGCGACCACAGCCCCTCGACCCACAGGAGCGCCTCCCCGATGCTCAGCGCCGTCACCTCGTTGATCGTCTGCCCGCCGACGGTGACGGCCGCGCTCTCTGGGCGCAGACGGCGGCCGTGACAGGTGGGACAGGTCTGCTGGCTCATGAACCTGGTGTACCACCGGCGCATACCGTCCGACTTTGTCTGGCGATAGCGACGGCGGACCGCGTTGATGGTTCCCTCATAGTCCCACTCGCCTTGCCAGGAGGCCCGCGTGCTTTCAGACTGCCACTTCACCCTGACACCGCCGTACAAGAGGGCGTGCTGGCACTCCTCCGACAGGTCACGCCAGACCGTATCCAGGTCGTGGCTGAAATGTTCGACGATCTGCTTGACTATCTTATACGTGCCGCTGGACTGCTTCTTACGCAGTTCACCCCAGGTACGGACGCCGCCCTCGTGCAGGCTCTTGTCCGGGTCAACGAACAGATCAAGGTCGAACTCGATCTTGGTGCCCAGACCGTTGCACTCGGGGCACATCCCCATCGGCGAGTTGAAGCTGAACATGGCGGGTGTCAGTTCGGGGAAGCTCAGCCCGCACGCCGGGCAAGCATTCTGCTCCGAAAGCAGCCACTCGTCGCCGTCCCCCCGGTCAATGATGACCAGACCGTCGCCTGCGTGTAAGGCGGTTTCCACGGAGTCAGTGAGGCGGGTGACAAACTCGTCGCGCTCCTTTCCGTTCTCAGTGGGGGCGATCAACCGATCTATCACCAACTCGACGTTGTGCTTCTTTTTCTTGTCGAGCTTGATCTTCTCGTCCAGACCCCGAACCTCGCCGTCCACCCGCACGCGAGAGAAGCCATCGGCGCGAGCCTGGGCGAACGTGTCCTGGAACGTGCCCTTGCGACTGCGGACCAGCGGGGCCAGCACCTGGAAGCGTGTGCCATCCGGCAGCGTCGCCACCTGCTCCACGATCTCCTGCGCCGACTGGGCGTGCACCTCGCGCCCACATTGTGGGCAGTGCGGCGTGCCCACGCGGGCGAAGAGCACCCGCAGGTAATCGTAGATCTCCGTCACCGTAGCCACGGTCGAACGGGGGTTCTTGCTCACCGCCTTTTGTTCGATGGCAATCGCCGGGCTGAGGCCACCGATGAAGTCCACCTTCGGCTTCTCCATCTGGCCGATGAACTGGCGGGCATAGGTGGAGAGCGACTCGACGTAGCGGCGTTGGCCCTCGGCGTAGAGGGTGTCGAAAGCCAGCGACGACTTGCCGCTGCCCGAGACGCCGGTGATCACCACCAACTTGAAGCGGGGTAGTGTCACGTCAATGTTCTTCAGATTGTGTTCCTTGGCTCCACGGATGAGAATCTCTTCAGGGTACATAGTGAGCATTGCACCTCATTCCAGAGTGATTTGAGTTCGGACTAACGGCTTGGCGCTAAATCCGTTTCAGCAACGCACTGCTCATTATAGCACACTTGTTCTATTGATGCAAGGGGGAAGAGAGCATTGCTCTCCAAAAGCAACCTCAAGTGATTGACTATTGTACCAATCTATACTATATTATCCCTATCCTTTCGGGAGTCAAAGCCAGCCTTCAATTATCAACAAAGAGGAATGCCTATGAACAAGATCCTGCTCCGCGGGAAGGCCTGCATTGGGAGCTTGAAAACCATCGCCGTCCTCTTGCTTGTCTTTGCAGCAATTGGACTGTGTTTCGCCGTCGGCTCATTTATCAACCGCAACGAGAAGACAGAAGACGGGAAAGTAGTCGCTGCCTACTACTTCCACGGGTCCGAGGTGATGGATAAGTGTTCCGCTTCTGCAGGCGTGTTGTGGGCGAGAAAGAGATCTTAGAAATGGGCCAAACCCAAGCCAACGAGCAAATCTCCCCCCAATCGCTGCTGGCCCTGCTCAAAGGGCGGCACAGCATGCGCCGCTACCGGCCAGATCCAGTACCGGACGAGATGGTGGAACAACTGCTGGAGGCCGGCCGGTGGGCGCCCTCGGCCAGCAACAGGCAGCCGTGGGTTTTCATCGTCGTCCGGGACGAGATGGTCCGCCGGGAGATAGCCAAGCACGCCGCCTACTACTTCATCCGCTGGGCGCACGTGGGGGATGCCCCGCTGCTCATCGTCCTGTGCGGGGACGCTCGCAACCGGATCTACCGGCAGTTTCTCCACGAGGACATCGGGCTGGCCGGGTCGCAGATCATGCTGCAGGCCAAAGTCCTGGGGCTGGGAACGTGCTGGATCGGGGGCCTGGACCGGAAGGCAATCGCTGGCATTCTCAAACTACCGCATCATCTGGAAATCGTAGGATTGCTGACGGTAGGATTCCCGGCCGAACAGCCAGACCCCAAGCCGCGCAAGCCTCTATCGGAGATCGTGCATTATGATGTCTACGGCAACCCAGGGGAAGGCAGGGACGCGACGCCGGGGCAGGTGCCGGGCGGACCGCTGGGAAGGCTGCTGCGCCGGTTGCGGCTGACGATCCGGGTCTGATTTCTACCGTGTCCAGGTGTCTTACCCCTTCGCCACAGAGACCAGAGCGGCTGGTGATGGCTGCCGGAGCCACCATCGGTCTGGCCATCCTGGGCGACTCTTTCCTGTACGGCGTTCTCCCCCTCGAAGCAGAACACCTGGGTATCTCTCTCCCTCTCGTCGGTATCCTGCTGAGCGCCAACCGGCTGGTCAGGCTGGCTTCCAACACCTGGGCGGGCGCCGTCTTCGAGCGGTTTGGCCCACGGCGTCCCTTTGCGGTCGCCACAGTATTGGCCCTAATCACAACGCTCACTTATGGAATCGGCTGGGGGTTTCTGGTATTCCTGTTGGCCCGCATCGGCTGGGGCATTGCCTGGTCGGGGCTGCGGCAAGGTGCGTATCAAGCGGTCTGGACCGGCGACGAAACCGCCAAGGGCAGGCTGACAGGCGTGTTGTGGGGTCTCGTTCGCCTTGGGAGCGCCCTCAGCGTACTTGTGGGAGGCTACTTGCGGGACCGATTTGGTTACCCGGTCAGCCTCAGCGCTTTGGCCTGTGCTACTGCTCTGGCGTTCCCCATTGCGCTCTCCGTCCGCTGGCCTGATGTTCCCCCAAGAACGGCCGTAGCACATCAGCGGCCTCTCGAAGGCTGGTGGACGGCCCTCAGGATGCTCCGGAGTCACTGGCTTCTCGGCGTGGGCTTCCTCCACAATGTATTCGAAGGAGTTCTAGTCTCAACTGCTTCCCTGTTCCTGGCAGACCAGTTGGGTGCCAATGAGCCATTGCTGGAAACTGGTGTTGGAGTAGCCACTATAGCAGGCGTGCTATTGGCAGTGCGGTGGATGTCTGGCCTGGTCGTTGGCCCTGTTGTCGGTGCGCTTTCAGACCGGCTGGGGCAACCACGCACGGCTGTCTTTCTTACCTTTGTCCTGCTGGCAGGCATCGCGGGTGCTGTGGGGTTGTCCAGACCGCTTCCGGTCTTTTTCCTGTCGCTGGTGTTCCTGGCCGGTGGGGGGCTGTATGTCACTTTAGGCACAGCGGCAACCCACGCCGCCGTGCATACAGAGAGGCCGCACCTCTTCGTAGGGTTCTACACCACGGCTACCGACGCTGGGTCAGCCATAGGCCCACTCCTCGCCTACTCCCTGGGCAGTGCCATCGGTCTGACCCCGGTCTACGTCGCGGCTGGCAGTGTGCTGACGCTTGCGGTGTTGCGGTATTGGTGGTCGGAGAGAGTCAGCGAGAGGGCCAGCGAATGAACAACACTTGGCAACCTGCCCGCTTTGAGTACAATGTCCTCATGCAACCCCACATCCTGGTGGCCCCATGAAACTGACCAAAGCAAATCTAGCAACCCTCTGGCAACACCTGGTAGCCTTAAGGCCACTGGCCAAAACCCTGGGCTGGACGAGATCGAGCTATTTCCTGATGAGTGGCCTCGTGGCGACCCTGTTCGTGATCGGGGTAGTGTGGTGGCCACTGGCGAAAGATGCCCTGTCCTATATTGACTGGAGTCGCCCCCTGTGGTTTCAAGTAGACTGGCTGCTGCTGTCCATTTTTGCAGTTATGTCGCTCTTGATCATGGCTGGCGCCGACCTGAAAGCCGACGCCCTGATCATCTTTGTGGGACTCGCCGGTGGGCTGGTGATCGAAAGCTGGGGCACCCAAACCGAGCTGTGGACCTACTACACCCTCGAACGCCCTCCCTTATGGATCATCCCGGCCTGGTCCATCGCCAGCCTGTCCATTGATTGCCTGACCCGCCTTCTGCAGCGTTTGGCGCAGCGCGTGCCGGCCCCAAGTTTCGCCGTGCCCGTCCTGTATTGGTTGCTCTTTCCGGCGTTCTACGCGCTGATGCTGGCCTTCGTCTGGCCGACGCGGGACTTGTCCCTCACTCTGATGGCATTGGTCTTGTGCGGCCTGTTGACCCTGACCGCAACTGATTACCGCCTGGCGGTGCTGACCTTCGTCGCCGGGTCGAGCCTGGGCTACTTCCTGGAGCGATGGGGCACCACCCGCTTATGCTGGACTTACTATACCCGGCAGACGCCACCCCTGTTCGCTGTGTTGGCCCACGGAATGGCGGCGGTTGCTTTCTGGCGGGTGGGGTTGCTGCTCCAGCAGTTGGGGGGCAAGCTGATGGGGACCGTGGACAGAAAAGACAAAAGACGCCCCGAGGCAGAGGCCGCGAGAGAAAGGTGAACGGGTGATACAGTTCTATCTCAGGTCGGGCTGGAAAGTCAGGTACATCGCGGTAGCTGCATTCAGATCCGAGTAAACACCCCTGTAAGCTGGGGGGAGCAACGTTGACATCTGATACATCACCTCGTCAATCATCTGTCGGCGCACCTGGTGGGTCACTGTGACCCCACCGGCATCAAGGTAGAACGGCTTACCGACGACGATGTGGAAATCAGTGCGTCGCAATCGGCGCAGGTTATCCCGGTAGTGCTCGCTACCGTAGTAGACAACAGGCAACATGGGCGCGCCGCTGTGTAATGCCAAAAGCACAACACCTGGGTGGGCCTTCTTTAAGCGGCCATGCCCGCTGCGGGTTCCCTCGGGGGAAATGATCACAATATAGCCCGCTTTCAACATCTCCATCCCCCTGCGCATGGCGGCAACATCGGCTTCACCCCTGCGCAGTGGAATGGCTCCACACACGTCCAACAGCCACCGCGACCAACGGCTATCCCAACGATCGGCCCTCACAAAACCGGTCACCGGGCGCGGCTGCAGGTGGGTGAATATTATGGGGATTTCCAGGATGTTGACGTGGTTGGTGACAATGAGTAGCGGCCCTTGATCCGGTACCCGCGCCAATTGCGCGTCGTCTATGCGGCAAAGAAGGTTCATCACACCTTTGAAGGCCGCAATCACGATACGACGGGTGAGGGTCATCAGACGCCCCCTGGAGACTGACAAATGATCTCAATCTGGCGCGATAGCAACTCTATCTCCAGGTGTTGTCCATCAATGCACAGGATCTCCCCGTCGGTTTGAGCGGGCAGCGAGCCTTCAAGGGCGGTAATGGATATTTGCGCTGCTTGTCCGGTCGTTATCGGCTCCTGGGTGTCCTGTGTGCCTTGCAGGAAATAGGGAATTAGGCTGAATATGCGGACGCGGCTCACCTCGTGAGCGATACACAGATCGAACAGGCCATCGTCGGGTTCAGCATCAGGGGCCATGATAAAACCGCCACCCAACCGCCGCCCGTTCATAATCGAGATCATCAGCGAAGGCTGGGTGAGCGTTTGGCCGTCGTACTCAACGGTGGTGAGTGGAGCCTTGTAGTACAAAAAGATGGTCTTGAGTACGGCGATAAGGTAGCTTAGAAAACCACCCAGCCGGGGTAATTTGGCGGCTTCTATGGTTCCGATAGCGTCAAAACCAACGCCGACGCAGTTGCCAAAATAGCGTCCTTGGGGATACATGCCGCCAACGACCCGTCCGACGTCAATCATCCGCCGGTGATCCTCAACCAGCACCTGGCAAGCATGTTCCAGGTCATAGGGAACACCTACACCGTGGGCAAAGTCGTTACCGCGACCGACGCTCAGAACACCCATCGCAAACGAGTGTTTGCCTGCCTGCTTGGCTTCCATCAGGCCATTGATCACCTCGTTGGAAGTGCCGTCGCCACCCACTGCGACGATGACATCACATTCTGCAATGACGGCCTCCTTGGCAAGTTCTGCGGCATGCCAGGACCGTTTAGTGCACACGATGTCAAAACCGAGACCGTATTTGGTTAACAATCGCTCGATCTGGGGAATGGCGCGCGCTCCAGCTCCCCCGCCAGCAGTTGGATTGACGATGAACTTGTATTTTTTCATTATTCGTACCTATTTTGGCACAATGGCACTGAATCGGAAACAGAAGCATTGAACCCGTGCAACACTCCTATGCACCCAGAACACCTCCATTGAGATCGCAGAAGACCGAAAAAACCTGAATGACACTGTTCAGTTTTGGTTCTGAATAGGGACTGTGCCGGGTGATGTAGCCAACCGTCGGGGTACAGCGCGAAGTACCCGAACAAGTTCGTGACTCCGATGCTTAATCCACGCAAACTCCCAAGGACCCGTCAGATCATCCACCGCAGCGGTGGAGCTCCGCGTTCAACCGTTCGATCAAGCGCGGGCGTGACACCAACTCCAGCCGGAGGAATATAGAGTTCGGTTTTTCGGAGGGGTGTGGTCATTTCATCTTCCCTGACGCTGACCACCCCGTTTCCGTCTTCATAGTTCAGAGCCAAATCCAGCAGGTCTTGTACCGTAGCGCGTCTTGGCGCTAAGCTTCACGATATGATTCTAATCCTATAGAGCTGCTAGGGATTATACTGTATAACGAGGTCGGCTGTCAAACTGGGGGGATTATTCGAGCACCATCTCACAGCGCCACAAGCGCCCGCGCAGGGAGCTGCGTCGGGCGTGGGGGCGGTACGCCGACTTGCACGGGCAGGCAGGTCGGGGTAGAATTCGGGAACGTGAACGCGAAAGCAGGTGCTATCTGGCCAGGCTATTCCCTGGGAGCGCAAAAGCCATGACACTCCGGGAGCGTAAGAGGTGTCGTATCGTTCTGATCCTGGTAGCCCTGGCGCTGTTTATTCTGCTGGTCGGCCCGTTTCTGATCCCTGTGCCTTCGCTCAAAGATACCGTGCCGCCGGAGCAGTTGGCCGATCCCGACAGCCAGTTCGCTGACGTCAACGGCCTGCAGGTGCACTACAAAATCGCCGGCCAGGGCGAGCCTGCGCTGGTGCTGCTCCACGGCTTTGGCGCGAGCGTCTTCTCCTGGCGAGAGGTGATGGAACCGCTGGCCGAATCCGGCACCGTCATCGCCTTCGACCGGCCCGCTTTCGGCCTGACTGCTCGCCCCCTGCCCGGCAACTGGACGGGCGAAAACCCCTACAGCCCCGAAGCTCAGGCCGATCAGACGGCGACGCTGCTGGAGGAACTGGGGATAAACAGAGCGGTGGTGGTGGGTAATTCTGCCGGTGGCACCATTGCCATACTCACCGCCCTGCGCCACCCGGAGCAGGTGCAGGCGTTGGTGTTGGTGGATGCGGCCGTCTATACCGAAGCCCACACGCCGGGCTGGATCCGTCCCCTCCTGCGCACTCCACAGATGCGCCGGCTGGGGCCGCTGCTGGTGCGCTCTATCAGCACACAGGGCGAAGACATCATCCACATCGCGTGGCACGACCCCTCCAAGGTTACGTCAGAGATTCTGACCGGCTACAAGAGGCCGCTGCAAGCCGAGAACTGGGATCGTGCCCTGTGGGAACTGACCCTGGCCAGCCATCCTCTGAGGCTGGAGGACAGGCTTGAGGAGATCCAAGTGCCAGCTCTGGTGATTACGGGCGGCGACGACCGCATCGTGCCGACTGAGCAGAGTGTGCGCCTGGCGGGCGAGCTGCCCAACGCCGAGTTGATGGTGATTGCCGAATGCGGCCACCTGCCCCACGAGGAATGCCCGGAGCCGTTTTTGCAGGCGGTGACTGATTTCCTGACCAGACTGCCTTGACAGGAACGCACGGCACTGGCGTCAAAGGTTTGACTTTCGCACAGAATTGGGCTATACTGTTCAACAGTCCAAGGCAGCGGAGTATCTCCGTCCAGCACGGGGCTCGTCACTGTCAAGGCTTCCTGTGCCCCTTGGCCTTGAACTGGAAGCAGTCCAACTTTTCCTTGCCCTGCATGATGACTTGGTCGAGGGTCTTGACCGTTAAGCGAACAGTCGTTCACGTTCCGGTTGTCGTCTCACCTGGCAGCCCTCATGTTGATCGCGGGGTAAATCCCCTCGATTCTACAGGTACCTGGGTTAATAACCAATGTCCCTGGTGAAGGCCCGCCAATACCCGAGGGGGTAGTCAAATGTCGAAGAAAGCGATTCTCGTTGCTATTGTTCTGATTTTGTTCGTGGCGGTAGCCGCTCTCGCTGTCTGGTTCTTGGTGGGCAGAAACAAAACCGGCGACACCGTCACCGATGTGGAGGGTCCGCCTAATGCACCCCTCCCAACCATCATGGGCACTCCCACACCCTATGACCCCAGCGCTGGCGGCGGTGGAGGTGAACCAGAGAGCTCACCCACGCCGGAAATCATGGGTACCGTGCAAGCCGGGGCCGGAGAATTGGGTTTTGATCTGGAAGCGCCCCCCTCTTTTGATGAACTGCTCGAGAAGTACCCGGAACTGGGGGAACTACTTCAAAACCTGGATCTGACTGACCTCGATGAGGCCAAGCTTGAAATGCTCTACAACCAACTGCTGGCCCTCTACGAAGAAGAGGGGTTCGACGGGTTGCACCAGTTCATGCTGGAAAGTGGGATATTGGATGCCCTCAATCTGGACTCCGCATACCTGGATTTTGTGCTGGCCTACGAGGACGGTGGCCCGGAGGCAGCGGCGGAACTGGCCCGTCAACGGGGTCTGGTGACCGACGACGATGAACTGCGCATCGTGCTTATCCTGGATACCGACGATGCAGAAGATATAAGCGACGTAGAAACCCAATTGAATCAGATATTGGGCGCCCATATCCTACAGCAATACGGCAACGAGATTGAGGTAGGCGTCCCGCTGGAGCGGTTGATGGAGATGGATTCTTCTCAGGAAGCACTGGCCCGCTTGGTAGCGCTGGCGCACGTAGAGCACGTGATCGGGGTGCGGACGCCCGAGATGCTCGCTCCCGGCATGCCGCTATCACAACCAGAGGGACCGGGAGTGACCGGGGCCGACGCCTGGCACGCGGCTGGCTTTACCGGTGCCGGGGTGCGGGTGGGGATCATTGACCCCGGCGGGTTTGGCGGCTACCAGGGTCTATTGGGCGGACAACTCCCTTCCACGGTCAATCTCGCCGATTACCAGGACGCCGCGACACTGAACGCACAGGCAAACCGACATGGGACCGCCTGTGCTGAAATTGTCCATGCAATGGCGCGGGACGCTGAGCTCTACCTGGTTTTCGCGCAAACCAGCATCGAACTCAAGAGAGCCGTAGACTGGCTGCTGGCAGAAGGCGTGAACATCATTTCTTACTCAGGAGGCTCTGGGGTGGGAGCCATGGACGGCACTGGTTATCTTGCAGACCGGGTGCGCGATGCAACCAGGCGCGGGGTGCTGTGGGTCAACTCCTCTGGTAACTCGGCCAAGTCGCACCTGTCTATGACGTTCACCGATGCTGATGGCGACGGCTGGCACGACTTTTCCTACGGCAGTAGCGGCAATCCCGACGAGTTGCTGGATTTCACTTACACGGGTGCTCCGGTTACCTTCGGCTTGAACTGGGACGATAGTTGGGGCGGTGGGGCCAGTGAGAACTATGACTTCTTCATCTATGCTCCAAGCGCCGATGGATCTGGCTTTGAAAGAGTTGACGGGTGCGGAGGGTGGGATGATCAGAACGGGGAGGCCGCTGATTATCCTAACGAGCATTGGAGTGGGCATCTAACTGTGGGTCAGAACTATGGCCTGGCCATCAGAGGAACCAATATCAGCCGCCCCGGACAGTTGAACCTGTTCGGCGACCAGACGGACTTTCAACACTGGGTGCTTGAGGGGAGTGTGACAACACCAGGCGATGCGGCCGAGTCCCTGACTGTCGGAGCCGCCTATTGTAGTAGAAGTGGAGCCACCATCAATTGTAGTTTGGCGGACTATAGCTCCCAGGGTCCCACACGCGACGGCCGGCTCAAGCCAGAAATCGTGGGGCCGACCGGGGTTTCCGTTGCCAGTTATGCGGGTGCTTTCCACGGTACATCCGCGTCTGCGCCGCACGTGGCCGGCGCCGCGGCCTTGGTCTGGTCTGCCTATCCAGAGGCCAGTTGGAACGATGTGCGGGATTATCTGATCAGGAATGCCGTGACTGTACTTTCGCCAAGGCCGAACATGCAAACCGGTTTCGGTCGTCTGGCCCTGCCCGCTCCACCCTCCACCGAGGTGTCGCCGCCCCCCGGCGCGCCTGAGGCGGCCATCCAAAATATCTGGGTGGAGCACAACTACTACGCCGCTGGCATCAAGGGCATGATGATTCACGTTGCGTTTGACATTAACCACTTTCAGGGACAACAGGGCACCGTGATAGCCAAGTTCTACAATCAGGCTACTGGCGCCGCGTTGGTTGACCACAACGGAGACTACGCTGACGGTTCGGGAGAGGTCGCCGTCTGGCAGGGCTTTGAGCCCATCTATGAATACACCACTTTTTCGAACCTGGCGTTGTTTATGCCGTATAACGAACTGGAACTCGCGGCAGGAGAATACTGGCTTGATTTCAGGGTTGGTGTTCTGAACAACGATGGCTGGCAGAGCCTGGCCGAGTCTGATCCCGTCGCTTTCACTTACCAAAAGAGCGAACCCGTCCATCCGTCTGCCAGCATTACCAACATTCGCATTGACCATAACGTAACGCGAGATGGTGTTATGGGGATGGATATCTACGTTTCTTTTGACATCGCCAACTATCGCGACCGGGAGGGTATGGCGGCAGCTTATTTCTACTTCGGCGATGAATCCAACCGGCCGCTGCGAGACTTTAACGGGCAATATCGTGACGCCGCAGGCAACGTATCGGTGGGGCGGTATTTCTCTCCTGTGTATGATAATACCACTTTCACCGACCTGCTGCTCTTCATGCCCTACTCGGAGCTGCACATGGCGCCCGGCAGTTACGATCTCAAGTTCTACGTCGCAATCTGGAATACGGAAGAATGGCTCGAGCTGACTAGTTCGGGATGGCAGTATTTCTATTTCAGTACCGACTAGAGGTGACTGATGTCTGCGACTTGTTCTCACTGCAATGCCCCACTGCGTCCTGGGGCCCGATCCTGCGCCAGTTGCGGCAATCCGGTTTCGCCGCCGGAGCAGCGTTGCCCGCATTGCGGAACACCCTCTCGCGCCGGCGCCAAGGTTTGCGCCAGTTGTGGCCAACAGATCACCCCCCAGGCCCCATCCATCGCCGCGCCACCGCCGCCAGCTCCCGCGCCGCCACCCGCGCCGCTGCCTGCTGTGCCTTCCCCGCCGCCGCCCGCTGTATCTCACCCGCCACCTCCCGCTGTGTCTTACCCACCGCCACCCGCGCCGCTGCCTGCTGTGCCTTCTCCACCGCCTCCCACTGCATCTTACCCGCCGTCTTCCGCTGTGCCTTACCCACCGCTACCCGCTGTGCCTTCCACACCAGTGCCTCGCCGCCGGCGCGGGGTCTGGGTCGCCATCGCTGCTATCGTGGCAGTTGTGGTCATAGGCACTATAGGAACTTTGGCCTTGAGGGGCAGAGGGCCAGTGATCACAGAGACCGCTACCCCCAACGCAGCCGCTACCCTCACTGCTGAAGCCGCCACGCCAACGCTTGCTGCGACAGGAGGTGGAGCTGTGCCGGTGGGACCGTAGACCCCCGACGCGCTGTGCGCCTTCGTCTAGTTCTGCAACAGTGCATACTCAAGCGACCCTGTGCCAGAACGGCACGGGGTCGCTTCTAAGAAGCCAGATCAACGTTCGGCTGCAGGGTAGGTGATTACACAGCTCGTTCTCCTGTTTGCCAAGACTGCATATTCACGTCGAGCAACCAGCATCGCACAACACGCGTCACACATAGCCCACTAGCCAACTTGCCCCTTCCGTTGTACAATAAACTGCAGGATGCCCACTCCAGTCATGCACCTGGCCTTGGCCGAGGAAATTCTGTATGGGGACGCCCTCCCATCCGCCACCCACCGCTTGCTGATCCAGCAGCGCGGTCCTTTCTTGCTGGGCCACACCGCGCCCGACGTCCAGACCGTCAGCGGGCAGACCCGGGACGAGACGCACTTCTACTC
>CAZMOT010000098.1:0-12647 GCA_964568065.1 uncultured Anaerolineales bacterium
GACCTGGGTCCAAGAGATGGGGGGCGAATCGAACAGGGTGGGGCGGTAGGCCAGGTGCTGCATGTCGGAGCCGATGACAAAGCCGCAGGTCTGTCCATCTACCATCCCCAGTTCAGTGGCGAAGGGAAAGCGGTCGGTCATTGTGGCTGGTGAGAGGATCTCGTCGAGCGGCTGGATGAGACCCAATCCTGCCGCGGTCTCCAGATCGGTCGTGTCCAGCACTACCAGATCGGGCATGATCGAGGGGGCGGCATCTCGCGCAGTAATCAGAAAGTCGAGTAGCCCACCTCGCCCACGGGCACGCTTCACGACCACTTCGACCTGGATGTCGGGGTAGGTTTTGCCGAAATCGGTCAACTGTTGCGCGAGGATGTCAGCGCCTGACCCCTCGCCGTAGGGATTCAATTCCTCGGGTAACCAGAGTCCGAGCGTAACGATCGTCGGCTGCCACTCGCTGGTCAGCGTGGAAGCGACGGTGGGCAGTAGCGGGCTCGGTATCGGGGTCGGCGGTATAGATTCCGGCGTCGGCATTAACCCCCCACAACTGGTCAAGGTCAGAACCAGCAATGCAGAAAGGGCAATTCGAGATCGCATGGCACCTCCAATCGGGTGATTGATATACTCATTATAACACAACCTGCCTTTGAATCCCACTTGTCAACTGTGCCAGGTTAAGGTATGATTGGCGCGCTCCCCTGGGAGGTCGGCTCGTGCAGGCGTGAGGTCCAGCCGGCCTCTCCGTCATGTGTGTTCTTGACTACTGATCCAGGTGGCTAGGATTGAAACGAGAGAGCGTTCTGACTCTGCTTCTGTTGTTCATTGCCTTTGGCCTCCGGGTGTGGGGCTTGGTTGACCACAACGTCTGGTGGGACGAGGGATTGGCTGCCTGGGCTGCCCGGTTGTCTATCCGCGACATTCTTCACTGGACGGCTCACGACGTTCACCCCCCCCTCTATTTTCTGCTTCTGCGGGGATGGTGGCTCATAGTCGGTGATGGAGAATTCGTGTTGCGGTTTCCCTCGGCGCTGATGGGCACATTGGGGGTGGGTGTTATCTACGGGTTGGGACGTTCTTTGGGAGGATGCAAGGCCGGGCTGCTGGCCGCTCTCTTTCTCACTCTCTCCCGCTTTGCCGTTGGCTGGTCTCAGGAAATGCGCATGTACATCTGGGCGACCACAGTGGCTACCGGCGCGCTCTGGGCAGCGGTTCGTCTGTGGAGGGGAGACGGCTGGCGATCCTGGGTCGCTTATGTGCTTGCTGTGGCCGGGGGGCTTGGGACTCTTTACCTGACCGTCTCTGTCCCCATCATTGCCAATCTGGCCTTTCCCCTGGTCTGGCTGCGACTGGGTCGCCCACGCCGCTTGCAGAGTCGCTGGGTAACGGCTCAATTGGCTGCTGCTGCCATTTTGGCCCCATGGCTGGTCTATGCCCTCCCACGTATGCCCACCTGGTCCACCGCTGAGCCTTTCTCGCCGTTCTTCTTCCTCCAGCTCTACGCCACGATGCTGGCTGTGGGTGTGCCGGTGAACCTGGAGGTCTACACGTCGTTGACGTTGACAGTCTTTGGAGTGCTGGTGGTCGGCCTGGTCGCTCTCTGGCGAGCTCGCCGCACCTCGGCCCAGGCGGGCGGACTCGCGATGCTCGTGCTGGGGCTGATGCTGCCGGCTCTGGTCGTCTACGCCGTCTCCCTTCCTATCCACGTCTACTATGCCCCTCGGCTAGTCCCGCGCTACCTTCTCCCTCTCTCTATTTGTTTTTACACCCTGTTGGGCTGGGGTCTGGCTGTGCTGGCTCGGAAGTGGAGGTGGATGGCCGCCCTGGGGAGTGCTCTGGCTGTCGTTGTCGCTCTGAGTGGGCTGATCTCCTTCTACCCCGGCCGGGCCCGGCGGGACGACTATGTTTCCCTGGCTGCAACCCTCCGGGCCTACCTCCACCCCGGCGATGGGGTGCTCCTCCACACTGATAAGGACTGGCCTATCTTTGCCGCCCACTACGCAGGCGCGTGGCAGGGGGTTCCCAGTGGAGCGTCGGTGGACGGGGCGACTGCCGGGTGGATCCTGACTCCTCTGTGGGAACAGGTGGAAGGCATCTGGCTGGCGCTCACTCCTGACGCGCAGCGGAATGATCCCCGTGGCGAGTTGGCTGCCTGGTTGGCGGAGCGGGCCGTCGCAGTCAAGACCTGGCATTTTGGGGAGGGTGATCTGCATTTCTACGCTCGAACACCGGAGCGTGCCGGAGCTCTCCACGATTTGGGTCCCGATTTTGCTCCACCCGATGACCTGGCGGTCAAAGTTGCGCCCGGCGTGAACCTGCTGGGATCCGTGGTTCCCGTGCCCCGCTACCATACCGGCGACACGCTCCATCTGTTCCTCTATTGGGATCCACCGCCGGGAGAGGCAGTGGTCGTGCGGCTCCAGGACTCTGACGGGATGGTTCGGAGGGAAGTGACTGCTTCTGCGCCGGTGCTTGCCCGGAGCACCCCCACCCGCCAGCAGGTGGATTTGCTGCTGGCTGCCGACCTGACGGGGGGAGACTACCGGATCGTGATCCAGGTGGGGGAAGAACCGCAAGTGGAAGTGGGCCGCTTCACACTGCGCCGCCGTGGTTCGGTGGCGACAGTCCGGCTCGACGACATCTCCCATCCCCTCGATCTCTACCTGGGGGAGCACATCCGCCTCCTGGGGTACGATTTGCCGCAGACAGTCGCAGAGCCGGGTGGGGCGGTGGAATTGACCTTGTACTGGCAAGCTGTCGCACCCATTGAGACCCGCTACAAGGTCTTTGCGCACCTTCTGGGTCAAGCCTATAATGCCGCCACAGACAACTTTCTCTGGGGCCAGCAGGACAACGAGCCGGGCAACGGTTACGTCGCCACCACTGTATGGCTCCCTGGCGCCATCGTCGCCGACCCCTATCTCATCCCCGTCGCTGCCGATGCCCCGCCGGGCCAGTACCTGATCGAAGTTGGAATGTACGGGCTGGTGGACGGTGTCCGCCTGCCGGTTTTGGCGAACGGCGCGGTCGTGGACGACCACGTGATCCTGCCACCGGTGGAGGTCACAGGTCAATGACCAAATCCCAAATCTCAAACCCCAACGGGCCGAGGCCCGCACAGCACTGGCTGTTGGTCATTATCCTGCTCTCGTTCGCCTGGGGCCTTCGTCTCTACCAGTTGGATTCCATTCCGCCTGGCCTGACACACGATGAGGCCAACAACGTCCACGACGCCGTCTCCATCCTGCACGGGGCACGTCCCTTCTACTTCCCTGTGGCCCAGGGCAAGGAGCCGCTGTACCCCTATTGCGTAGCCCTGATGATGGCGGCCATCGGCCCGACCCCCTTGGCGATGCGGTTAACCTCGGCCTTCTGGGGTCTCCTGCTGGTTGCCCTGACCTACGTCTGGACGCGGCGGGCCTTTAACCGCTCCACGGCCCTGTGGACGGCGGCTGGCCTGGCCATCTCCTTCTGGGGAATCAGTACCAGCCGGGTGGGTCTCCGCGCTATCACGCTCCCTGTACTGTTGACAGTGGCCTTGTTGGCCTCCCGCCTCGTTGATTCCAGACGACCTGGATTCGCCGGTTCGACAATTGCCGGCCTGTTGCTGGGTCTCACTTTCTACACCTATATGGCCGCGCGGGTGATACCTGTCCTCTTTCCGCTCTTCGGCCTCTATCTCTTCTTGACCGAGCGGAACCGTTGGCACCAGTGCTGGCGAGGTGGGCTGTGGATCCTGGTCGTTGCGGTAGTCGTCGCCGCACCGCTCTTTCTTTACCTGCAGGTGCACCCCGCGGCGGAAATTCGTGTGGAGCAACTCGACTGGCCTGTGCACGCCTTCTTGAGAGGCGACCCTGGCCCGCTGCTGGGGAATGTCTTCCAGACGCTTCAGATCTTTGGTTTTCGGGGGGATGGTTTCACACCCTATAACCTCCCCGGCCGGCCTCTCTTCGATCCGCTGATGAGTCTGCTCTTCTACGCCGGCCTGGTCATCGCCGTGTGGCGCTGGCGCGACCCCGCTCACGCCTTTGCTCTTCTATGGCTGGCAGTCGGCTTCTTCCCCGCCCTGGCGACGGGCGTGGATGCGGCCCACCTGCGGGCCATCGGCGCGCAGCCTGTTCTGTTCCTCTTCCCTGCCCTGACGCTCGAGAGCCTGCGATCCGTTCGCATCTCGCGCCTTCGGCTTTCCTACCTGGTGGGGGGCTTGGCCTTTGCCCTGGTTGTCTTCTTGACAGTGCGAGACTACTTTGTTCGCTGGCCCAATGCTCGGGACGTCCGCATCCACTATCACACTAACCTGATGGCCATCGCCGACACTCTCCGAGGCTGGGAGCAGGATGAACCGGTGGCCATCTCCGCTTTCTACCCCGGGCAGTACCACGATCCGCGCATTATCGCAGCTGTGTTGGGGGAGAACACGCCTCCCCTGTACTGGTTCGACGGTCGCCAGGCGCTGCTGCTCCCGCCGGCCCCGACGTCCAGGCTGATCCTGCCGGCAGCCATTCTCCTGGACGAAACGCTCTGGGCCTTCGTCGAACCCCAGGCCACCTGGCTCGAGCGGGTGACCTTGCGCCCCGACGATTTCAATCCTGCCTTCGAGGTCTATCGCTGGTCGGCGGATGAGACGCTGGCTGCGCTCCGGGCAGCGATGGCAGCCCCCGTTCAACCGGCCTGGGTGCCTGTGAACGTGGGGAGGCGGCTGACCTTCCAGGGGTATCAGCTTCGGGGATGGACGGGGAGTCCAGGGAGCGAGTTCGGCCTGCTCACCCTCTGGCAGGTTGAGGCTCCACTGCCTGATGACCGGGACGGAGTGCTCTTCACCCAACTGTTGGACAGCCAAAGCCGGGTGATCGCTCAGCAAGATCAATTGGGCGCTCCTTCCTGGAACTGGCGGCCAGGCGACGCCTTCCTCCAGTTCCACCGCCTCTCCCTGCCTGCCGAGGTGCTGCCAGGGGTGTATACCCTCATCGCAGGCGTCTACACCATCCCCGACCGGGTGGATGCGGTGCTGGCCGGCCACGAGCCCGATCCATCCATACCCCGGCTGATCGTCTACGAGGGAGAAGAGCCGCTGGGCGATCATCTGGTGCTGAGTGTGCTTGAGGTCAAGTGAGCGAGAGACGACGGAATTCTCCAGGACGATGCTTTGAGAAAACGGGCTGGGAATGGGGCCTGCTGCTGCTCATTCTTCTCCTGGCCGCTTTCTTGCGTCTCTATCGCCTGGACTCTGTCCCGCCCGGCCTCACGCACGACGAGGCGGATTTCAGCTACGATGCCATCACAGTGTATCACGGTGCGCGACCGCTCTACGTGGCCACGTATGGCTATCAGGATGAACCGTTCATGCACTATGCCAGCGCGATAATGATGTCGCTGATAGGTCCCAGTTATCTCGCAGTGCGTGCTACTTCGGCGTTGTTCGGTGTTATTCTCGTGTTACTTACCTTCGTGTGGGCGCGGATGGTCCTGGGGACGAAGGTTGCGCTCGGTGCGGCAGCATGGTTGGCTGTCTCATACTGGCCTGTCTCGACGAGTCGTTTTGCTCTGCAGGTTGAGCCGACCGCCAGCCTCGCTGTGTTGATCAGCATTTTCTTCTGGCTGGGGATGGGCCTGGAGCGCCAGCCCTCTGGTTCCCATTCGCAAGGTGGGTTGCGCACCTGGCTATACTGGGGTGGTTTCAGCTTGTGTGTAGCGGCATCTATCTATGCCTACGAGGCCCCGCGCATTACTTGGGTTCTGTTCCCGATGTTTGGGCTTTACCTGATCGTGGTGCGTCCGGGGTTGCTCAAGCAGAACTGGTGGAAGATGACGCTTGCGTTGGCCGTTGCTGCTTTGCTTTCATTACCACTGCTCACGCATCCGCTTGCCTGGGATCGCGCTGGCAAACTCACTGGACCGTTGCAGGCATTGATCAGTGGATCGTTTGGTCCAGTTCTCATAAGCATACGTGACGTACTTGCCATGTTTACCTTCAAAGGCGATCCCTTCGTCACTTATAACTTACCTGGACGCCCGATTCTTGATCCGGTCACAGGCCTGTTGTTCTACAGCGGGGTTTTGATGTGCCTGTGGCGATGGCGCGAGCCTGCACTTGTCTTCACGCTGCTCTGGCTCGTCACTGGGATTGTGCCTTCGATGTTGACTGGTGTTCACAGTGCTTCGCTGCGCAGCATTGTTGCTCAGCCGGTTATTTACATTATTCCTGCCCTCGCATTTGCCGAGGCCGTCGGTTGGTTGACCCGTCGTTTCAGATCGTCGGCTATGCCCGTTATACTCGTGGGGCTTGCGCTCGTGATGACCGGTGGCGGATTGGTGACCTATCACGATTACTTTGTGCGCTGGGCTAGTGCATCAGAAACTCGGGCGGTGTATTTCAGTGACCTGTTCCAAGCGATTCGTCACCTTGATGCTGCTTACATGGATCGTCCTATTGTGCTTTCCTCTCCCTTTCCCAATCTTCCGCACGACCCTTACATCGCTGAAGTGATGCCCACGCGACACAACCTGGACATTCGCTGGTTTGACGGGCGCAGGTCCCTGGTGTTTCCGGCCTCTCCCTCTGCGCGCCTCGTCGTGCTGTCACGCTCGCCGCTTGACCGCTTGTTGAGCGATGAGCTAGATGCCCTTCATAGCGTGTGTGTACAAGTTGAAGGCACTGAGAACTTTTTTGACATTTTCGATTGGGAGCCGGAGAATGCGCTGGATACAGCACGTCGGCTGCACGGACATACGGCAGTAGGGGCAGACGAAAGCTTGACATTGCCCGTAGACTTTGCGCACAGTGTGCAGCTAGTCGGCTATAGCCTGGAGCCTCCCATTATCGTCGTGGGTGACACAATACGCGTGGTAACGTTATGGCGCGTTCTTGACCCGGAATCTCTTGGTTCTGTGTCGCCGGGGCTGTACGGGCATGACGCGGCCATATTCATTCACCTGTTGAATGGCGAGGGCGAGGTTGTGGCACAGGAGGACAGGCTTGATGCCCCGGCGTGGAGTTGGAGACCGGGTGATACTTTCGTGCAGATACACTATCTCGCGATAGAGCCTGATCTCCCCCCCGGCTGCTACGATGTCCAGATTGGTTTGTACACCAGACCCGACCTGCGACGCTTGCCGGTATATGCTGGCGATGAGGCACAGGGCGATCGCATTCTGCTCAGGTCGGTGGAGGTCATCGCCCCATGATTTGAGGTGTGACTTGACAACCTGGGAGGGCAGTGTTAGAATCTCCCTGCGCCCGCGGGAGTAAGACTCAACGCAGGGCACAGATGCTGCCATACTCGTCGAGCGACGCCCCCCACTATTTGGTGGCGGGCTCGATTTCTGTAGCGAGAGGAGGCTACTAATGAATCGGAACTCTTGGAGTGATCCAGGTCGAACCGTACTGCCAGTTGTACTTGGCGCGGCAATTCTGGTCGTATTGATATTGTGGGTCGCGCCGATGCCGGCCACTTTGGCCACTGATACTTCGTCGGGTACTTCTGCTGAGCAGAGCTTCACTTACGCTGCTACAGCAGCAGTCTCACCCACATCGCAGATCCACTCGCCGAACAAGGATGCCGTTATCATCCAAAAGGACTCACTGACCATCAGCGGTTTTGCCTGGGGTGCTGGCATCGAGCCGCCATTCTTAGTAGGAGATCCATTTCTTACTGCAGAGAGGACGACGGATAGGGCATACCTGCTGAGCTGGACATCAGTGGTTTCAGCGTCGTACTACCTTGTTGAAGAAGAGACCGACCCTCAATTCAGTGATCCTCAACCGGTGTCGGCTTGCTCTGGGTCGGGTACCGATTGTCTAGTTACCAAGAACGACGATGGGACGTATTACTATCGTGTTAAAGCAGATGCACCTGGCATAGAGCCCAGCCGCTACAGCAATGTGGTGTCAGTCGTTATCCCCTGGACAGTGGGTTCTACGCCCCCCTCGGCATCCGCTCCATCCGCAGACATAGTCGCCAACAGTCTGATTACGGTCGAGGTAAGCATAGACGGTGAGGAGCCGTGGAACATCGTCACCGCCGTCACATCCACCTCGTGGGGAGGGTGGGAATGGTCGTATGTCTGGTCGCTGTCTGAAGAGCGCGATGTCCAGCACACCATCCAGACCCGGGCGCGTGGTGCAGGGGACGATGTTGGTCCCACAGATACCATCACTGTCACAGTGAGCAACAAGTACTACATCATGTACTTTCCGATCTTTTTCAAACGCTGGCCGCCCATGCCCTACGCACCGACCTTGCTCGCCATAGATAACCCTAGCGGGGAAGACAGCTACACTGTCAATTGGTCGTATGACGATGGCGATCCAGCCGTTCCAGATCCGGGCGCGTACACACTGCAAGAAGCGACAAATGCAGACTTTACCGGTGCCACCGACTACTACCCCATCTACGGTACATCATATCCGTTCAGCGACAAAGACGAAGGAACGTATTACTACCGTGTGCGGGGCCACAACATCTGGGGGCCAGGCCAGTGGAGCAACACCCAATCGACCACTGTCGTCTCCTCCGACTACTATGACGACTTTAGTAATGCCGGCAGCGGCTGGCCCACCCACCAGGCGGCCTGCTGTCTGATTGGTTGTGACAATGCCCGGGAGCACCTGAATTACAAGTACAATCTGTACTATGAGGGAGGACGGTACCACGTCAACGTCCCCCTGGATTGCCGGGCGGCTGGTGGTGGGTCTGAGCACGGTGACACGCGTCACATCTATCCCGTAACGTTAGCACCCGGGGTCGAACGTCCCACTTCCAGGACTTGCATAGGAATGAGAGGGAGCTTTGAGCACTGGGATCCATATTGGTCTTTTTGGGGGCTGGTGTTTGCGGCCAGCGACGATTTGAGTACCGTCTATTCGCTCGAGGTCAACAACCTCGGTGCCTGGGGTATCCAGAAGCGGACAGGCTACCAATATCCTGGACCAAACCATCCCAATCTATATGAAACGCGTACGGCCATAAAAGTCTATGGCGTGGGGCGGGAGTGGCCTGCTTACTCTGGCTTTACACCGAATAGCCTGAAGGTAGAGGTCACAGGCCAACAGGTCAAACTGTACATAAATGGTAAGGAAGCATACAGCTTCTCCGATTCAGCGATTCCGTCCCTGAGACGAGTCGGCATTATTGGAGGGGATTGGGAAATAGCCCCCACGCAGATTGGCTATGACTATTTCTTTGTAGATGAAGGTTGCGACGATTACTAACCCATCGGGGGCCGAATAGGAAAGGCGTGGCTCTGCTGGGTCAGGTCCCGTTATCCTACCGCGTGCACGACCTGCGGGCAGTGACCTGCGTATGTCCAACACCCACGACCTCCGCATGCGGGTCAAGGATGCCCGCCGCTTGGGATTTGGACCACAGGGCTGGTGTTTTCCCCAGCATTAAAGTCGCCGCGGGATGTGGCGACCGCGTCTGACGCTGCTGTTGATGATCATCGGAGTCGCCGTCTGGCAGCTATCCAGAAGCTCCCGGCGGCAGAGGTGATCATGCCGTGATTATGTCCCACCGCCGCCCTTCGTCATTGGTCATTAGTCGTTGGTCATTTACCATTGACCATTGGCTTTTCTTGCTCATCCTGATCGCCTACCTGGCACTGGCCGTCTCCTATAGCTTGGCCTCTCCCATCTACGAGCCCACCGATGAACTGGGCCACTTTCGCTACGTGCGGCACCTCATAGTCTACCGCAGCCTGCCCGTGCAGCCGCTCGACGATCCTCGTGCTCCCACTCACCATCCGCCGCTTTATTACAGTCTTGGCGCGCTGGTCAGTGGTTGGGTGCCCGTCGTGCAGGAGGTCTACTACCAGCCGCTCAAGAATCCGTTCTGGGCCTACCGTTACTGGGAGGTAAGCGACGACAATAAGAACCAGTACATCCACGGCGACGATGAGCGCTTTCCCTTCCACGGCGTTACCCTGGCGGTCTACGTAGTGCGCTGGATGACGGTGCTCATCGGCGCGGGCATCGTCTGGCTAACCTATCGCATCGGCCGCAAAGTTTTTACGGACCAGCCGGCGTTGGCTGTGAGCGGGGCGGCACTGATCGCCTTCAATCCGCAGTTCATCTACCTGAGCGGTTCGATCAATAACGACATTGTGGCAGGACTGTGTGGCGCGGCGGTGCTACTGGTGTGCGTTCGTTTGGTGCGTGAGGGCCCCAGTGTGCGCACCGATGTGACGATGGGTATCCTCTACGGCGTGGCTCTCCTGGCCAAGTTCCACCTGCTGGTCCTGCTGGCGCTGATTGAACTGGCCTACGTGCTGGCTGTGTGGCAGAAGCGCGACGGTTCGACGGCTCGACTGAGTGCCTCGACTGAGCTCGGCGAAGTCTCGCCAAAGTCTGAGATCGGCAAAGTCTGGCGTGCTCTTCTGCGGGGCAATCTCATCGTCCTGGGTCTGGCGGCCCTCATCTCCGGCTGGTGGTTCTGGCGCAACTGGGTGCTCTACGGCGAGCCGACCGGCTTCCAGCGTGTGACCGAACTGTGGGGAGTGCGCAACCCTCTTGAAAGCTGGGGCATGCTGATCCAGGAGCTGCCTTATGCCTGGAGCAGCCTGTGGGGGCGCTTCGGCTACGGCCAGGTGCCGCTTCCCGGTGGTGTGTACCAGGTGCTGGCCTGGCTTGCAGTTGCGGGACTCGTTGGATTGCTTCTTATGATCGGCCGCCTGCTTCGCCAGCGCATCCAATCTGGAGTCCGCGATTCACAATCTGCGATTCGCAATTCACAATTGCTGCTATTGCTGGTTGATGTGCTGCTGTTCATCGCTGTTCTCTTTGGCTACATCCTGGTGAGTCCGGCTGGTGCGATGGGGCGTTTCTTGTTCCCTGCCCTGTCCGCCTTCGCTTTGTTACTCGTCCTGGGGTTGAGTCAGTTTGTTCCCCCTCGCCTGACATGGGCGGTAAGTCTGGTCGTGACGCTCGGGATGGCAGTGCTGGCTGTCTACGCGCTGGTCGGCATACTTGCCCCGGCCTTTGCCCGTCCTCGTCCGCTGACCAAGTCGGAAATCACGTCTGTGCCTAATCCCACGGACGTCGAATTCGGCCCTTCGACGGGCTCAGGGCGGAGCGGCATAGCGCGGTTGCTGGGTTACCAGGTCACACCGACCACTGTCGAGCCGGGCGGTGTGGTGGAGGTCACTCTTTACTGGCAGACGTTAGCCCGGACAGACCAGAACTATGTCGTCTTCGTCCACCTGCTGAGTGAGGTGGGCACGATGGCGGCCCAGCGCGACACCTATCCCGGCCTGGGGCGCTATCCCACCACCGCCTGGGAGCCCGGCGTCGCTTTCGCTGACACGTATCGCGTGCACGTCGCGGAGACGGCCTATACGCCGGACTCGGGTTACGTTCAGGTCGGCATGTACTTGCCCGATGGCCCGCGTCTCACCACACCCGACGGGCGCGACGCGCTGCGCCTGGCGACGGTCCAGATTGTGCCGCAGCCCGGCGAGGTTCCCAATCCACTGAACGTCAACTTTGGCGATCGGTTCGCGCTGGTCGGCTACACGCTGGATCGCCGGGTGGCGCGGCCCGGCGAGACGATCCGCCTGACACTCTACTGGCAAGCGTCGGTGCCGATAGAGATGGACTACAAATGCTTCGTCAATATCCTCGGCGTCGAGAACCAGGTTTGGGCTCGCAGCGACGGTCAGTTGGCAGATGGAACTGCACTCACCAGCCACTGGGAGCCCGGTCGGATCGTCGAGGACGTGCGTGATCTGACAGTAGGGCTCACGACCCCGCCGAACTTTTATGACATCGAGGTTGGCCTGTACGCACCCGGTATAGGTGGAGACCGCCTACCGGTCATCGCAGAGGACAGAAACTGGCTGGGCAACCGGGTGCTGTTGAACAAGATTCGGGTAATGAGAATAGTGAACGAGGGCAATGGACAGGTAGATGAGTAAACGCTGGATGAACATTCTGCGGGTGCTGATCAGCGCCGGTGCGTTGGCCTTTCTGTTCTGGAAAATCGGCCTGGGCGAGACGCTGGCCGTGCTGCGCCTGGCCGACCTGCGCTACTTTCTGGCTGGCTTTCTGCTCTTTGTGTTTAGCCTGGTCATTCGCGCCTATCGCTGGTTCGTTCTCCTGCGTGGTCTCGATCCGACAGTCCCCTTTGGTCGCTTGCTGCGCCTTTACTTTGTCGGGGCTTTCTTCAATGCCTTTCTGCCCACTACTTATGGCGGCGACGTGGTGCGGGCGCTGGAACTGACCCAAGACACCGGTTCCTCGGCCTCGATCGGCACCGTCCTGCTCGACCGCATGACCGGTTTGATAGTCCTCTCGGTGATGGGGTTGATTGTGTTACCTTTCCAGGCTGCTCGGATGGAACAATGGCTGGTGTGGTTGATGCTGGGTGTAACAGGCGGGATATTGGCTGGGGGAGCACTGATACTGGAGGGCCGCTTTCTGCGGCGACTAACAGCATGGCTGCCTGCCGGCCTCTCGCTGGCGGGCCAGGGCCCGCTGGCCAGGATCTATGCCGCCGTCACCGGCTGTGGCTGGCGGGCGGTGCTGAGCGCCTTCGGGGTCTCGGTAGTCTTCAACCTCGTCAACGTTCTCATCAACTGGTTGTGCGGGCAGGCAGTGGGAGCCGGCATAGGCCTGGGATACTTTTTCGCCGTTACACCGTTCCTCTCCGTCTCAGGGC
>CAZMOT010000099.1:0-12505 GCA_964568065.1 uncultured Anaerolineales bacterium
AAACTCAAGCCCCGCCTCCCCCAGGTTGCGGTAACTGACCCCTGCCACCTGCACGGAATTCACCAGAACCAGTCGCCGGGCACCATAAATCTGCCCCAGCGTGACGACGATTTCCATCGCCTTGCGCACGCCGGGGCCAAAGTCACCGGCTAACATAGATTGCTCTTCAGACGAAAGTTTCAGTCCCACCTGGCCCCTTTGCCTTATACGTCATCCCATGCCGGCACGCTTCGTGTAAGGCTAGAATCTCCTCGACCACGGTCTCCCGGTTGCGCAGGTGCAAGCGGCGGCTCTGGTTGCTGACCGAGAAGAGGTAATGGTCGCCCAGCACGACGCGCACCTGGTCGCTGGCAAAGCCCAGTTCCTCCAGGAGTTCCAACATCGGCTTGACCCCTACCAGGCGGTCTTTGTGGCCCAGCACGACGTGGAATTGACGCCAGCGGCGGGGCTTGACTCGACGGGGTACGACCCCCATCGCGAAGAAGGTCTGCGCCAGCACGCCCTTGGGGGTGCTATTGAATGTCCGCACGTGCTCGGTTTTCACGGCTTGGCTGGCTGCGCCGATGAGCGTTTCGACGATGGAAGGGGCCAGCCTGGTCTTGAGCCATCCCAACATGTCAACGGTCGAGCCGGCCCAGATGCCCAGGCCAAGCGCCTTGTAGAAACTCTTGCGCAGTGTGTCGTTGACCAGTAGTGCGGGTGCAATCGCCAGCCGGGCGACCTCGTACTGACGCCAGCCGGGCTCGTCCAGATGGAACAGCGCCGCGCCGCTCATCGAATGGCCCACGAGCGTGATGATACGCCAACGACGAGCGGCCCGCCGGCTTGAGCGCAGCCCCAGCAACTCGATCCAGCGTTCGACGGCGGCCACATTCGCAACCGGATCGCAGGCTTCGATAGCGGGCAACTCGTCGGCAAAAGGGGAGCCGCCGAAGCCGTTCACGTCGGCGGCCAGCGCGACCAGCCGAGGGTTGGCGGCGCACACCAGCGCCGGAATCTGCTCCCAGATAACGTGGCTGCCATCCCAGCCGTGCATGAATACGACAAAACCCTGCGCCCGGCCCATTGCTTCTGCATAGCGCCTCCGTCCGACCGCCACCTTCGGCCAGAATACCCGCCACGCGAAATCGGCCAGGCCGGTTTGAGCGCGGAAATGGGCCGCGCGCTGCTGACCAATCAGGCCAGCCTGAACGAGACCGTTGAGGGTGTAACTAGCGCTGGCGATCCCTTTCGTCGCTTCTTGTCGGGTCGCCCCGTGCCCCCTGACCCAATCCCACTTGCCCACGTATCTGTCACCTCACTCGCACAGAGCAGTCAGTTTTACTCATCTTTGAGATCGAGTTTGTAAACCTCCGCGCGGTTCCAACCGGAGGCGGAAGCGATCTGCTGTGCAGCGGCCGGACGGGACGTGCCGGCAGTCAGCAGTTTATCCAGCGCGGCCCGCACCTGCTCCTCATCCCAACGCTCACCCTCCTCCGGCGCTCCACCGATGACGAGCGTGAACTCGCCCCGTGGCTCGGTCTCGTCGAAGTGTGTGCGTGCGCCAGCGATGGTTCCCCGCCACACCTCCTCGTGCAACTTGGTCAGTTCGCGGCAGACGGCCAGTGACCGATCGCCCAGCACAGCCTCGATGTCGGCCAGGCTCTCGCGCAGCCGGTGGGGGACCTCAAAGGCGACCAGCGTGCGTCTCTCTCCCGCTACCTCGGTCAGCAGCCTGCGGCGCTCGCTCCGGCGTCGGGGCAAGAACCCCAGGTAGAGGAAGCTGTCGCTGGGCAGGCCGGAGACGACCAACGCCGTCACGGGAGCCGAGGGGCCTGGGACGGGCACGACCGAATAGCCACGTTCGATGGCGGCGCGGATGAGTTCATAGCCAGGGTCCGAAAGCCCCGGCATCCCGGCCTCGGAGATCAGGGCCACATCCCCTGTATCCAGCGCTCGCAGCACCGTCTCAAGTTTCGTCAGTTTGTTGCCCTCGAAGTAACTGGTGATGGGGGTCTCAATCTCGTAGTGGCGGGTGAGGACACGGGCGCGGCGAGTGTCTTCCGCTGCGATGAGCTTAGCCTCCTTGAGGATCCGCAGAGCGCGGAGGGTGATGTCCTCCAGGTTGCCAATGGGGGTACTGACCAGGTAGAGAGTGCCCATAGGGCAATGTAAAATGATTCAATGATCCAATGACCAAACAACAAATGCCAATCACTAACTGCTGAATGCTAACAGCCAACGGCTAATCACGGCGGCGTCCGGTATGGCATGCCACTGAGCAGTCCCTCACGGCCCTCAAAGACATCCAAGACCGTCAGCCCGCCTGATTCGATCTTGTAGCGGCGAATCTCCTTGGCGTGGTTGGAGCCCCGCATCTTTAGCACCACGATGGCACGCTGCATGGCGCTCTCGATCTCCAGGTAGCGCAGCAGGATGATGGTGTCCACGATGAACGAGAAACCGCCTTTGTCGGCGCGCCGATAATCGGTCATGCCCTCCTCTCCCAGCAGCATCGCTGTTACCCCCTCCCGCCGCAGGCCGTTCGCCACGGAGGTATATATGTGGCGCAACTCGTGCATATCGTTGGTGAGGCGATCAAAATGTGAGACGCTGTCGAGCACCAGACGCTGGATATTCGCGTCGAGGATCGACTGATTGAGGCGACTATCAGGAGACTCCAGGCTGGCCAGGAATACCTCCGGCGAGGTAAACATCAGGTGTAGTTTCCCACTTGCCTCCGGTTCCTTCAGGTTCCAGCCCAATGACTCAGCGTCGCGGTAGAGGGAAGTGGGGAATTCCTCAAAGGATATGAGCAATCCCGACTCGTTGTGCTTCGTCGCGCCGTGGACGAGAAACTGGAGTGCCAATGAGGTCTTGCCCGTGCCCGGTGCACCGCGCACCAACACCATCGAACTGGGCGTGAAGCCCCCGTTCAACATCTCGTCAAGGCCCTTAATCCCTGTGGTTACACGTTTATCTGTCACGTTCTACCCCTCGTTATTCTTTGATGGTTCTGTGTGAACACTGCGTAGCCCTGGGCCGCAGCGCAGTGCCGGGCAAGCTAATCACCCCCCCCCCGAAATGGACGGGGTTTCCCTACTGCCAGTCCTCCCAATTGAGCGTACAAGTCACATACCCCAGCGATCCACTGGCGTAGCCACCCAACTTAGCGGTCATCGCTTCAGAGACCGCCCGATAGGTTCCATCTGACTCAGGGAAGCTGTTGAACAACTGCACGCGAATATCCATCGTCTGGTAGCTGGCGGGATTGCAGGCCTGTTCCCACGCGGCTTGACTTCCATAAATGCCGTTGTACCGCTCGCTCTCTCCGGCGCGGGGGGTGAACGTGCCTGCCCCGGGACACTGGACCTGGACGATATAGCCGGGCAGCGGGTTGCCCTCCAGGTCCTGCACGTGACCTGCGACCCCACTCCAGGAGTCGTACTCGGGCCTGCGCAACTCTACTTCGCACGTAAAAGGCCACGGAGAGCGCGTAGGTCCGGTAGTGGGGGTAGGCGTGCGCGTGGCAGGGAAGGTGGGGGTAGCCGATGGTGTCAGCGTGGGCGTGCGCGTATTCGTGGGACCCGGAGTGGGCGTGATGGTCGGAGTGTGAGTCGGTGTCCAGGTGGGCCTGTCCGTCGGACCACTCGGGGTGGGCGTGTCGGTCGGCAACGCCTCACTGGCACGCGTGGGATATGGGAACGGGTTGTAGAAGTCGAGCCCGATGAGGGCGTAGAAGACCAGTAGACACACTGTGGCTATGAGCATTACGATAGTCAGGATATTAAAAAGCGCAGATCTTTTGCCATTTCCCATCGCTTGATCTCCTCGCAGCGCTCTTGCGTCACGGGCCTGTTTCGATGAAACGCTGAATTGCGGCCTGAACCCACAACTCCCCTATCCATTCCTGCACCGCCTGATCTTGCAGGAAGCGCATGTTCTCCGGGCTGACGGGGCGGGCCAGGTCGCGCTCGATAACCTGCACGACGTGATAGCCCAGCGGACTGGTCACTACCTCAATTTGACCGGGCTGCAAAGCAAAGGCAGCCTCCTCCACTTCAGGAGCCATCAGGATACCCCGGGGAAAGAAAATCAGGTCGCCCCCGTGCTCGCGGGTGCTGGTATCCAGAGAAAACTCCCGGGCCAAAGTGGCAAAGTCAGCGCCGGCCTGAAGTTGGGCCTTGATACGCTCTGCCTCCTGCTGGGTATCCACCAGGATGTGGCGGGCGTGGACCTGCTCGGCTATCGTCGGCACGCTCTCGCTGATGCGCTGTGTCATCGCCGCCACGATCAGCTCCTTGCGCACTTTCTGCCAGGCGTCCTCGTAAGTCTCGCCCCGCTCCGCCAGCTTGGCCCGGAGCTGTTCTTCGCCTTCGTTCTCGGCAATGATCTCCTGCATATAGGCGTCCACCTCAGCATCGGAGACGGCAATGCCTGCTTCGGCCGCCGCCTGCTCGATTAACACCACCTCGATCATCCAGTCCAGGATCCAGGGACGATCCTGAGCAAGACGCTCCTGACCCTCCGGGCTACTGGGGTCAATTCCTTGCGATGGCAGCAAGTCAGCTTCGTATTGGCCTAATTCGCGCTCGTAATCAGCCAGATAGATGGGCTGGCCGTTGACCAGCGCAGCCAGGGGGGCCTCCGGGGTAGGAGAGTCAGGCACGAAAGGGGTAGCAGGGGAGCGAGTTGAGGCTACGGCTGTAGCAGCGCCGGGCGATGTTGAGGTAGGGGCGGGAGGTACAGACGTGGTTAACGCCGGAGCACACGCAGTTAAAGCGAGCAACAGCGCCAGGGCTACCAGTCTCTCTATTGTTTTCAGATCCATAGTGAACTCCGTTTCGATGATCAAATTATGAATCTCGGAGGCTGACCGCTACTGGCTGACGCTATCCGTTAACCACTGAATCAGCCTCCTCGTAGCCGACGGTTTGCCGGGTAAAGCCATTATACCCACAGCGAAGTTTTTGCGCAACCTGAGCAACTTGCCAAAGCACCCATCGCCTGCTACAATTCCCGGTGCTACAAAGGAAGTCACATGGCACTGTTGTATCTCATTCGCCACGCCCGCGTGCAGATGAGGGGTGACGTGGCTGAACGTTGGCCTCTTTCTGAGCGGGGACGATTAGAGGCCGGCACCCTGGCCCGACAGGACTTCTGGCGTGAGGTAGAATTGATCTTTTCCAGCCCTGAGCCCAAGGCCCTGCAGACCGCAGAGCCGGCCGCCCGTCGTTGGTGTGTCCCCCTGGTGACTGTGGACTGTTTGCGCGAACTGCGCCGTCCCCGATTGCTACCTGACTATCAAACAGCCGTCGCACGCTTTTTTGCTAATCCAGAGAGCAGTGTGGCGGGCTGCGAACCCGCGGCCCAGGTTGCTGAACGCATCACCCGCTGCCTCAAGGAACTGGTAGCGGCACACCCTGAGCAGACATTGGCGGTGGTCTCGCACGGGCTGGCCCTGACACTCTTCCTGGCCCAGTTGAAAGACCGCTGGCCGACGTTAGCCGAATGGAGCGCTGCCCCGTTTGCGGGCCTGGCGGTAGTGGATACGATCACATGGCATCTAGTCAAAGACTGGTCAAGTGTCTGCGAGACCACCTGAGTTGGATCATCCAGTGGTGGGAGCTAGCACTGCTGCTGGTTGCGCTGCTGCTTGGTTTAGCGGCCGAAGGACCTCCGCCCGCCAGCTTCAGAACCGCGATTAACCGCCTGCTGGTCGGTGAGCAGTTCGATTTCTTCGGCTGGGAAGTGGAGGCGCTGGTGGGTAAACTGGCCCACAGCCTGGTCGCGCCGCAGCGCTACATGGACGAATCCGCCCGCCACGACTTCTTCCTCGACTACCTGGAACTGGTGCTCGATATTCAGCGCCTCGAGTGGGAAATCTACCGCGCCTGCACCGACCCGGAAGTGGATGACCCCGAGGCGGCAACGGTCGAGTTGCGCACAAGCCTGGCCGAACTGCGGGTGGCGGAAGATGCTCGCCAACCGCTCGCCGAAGCGATCCTGGAAGAGCAGACATCCTGCATCCTGGTGGACGAGGGGTTTGGTGTGCTAAGTCAGGAGTTCCCGCCTGTCGGTGCACACTTCACCCCGCTGCCCCTGATGCTCATCGTCTCCCCCCGTGACCACATTGAGAGGATTTTCCAGCTCGGCCTGCGCCACGGGCTGGACACGACCCGGCAGGAGGCTATCGAGGATCAGATATACACCGATCTCGACGTCTCGCCGCTGGTGACCGGCATCGGTGGGTTGGCGGCCTACCCGGCGATGCTGCTGGAGTCCAGCTCACTCAACTGGCTGGCCGATGTGACGGCTCACGAGTGGATGCACCATCATCTCACCTTGAGGCCACTGGGCTGGAACTACAACGCCTCTGACGAAACGCGCACCATCAATGAGACGGTGGCCTCCATCGTGGGGAGGGAAGTCGGACTCCAGATGGTGGCTCGCTACTACCCTGAACTTCTGCCGCCAGAGCCGGAACCCACACCGGAGGAGCTGGAGGAGGCAGAGGAAACACCACCGCCCGAACTCCCGACCTTCGACTTCCGCGTCGAGATGCGGGAGACGCGCATCAGGGTGGATGAACTTCTGACGGAGGGCAAGATCGAGCAGGCGGAGGTTTACATGGAGGAACGGCGACAGGAGTTCGTCGCCAACGGCTACTACATCCGCAAACTGAACCAGGCTTACTTTGCCTTCCACGGATCCTACGCCGACGAACCCGGTGCAGCAGGGGCAGACCCCATCGGGCCGGCGGTGCGGGAGTTGCGCGCCCGCAGCCCCGATCTGCATACCTTCGTGGCCCGCGTGGCTCGCGTCACGACACTGGCAGAACTGCAGGCGCTGCTGGAAGAAACGGGACAGTAGATTCCGACGGAGCACCTTGCTCTGTGTTCCTCGCTTCAGGTGTGTCACTCTATGTGCATCCACTGCACCAGGATCAGCGAGAGTGCCACGATGCCCACACCAGTCAGGAAGGTATAGCGGCCACTAATCGTTTCCCACATCACTCCTCCAACTAACGGTACTATGACTGCAGCGATGTGGTTGATCGTCTGGCCCCGCGAGAGATTGGGCGTGATCTCCTGGGGCTGGATAGCGATCTTCTGGAAATACGACGTGAGCGCGATAGAGAAGCCGAACAGCACGTGATCCGCGACGAACAGGACGTAGAGGATGGGTAACAGGGAGACGTAAGCATAACCCAAAAAGACGAAGATGAGAATCGCAAAGTTGAAGGTGAGGACGCGCCGCTCGCCGAAGTGGGCGATGATTTTGCCGAACTGCTGATAGAGAAACGTGCCGATGAGATTATTGATCACGAGTAGGACAGTGATAGCCTGGGTAGGCACTGAGTGCTCCTTAACCAGTAGGAAGATGGCAAAAGTAGTAAAGATATGGCGGCGGCTGCCCATCAAGAACTCCAGAATGTAGTAGAGCCAATATCGTTTGCGAATGGGTGTATGTCGCCTGGTACGGACGGGGCAGACGGGCTGCTGTTCCCACGGCAGCAATGCCAATCCTCCCACAACGACCAACGCGCCAGCGGCGTAGTATAGCGTGCGGAACCCCAGGCTGTTAATTGTCAGAAAGACAACGCCCGCGCTTATCACCGCGAATAGCGCGTTCAAGCTGCTCAGCCGTCCCAATGTGCGCGGGGCTTCGTCCTCACCGACCAGCATCAACACCGCCGACAAGTTACAGGGCATAAAGAAGTGAAAGCCGACGCTCATCACCAGCGTGCTGACTACCAGGCCCAGCAGGTCATTCGCCGTGCCGGTCAGGCCGATGCCGATGCCCATCAGGATGATGGACAGCCCGGCGATGCGCATCTCGGTCAGTAGCAGCGCCAGCAGGCCGACGCTAAAACCTAATAGGCCGGGTATCTCGCGGATAGACTGGATCAGCCCTATCTGATTGGCCCGCACGCCCAGTTCCTGGATGGCAAAGTTATTGAAGAGCGACCGCCACAACTGAAAGCCGAAGGTGAGCAAGAGATTGTTCAACACGATGACGACGAGGGCTGCATGACGCTGAGCCAACGTGATCGTCGTCGCAGCGTCCTTGAGCGTACCGCTCAATGTGGTGGGCGTAGGTGGGTCGGTCATAGTCTCCTACTTCGGTAAACGGATATAGGTCTGCCGGAGCCAGAGTATAACACGGCGTGGAAACGTGTCAAACCTTGACATCTCTCCGTTCTGGGGTAGAATTGACGTACGTCGCGGGGCTGTAGCTCAGTTGGGAGAGCGCTACAATCGCACTGTAGAGGTCAGGGGTTCGAGTCCCCTCAGCTCCACCAGCGTTGCCCCAGTACGGGCCCGTAGCGCAGTTGGGAGCGCACCACAATGGCATTGTGGGGGTCGAGGGTTCAAGTCCCTCCGGGTCCACCTTTTTTGCAATAAATAAACAACAATACGTGAAAGGCTGCGAACAGGAGTAGTAGGCCGTCCCCCCAGCGAGCCGGGAAAAACCAGGTGGAAGCCCGGCGATGGTGCCAAAGGGGAGCACCACGCAAGGCCGAACTCGCCTGGGAGTTGCGCCGGTGAATTTGCAGACTGCCAGTAACCGGCGACGCTTGGCCTCCGTTAACGGGCCAAGAGCGGGAGATGCCCCATGCACAGAGGCATCCTCCAATCAGGGTGGTACCACGGAGTGCCCCTTCGTCCCTGAGGCGAAGGGGCTTTTTTGCTAGAAAGAGAAGAACGATGACAAGGAAACGCCCTGTGGAGGCCTTCCACGACAAGGACGCGCCAACCTACGACCAGCGGTACGACGAGAGCCCCTTCTTTGTCAAAGTCTACGAGCCGGTGACGTGGAACAACATCCGGCGCTTCCTGCCCTCGCCAGGCGGACGTATCTTAGATGCTGGTGGCGGCACTGGACGCTGGGCAGTACCACTGGCCCGAATGGGCTACCAGGTCACGCTGACCGACATCTCGACGGGGATGCTGGAGGTGGCCCGGCACAAACTGGAGTCGGAAGGTCTGCTGGATCGAGTGACCATCCAACGGATGGACATCTGCGACATGCGGAACCTGCTTGATGAGCATTTTGACCTGGTGATGGCCCAGGGAGATCCGCTCTCCTACTGCGGGGATCCCGGCCGGGCAGTGGCGGAACTAGCCCAGGTGACCCGGCCTGGCGGTCGCGTCATCGGTTCAGTAGATAGCCGCATTGCGGCGGTACAGGCGATGGCTGAAGGGGATTGGGACCAAGCCGAGCGCATTCTTGCTACCGGCGAGATGAGCTGGTGGGGCAATGAACCAGCCTTGGCCTTCCCCATCCACGCCTTCACCGTGGGGGAATTGCAGACGTTGTTTGAGCGACACGACCTGCGGGTGGTGCGGGTGGTGGGCAAGCCAGTCTTCTTCAGACGGCTGCCGTCCGAGGTGCGGCCGCGGGTTCTGGAGGAGGAGGATGGGCTGGCTCGGTTGCTCGATCTGGAAATACGATACGCCGACGACCCTGGCTGGGCCGGGTCGGCCGGTCACTTTGAGATGGTGGGGGTCAAGGAGTGAAACAGGTAGAACTGGCTCCTGGCGTCTTCCACCTGCAGGGTGGCTCCAATATGGGGCTGGTTGTGCAGGACAGGAAAGGGCTGCTGATAGATAGCTGGAGGAGCCACAGGACACGTCGGAACTGTTCTAGCGCGTGGCCGACCACTTCGAGTTGCGGCCGGAGTCGGCGGTCATCCACCTCTTGACCCGGACGACCGTCTTGGCTGCCCTCTCCTCGCTGGCGTAGGCGGGAGAGGTGGTGACCATGGTGAGAGATAACCGACTGTTGTGGCACGGATATAGCAGCGAAAGATGGCCAAGACCTTCACGATGAAGTTGGATGAAATACAACCGAGCCAGTTGTTCATCAGTTCCTAAAAACTGTCGCGGGTGATGGAGGACTTGGACCCCCTGAGACCTGATTCAATCGAACCGATTCCGGTCAAGAAACTTAGACCAAGTGATCTTCACAGACGGTCATACGAGGGCCTTTGCAATGTTCTTGAGTGACCTTTCGGAAGTCACGGTGTTCTGGGATGAGGATGAACTGGACTGGGAAGCGTACGAAATCTGCGTAGACTGGTGCAAGGAAGCAGGAATTCACACCATCGCAGACCTGAAGAATCGAGTTGTGGCATCAGAGGAGTATAAAGTGCTGTGGCTCAGACGGTGCAGGGATATGCACCGAGACTTAGAGAAGAGACGAAACCAATAGGAGAAGGACATGGCTGATACATACGTACCCCAAGAAATAGAACCGAAATGGCAAAAGAAGTGGGAGGAGGACGGGCTGTACGCCACCCGCGAAGACCCGGATCGACCCAAGTATTACTTCCTGACCATGCTGCCCTACCCATCGGCCGACTACCTACACGTCGGCCACTGGTACGTGATGACCCCCTCGGACGTCCGTGCGCGCTACATGCGGATGAAGGGCTACAACGTTTTCTACCCCATCGGCTTCGATGCTTTCGGGCTGCCAGCCGAGAACGCGGCCATTGAGCGGGGTATCCACCCGTTCAAGTGGGCCTGGGATAGCATTGAGGTCATGCGCAGTCAGTTGCGCTCTATGGGAGCCATGTGGGCCTGGGATCGGGAGGCGGTTACCTGTCTGCCGGAATTCTACAAGTGGACACAGTGGTTCTTCCTCAGGTTCTACGAGGCCGGCCTGGCCTACAAGAAGATGGCCCCAGTGGATTTTTGCCCCAAGTGCAACACCACTCTGGCCCGGGAACAGGTCTGGGGGGAGGACCGCCACTGCGAGCGCTGCGGCACGCTGGTGATCAAGAAAGAATTGGAGCAGTGGTTCTTCCGCATCACGAACTACGCAGACGAACTGTTAGATCACTCCAAGATGGACTGGCCGGAGCGCATCTGCACCATGCAGAAGAACTGGATTGGCCGCAGCGAGGGGGCCAACGTCACCTTCCTCTCCGAGCAGGAGGACCCCATCGTCGTCTTCACCACCCGGCCGGACACGCTCTGGGGTGCGACCTTCATGGTGCTGGCCCCGGAGCACCCGCTGGTGGACAAGCTGACCACGCCGGAGCACCGGGAGGAGGTGGAGGCCTACAAGTTCCAGGCTGCCCGCCAGAGCGAGATCGAGCGAATGTCCATCGCAAAGGAGAAAACTGGCGTCTTCATCGGCGCCTACGCCGTCAACCCGGTCAACAGCGAGCGCATCCCCTTGTGGATCGCCGACTACGTGATGATGACCTATGGCACGGGGGCCATCATGGCCGTCCCATCCCACGACGAGCGGGACTTTGAGTTCGCCCTCAAGTTCGGCTTGTCCATCATCCCGGTCATTGATCGGCCCGACGGGGTCGCCAGATCCTTCGTGATGCGAGGTACTATGAAGGAAGGCTTTGCCTCAGCACTGACCAAGGCCGGTATCTCGTTCGAGGAGCGGGATGGCTCACTCTATGTCATAATGGACAAGGACCAGACGGATCTCTACGTCGTGCTGGCGCAGGCACACATTCTGCCTGGCTCCTGGACAGAGGTGGTTGGCGCGCATTGGGCCTTCATCTTCGACGACGATGCGATTCCTTTCGAGGGCCTCGAGGCCGAGCAGAAGATTCTGGCTCACTGCAAGGGACTGGAGCCGACGGTGCAGGATAAGCGCACAGTCATGGAGATACTGTGGGGGCAGGAGTTTTACCGCGACGTGTTGTTCCACGCCGAGTATGGCACAATGATCAACTCTGCCTCCTTCACCGGCACGCCGGGCGACGTGGCGGTCCACAAGGTAACCGAGTGGCTGGAGGAGCAAGGCACCGGAGAGTTCGCCGTCAACTACCGCATTCGGGACTGGCTGATCAGTCGCCAGCGGTACTGGGGCGCGCCCATCCCCATCGTCTACTGCGACGAGTGCGGCATGGTCCCCATCCCCTATGAGGACCTGCCGGTGCTGCTGCCAGAAGATGCCGAGTTCCTGCCCACCGGCGAAAGCCCGCTGAAGTTCCACGAGGAGTTCCTGCACACCGCCTGTCCCAGGTGCGGCGGCCCCGCCACCCGCGAGACCGATACCATGGACACGTTTGTGTGCTCGTCGTGGTATCACTATGCCTACGTGACGCCCTATCGTAAGGAAGGCCAGCCTCTGCAGCGGGACGATTGCCCCTGGGACCCCGAGGCGGGCCGCTATTGGTTGCCGGTGGACATGTACACCGGCGGACCGGAGCACGCCGTGATGCACTTGTTGTACACGCGCTTTTTCACCAAGGCGCTGCGCGACATCGGCGTGGTGGATTTCGACGAGCCAATGCTGGCCTTGCGCAACCAGGGCATCATCCTGGGCCCCGACGGGGCACGGATGAGCAAGTCGCGCGGCAACATCGTTCTGCCCGACGAGTTGGTGCAGCGATACGGAGCCGACATAGTGCGCGGCTACCTGATGTTCGGCTGGCGGTGGGACCAGGGCGGACCGTGGGATCCTAAAGGCATCGAGGGTGTGAATCGGTGGCTGAACCGGGTGTGGAATCTGGTATTGGAACCATACGAGATGCGTCCAGAGGCAG
>CAZMOT010000100.1:0-12456 GCA_964568065.1 uncultured Anaerolineales bacterium
TCCTTTAGCGCCCAGATCGTCTCGTTCGTAGGGGCGGACGACTGGCCACGGACGACGGACGACAGGCGGCGGAACGGCGACTGCACCGCCTCGGTCAGCGACTCGCGGAGCGTCTTGTAGCGCGCTTGCGGCCCGCCGATGCGGTATCGCTTGGAAAGGTTTTCGACTCGAATGGCGATGTCACTCATATTTCTTTTTTTTGCCACGAATTACACGAATTTCACTAATTTTTTTTCTTTTTTCGTGTTAATTCGTGAAATTCGTGGCTTGCCTCCTCCTACCCGCACCACTTCTTTTGCCACGAATTGCACGAAGTTTCTTTTTTTCTTTTTTCGTGTCAATTCGTGAAATTCGTGGCTAATCCTCTCTTATCTCACAATGCGTTTCTGCTGCAGGGAGTCGGCAAAGTTTATCAGGATGGCCAGGCGCAGGCCGGTGGCGGTGAGATAATTATGCGCCTGAGCCTCGTGCGCTTTGGTCAGCCCTGACACTGCCTTGAGTTCCAGGATGATCTGCCCATCAATCACAAAGTCAGCAACGTAATGCCCCACCAGTTGACCCTTGTAATAGACCGGCAGCTCCTTCTGCCTCTCAAAGGGAATGCCCCGCAGGGTGAGCTCGTGAGCCAACGCGGCTTCATACACGGCCTCCAGGAAACCCGGCCCCAGAACTCGGTGTACCTCCATCGCTGCGCCGATGATCTTGTATGAAAGCTCTTTGAACAGGATCTTGGTCATCGTTCTTACCTGCCTCAGATGTCTTTTTGCCACGAATTGACACAAATTTCACTAATTTTTCTCTTCGTGCCAATTCGTGAAATTCGTGGCTATGATTTGCAATTCACACCACATCCGCAAAGGTCTTTTCCATGCGACGGAAGTAGAAAGCCCCGCTGATCAGCAACCCCACCGCCACCAACGCAGAAACGAGAATGATGAGGCCTGGCGCTGTCTTCGTCCCCAACAATGCCCAGCGGAAGCCCTCGACCACGCCCGCCATGGGATTGATGCCGTACAAAGTGTGCCACGGCTCATCGAGCAGACTGCTGGGATAGGCGATGGGTGTGGCGAACATCCAGGCCTGCACGAGAAAGGGTACCGCGTAGCGCACATCCCGGAACTGCACGTTCATCGCCGTCAGCCACAACCCGACTCCCAAAGAGGTCACCAGTGCCAACAGCAATAAGAGCGGCAACCAAACCACCGCTGCCGTCGGCACAATACCGTAGAACAACATCATCCCCAGCAACACCGCAAACGCCAGAGCAAAGTCCACCCCGCCCGAAACCACCGCCGAGATCGGCACCACCAGGCGCGGAAAGTAGACCTTTTTGATCAAGTTGGCACTCGCCACCAGGCTGGTGGACGATTGGCTCAGACCGTTGGCGAAAAAGGTCCACGGCACCAGCGCGGCGTAGCTAAAGATGGGGTAGGGAATGTCATCCGATGGCATCTTGGCCAACCTACCAAAGAACAAACTGAACACCACCATAGTGAAGAAAGGCTGGATGATGGCCCAGGCCGCACCCAACACCGTCTGCTTGTAGCGCACCTTGATGTCACGCCAGGTGAGAAAGTAGAGCAGTTCCCGGTACTCCCACAGGTCGCGCAGGTTGAGCGAGATCCAACCTCGTGAAGGGCGGATGACGGTGACAGGCACTTCACGCGGTGGGCAAAGGTCACCGAGCACTGGGGATATCTCTGGTTGCATAGTCCTCATCAAGTAGCTACACCCTGGCCCCCTGAGTTGGCAAGTACTCGCTCATACCACTCCACAGTTCGCCGCAGCCCCTCTTCAATCCAAATCGGGTCTGATTCCTCGCGGCTTGCCGCGTTCCTGGGTAAAGAATTCCGCTTCATACCCCGCAGCAAGCTGCGGGGTGGTTGATAGCTGTCCACCCTTCCTTCGCCGCATCCCCCATCTTCGCCAGGCACTTCCAGAAGGCCGCATCCCCCACCGCCAGCACCTCGTCCACCAGCAGGACCTCCGGCTCCAGGTGGGCGGCCACGGCAAAGGCCAGCCGAGTATCCTCACACCTCAATCTTCCATAAGCTCATAGACGTACCGCCGGTCAATCCATCACCGACGTCAGTGCTCGGCACACCACTTCCACCTCCCTCTCGCTCATCCGACTGGAGAACGGCAGCGCCAGCGTGGAGCGGGCCACACGCTCGGTGACGGGGAAATCCCCCTCGCGGAAGCCAAACCGTTCCCGGTAGAGAGGCTGCAGGTGCAGGGGGGTGAAGTAAGGGCGGGCCGGCACGCCTAGCTCCGCCAACGCCGCCATGGTTGTATCACGATCCAACTCCGGCGCAAACCGCACCACGTACACGAACCAGCTCATCCGCGTCACTTCAGGCGCGATCCGGGGCACCTGGACACGGTCCATCCCGGCCAGTCGCTCCGTGTACCAGCCGGCCACTCGCTCCCGCTTGGCCAGCAGTTCGTCAATACGCTCCATCTGAGCCACGCCCAGCGCCGCGCTTAGTTCGTCCAGCCGGTAGTTATAGCCCAGCCGCACGTGGCGGAGCCAAGTTTTGCCCCCTGTGCTGGGCCCGGTCGAAGCATCGTCCCGTCCCTGGTTACGGAGGCTGCGGAAGAGGGCAGCCCATTCACCGTCGTCGGTGACCAGCATCCCTCCCTCGCCCGTCGTCATCTGCTTATTGGGGTAGAAGGCAAAGACACCGCAAGCGCCAAAAGTCCCCACCTGCTGCCCCTGGAACTCTGCTCCCAGCGCCTCACAAACGTCCTCGATGACGATCAGGCCGTGTTTCCGCGCCATCTCCATGAGTCGGTCCATCGCGCACGGCTGGCCGAAGATGTGGACTGGCAGCAGCGCCCGGGTATGGGGTGTGATGGCTGCCTCCACCTGGTCGGAGTCGAGATTGAGGGTCAGCGGATCAACGTCGGCAAAGACCGGCGTGGCCCCCACGTACAGCGCGCAGTTGGCCGAGGCGACGAAACTGAAAGGTGTGGTGACGACCTCGTCGCCGGGACCGAGCCCGGCGGCCAGTACCGCCAGGTGCAAACCGGCCGTGCCGCTGGAGACCGCCACCGCGTGCCGGGCGCCGACGAAGCTGGCCACGGCGGCCTCGAACCGCTCGATCATCGGCCCCCTGCTCAGATAGGGCGTCCGCAGCACCTGGTTGACCAGTTCGACCTCCCGCTCGGTGATGTCGGGGCTGGAGAGCGGGATGGACTCTTTCGTTCCAGTCAGGGTTCCCATAAGAATTGGCGGATAACAGACATCCGATGAGGACGCAGATTTGCGCAGACATCGCAGATAGCATAAAAATGTGCAAGAAACTGCGTTAATCTGCGTTCAGAATCATAACTCTCGGCGGGACCATTTCAACACTCCTTACCGAGATCACTTCAACGTTCCTCATCAAGACCGTTTCGACACTCCCCACCGAGCTATCTGTTGCACAAGTACACTCCACCGGGCACAGGAGCCGGGCGATGTCAAATAGCATTGCCTTGAGTTCGTCGGGGGCTTTCAGACCTTGCCAGACCGATTCAATCATCCGTTCAACGCTGAAAAACAAATCTGCCCATGGCAAGGGGACGTGGTTCTGTACCTGCATAATTGAAGGATGGCAAGTAGGTTCGGAGACCTCGCGAACGGGGCAGAACAGGATCTCCGAGAGCTTCTCTCCCGGCCGCACGCCGGTGTATTCGATCTGAATGTCCTCCCCCACACGCAAACCCTGCAATCGGATCATCCTGCGGGCCAAGTTATCAATACGTACTTCCTCCCCCATATCCAAGACGAACAGGTCACCTCCCGTCGTATAGGCTCCTGCCTGGATCACCAGGCTGACTGCCTCCGGGATGCTCATGAAGAATCGTTTCATCTGGGGATGGGTGACTTTCACCGGCCCCCCCTGGGCAATCTGATGAGCGAAGGTTGGCATCACGCTGCCCCGGCTGCCGAGCACGTTTCCGAAGCGGACTGCAGAGAACAAAGTAGTGCCTCTACACACCTGCTGCAGGGCCATCACCAGCAGCTCCCCCACCCGCTTGCTGGCCCCGAGGACGTTGGCCGGGCAGGCTGCTTTGTCGGTGGAGATGAGGATGAATCGCTCTGTCCCCCAGCTCTGTGAAAGAGTGGCCGGCACGAGTGTGCCCTGTACGTTGGTCTTCACCGCCTCACCTGGACATTCCTCTAGCATAGGCACATGCTTGTAGGCTGCGCAGTGGAAGACGATCTCAGGCCGGTATCGTTGCCAGATTGTTTCCATCCGCTTCATATCGGATACATCTCCGACGAGAAGGACGAGAGGACAGTTCTCCTGGCTCAACTCCAAAGCCAGTTCGTGTAAGCCAGTCTCGTCCTGATCCACTGCCAACACCTGTTCCGGCCCGTAACGCGCAACCTGCCAGCACAGTTCGCTGCCAATGGAGCCCGCGGCTCCGGTCACCATGATCACTTTCCCAGCGATGAGGGACCGGCAAGCCACCGTGTCAATCTCCCTGGGAGAACGGCCCAGCAGGTCCTCGATGGTCAAATCGCGGAACGTCATATGCCCATTTGTCGCATCTAGTTGCGCCATCACGTCCGGCAGAATCTGGATGCGGGCACTGGATTCTTGACAGATGTCAAAGATCTCGTTCAGCCGTTCCCGACCCACCCCATCAACAGGGATCACGACCAGACCGACCTGATGCCGGGCCACCAGATCCTGGATCTGCGGGATCGTCCCTAGTACCCGGACGCCGTGGACTCGCAGCCCCGCTTTCTCAGGATCGTCGTCAACATAGCCCACCGGCAAATACCGGCCGTCATAATGCTGCATCTGCCAGGCCAGGTGTTGCCCCACCTCGCCTGCGCCGACGATGAGGACGCGCTGTCGCGCGGCGTCCGCCCCGACCCCTGACCGCCGTAGCGCCTCACCGAACAGCCGCTGGCGATATCGCAGCCCGACGAGGCCAGCCGTGGTCATCAGCCCCCCCATCAGCACGACACTGATAGGGATCGGTCGCTCGGCGCCCCAGAGCAGGGTCATAATCAGGACCACCAACGTGCCCATCCCCCCGGCCCCGAGGATGGCCGGAACCTCCTGACCGGAAGCGTAGCGCCAGATGCGGTTGTACAGGCCAAAGATGGAGGCACTGACCGCAAAGATGAAGGCGACGAGGAAGATGTGGTCGGTAAGCAAGCCGGCGTAACGGAACATCGCAGCCACGTCACCCGGCCGTTCGCCGCTGAAGCGCAAGATCAGCGCCAGATAGAACGATGCCACGACGACGATCAAGTCCAGCAGCACCGGGTGCATATAGCGGCGACGCAGTTGAGCCAAGGCCCGGCCCAACCCATCTCCGTCTCCCGTCGCTCTCAGTGGCGCTAGCATCCCGGACGCCTTTGCCAGCCAGAGGAGGGTCCCAACCGCCAGGGTGACCAGCACCATCCCTGGCCAGCCGCCCATCCAGGCGGTCAGTACGGCCACGCCGCCCAGTGACGCGGACACCGCCCATATTGCTACCACCGCCCACCGGTTGCCCCACCGTCTGGCCAGGATATCGTACGTGTGATCCCTGTCCCCGCTAAAGAGGTCGTTGCGGCGGCGAAAACGGCGGGCCAACGCCAGCGCGGTATCGAGCATCGGCACGCTAAGCACCATCAGTGGAACGGCGAAGTGAAGCAAACTGTAGGGCCTATCAGTGAGCAGCAAGCCCAAGCAGGCCAAGTTGAACCCCAGGAAAAGGCTGCCCATGTCTCCCATAAACATTCGAGCCCGCGGGAAATTGAATGGAAGGAATCCCAACACACCACCGGCCAGCGCGAGGGCCAGCACGGCGACGAGTCTGTTGCCCTGGATGGTCGCGATGAGACTGAAACTGAGAGCGGCGATCATAGCCACGCCCCCCGCCAGCCCGTCCATCCCGTCCAGAAGGTTCATCGCGTTTGCGCTGCCGACCAGGTAGAGAAGGGTCAACGCCAGTCCCAGCCCGACCAATGGCAGAAAACGGGCCTGCACCCCTAAGCCAATGACCACCGAGGCAGCCAGGAACTGCCACAAGAACTTTTGCAGAGGCGAGATGTGCTTGACATCGTCTAGAAGGCCTGCCAGGGCGATGAGCGTGTTGCCCACCAGGATGCCCCACAGCGGGGTTGATTGCTCCGGTGTCAGTACTCCATCCCACCAGGCATAGACGATGGCTACCAGGAAGGCGACGAAGATGGCCAATCCACCTGTTCTGGGTATAGGCCGGGTATGGATGGACAATTCACCCGGAACGTCCACCGCCCCCAGGCGAGAGGCAATGGTGCTGGCTAGCGGTGCCAGAAAAAACGCCGTACCGAGGGCAATCAAGAAGACGACCGGATTTGCTACGAGTTGCATCAGTGCTCTCCCACTCAAATTGTCTGGATAACTTGCTTGCAGGTTGCCCTCCTCCGCGCGGATGAAAAGCATCCGTCCGACTCTGTCCCTATCCCCCGTGTTGGCTTTCCCTGGGGCGGGCGGCCTACACGAACCGCCGGATAGCCGGCAGTAGCTCGGTGCTCAGATTGGCCTTTGCGATAACCTCATCCGCACCAGCAAAGAGCACTGCTCGACGATAGGTATCGCCGCTTAGCATGGTCAGGACAATGATGATAGCTTCGGGGAGTCTCATCCGCAGGCGTGAGATCGTATCAAGGCTCATCAGGTTGGGCGTATCTAGGCCAACCAGAACAACCTGTGGTCGCAGAGATTGAGCCTGGACTATGACCTGCTCCCCCCCGCCGATTGCGATCACAACGACCATATCAATGTTTCGTCGCAAGAGGTCGGTCGCGGCTCGTAAGAAGTCTTGGTTGTCATCCACGAGCAAGACGTGAACCCCAGGGCTCTCTTCTGTGCACGTTGGGTTCGGCATGGTTTGATCCCCTGTTGCTTGCACCCTCGTATAGAATAGCGCGCGGATGAAAAGCATCCGACAGGCAAGCCCGCCTATCTAATTGTCGCATAAGCCAGGCCGCCTGTCTACGGGATGTTACCCTACCTTTGAACAAAAAAAGACCCCATTTCTGGGGCCGAAGCTATGTAGTGGTGGAAACAGCTACTCTTCGAGAAGAACTAGACCGTGTCTGATCGCCAGGCGGACAAGCCCCGCCACGTCATGGACATCCAGCTTGGACATGAGACTGGCCCGATGCTTCTCAACAGTTTTCACGCTGATCTTCAACATTTGGGCGATCGCCCTGTTTGTGTTCCCCTCGGCTATGAGCTGCAGCACCTCCCGCTCGCGGGATGTCAGTTGGTCAAACGGTTCAGGCTCCTCAGTATCCGCGTGAAGCATCAAGAACTCCTCCATGAGAGGTCCGGAAATCCCCGGGCTGAGATAGATCTCGCCCCGGCTGGCAGCACGGATAGCCAGCAGTAGCTCCTCCGTGACCGACCGCTTGAGCAGGTAACCTTTGGCACCGTCTCGCAGTGCCCTTCTGACCAGTGTCTGGTCAGAGTACATCGAGAGGATTACCACCTGCGTCGGGACACCCAGAGTGCGAACCCTCTCCGCTGCCTGGATTCCATCCAGACGTGGCATTGCAATGTCCATCACCAGTACGTCGGGGGTCAGATGCTTGACCAATTCGACGGCCTCTTGGCCGTCCGCGGCCTCACCGATGACTGCGATGTCGTCCGCTTTCTCAAGTAGCCCACAGATGCCCTGCCGCACCAGATGGTGATCATCAGCGACAATCACGCGAATCATTCGACCTCCATACAAGGAACGCGGGCCACCAGGCGAGTACCTTGACCAGGCCGGGACGTGATCTCCAGCCGTCCATCCAGCAACTCGAGCCGTTCCTGCATGCCTAATAAACCAATGCCTGCCGGCCGACCTGAGACGGATATCTTATCCCATACTTCGAGCCCTTGCCCGTCGTCTTCAACCGACAAGCTGACCACTTGACCATCATAACGCAGCGCAACACCTACATAGTTCGCGTTGGCATGTTTGACCACGTTCGTTAATGCCTCTTGCAGAAACCGATAGAGGCCGATATTGACCGCTTCTGGTAACACCGATACTTCTGCACCCACATAGTCAATACACAGCCTGGTACGTTCGGAGAAGTCTTGACAAAACCCCTCCAAGGTAGGATTGAGCCCCACGGCATCGAGCGCTGGGGGACGTAGATCCTGAGCCAGTAACCGAATCCGCTCCATAGCCGCGTCGGTCAAGGCCACAGCCTCGCTCATACGCTGGCAGAGTGAACCGGCCTCAACCGGCAGATCTGCGCGGATCAGTTCCAGACCGATCTTCAGAGCAGTCAGAGCCTGGCCGGCCTCGTCATGCAACTCGCGCGACAAACGGTGGCGTTCCTCCTCCTGAGCTGAGACAAGTTGCTGGGTGAGCTGCCGCAGCCGTTTGTGCCCGGCGCGTACCTGCTCGAACAACTGGGCATTCTCAATGGCTACAGCGATCTGGTCGGCCAAGGTCTCGATGACTAGCACGTCGCTGTCATCAAAAGCGTTGCGTTGCGGGCTCTGGACTTCTAGCACCCCTATTGTCTGCCCGCCGGCTTTGATAGGCACACAAACCTTGGCCTGGGCCGTCTCACCATCAGAAAGCCCTCTAACGTACTGTGTGTCTTTGCTCAAGTCGTTAACCAGCCGCGTCTTGCCGTGAGTGGCCGTCCAGCCAACCACGCCCTCAGTCAGCTTCAGACGGTAGTCTTTGGGTGCGTGGGCAGCATAGGAGCCAGCCACCGCTCTCAGCACTACGTGTTCCCGTTCGCGATCTACGATGAACAGGCCCACATTGTGATAGTCGAAGCTCTCTTTAATCATGGCGGTGGCTCTGTTCAGCACCTCATCCAGATCCAGCTCTGCCGCAACCCTCCTTCCGATCTCGCTGATGAGCGCCAGTTGCGCAGTACGGCGCGCTAGCGTCTCCTCTGCCAACCTGCGCAAAGTGATGTCTTCCAAGCTGCCCTCGTAGTACAACGTCCTCCCATCAGCATCCAGGACGGCCCGGGCAGCATTCCGCACCCAGATCTCCGCGCCGTCGCACCGGCGAAGTTGCATTTCAAAGTCACGCACCACCCCTACACGCTCCATCCAAGTCCGCCACTGCTTATGGACCTCAGGGTCCACATACAACTCAGCCGCATTCACCTTCAACAGGGACTCCCGGTTGGGATAGCCCAGCACCTGCACCAGGACAATGTTGGCATCTGTGATCTGCCCCTCAGGCGTGCTTCGATAGAGTCCCACAGGCACACCATTAAACAGGCTACGGTAGCGTTCCTCGCTCTTGCGCAGAGCCTCCACCACCTGCCTGCGCTCGGCGACCTCCGCCTGTAGCTCGGCATTCAGGCGGCGCAATTCCATCATGTCGCCAAACCGGGCCATGGTGATGGTGATGGCCCGTTCTATCTCGCGCGCCTTGGGTGGTTTGACCAGGTAAGCCCCCACGCCAGCCACGCTGGCCAGTCTGACCAGTTCCGGGGTGTCATAAGCCGTCAGCACCACTACTGGCGTGGGACAAGATTCATAGATCTGTCGAGTGGCTTCGACACCATCCATATCAGGCAGTCCAATGTCCATTAGGACGACATCGGGCCGCAAGCACTGCGTCATCTCAATAGCTTGCAACCCATCCGCTGCTATACCGACAACAACATACTTCATCTCTTCCAGCAATCCCCGGATCATTTCGCCGACCAGGGGTTCGTCTTCAACGATCAACACGCGGACATCTTGCAAGATGCGGACATCTTGTTGCACATTCATCCCTGGCGCCTTTCATAACCACGACCTTTTACACTGAGGCAAACCGCTGTAGACCTACGGCGCAGCGCGGCGCAGCACGACCGGCAGATGGATACGCGTGGTCGCGACCAGCAGCCACTCTTCCAGACTGTTGTTGCCCTCGTCCGCCTCGATCACGGCGTCGGCAGGGTCCACCTGCACGGTGACCCGATGCAGACCAGAGGCAGTGAAAAGCAGTTCCACCGCTACCTCTATCTCGTCCCCAGCCGCCACGGGGCCCAGCACCCAACGCTCGGCGAGCTCTCCCTGCCCAGGTTCTCCTACCCATAACCATACCTCCACGCCCGACGGAACCCCCACCCAGCCCGCGTTGTTCACCACTGCTGTGGCCGTCACCGTGATCGTGCCATTATCCAACAAGGGAGCCGACGGCACGAAGCGTAGAGAAACAGGCAGAAGGTCTCCCTCCAGTCTCACCGAGAGAGCGCGCCGATTGTTCCCCTCGTCACTCTCGGAGACGTCGTCCTGTGGGTCCACCTCTACCCATAAGGTGTGGGAGCCGCTCACGTGAGTCATCCAGGCCACGCTTGCCAGCCCAGTACCCTCGTACCGGCCCGGGACCTCGGAGATGATCTGCGGCGAGCCGACGGGGATGCCGTCCACGCCAGGCTCTCCGTCCCAGAATCGCACCTCGACTGACTGAGCCGGCCGGCGGCCATGATTGACAACCCCCACAGTCAGGGGGATGGTCGCCGTCTGGCCCCAGACAAGCCCCTTGAGGTCAGCCTGAAACTGCAGTGGCCAAAGGTCGGTGTAGTCTGGCCCTGTCCCCACCTGATCGTAGACGTAGTCCGCGTAGGCCTGGCCTAGTGGTGTGATCGTCTTTGGACCCGGGCCAGTGAACAGGTCCCCGTTGTACCCCTCGCTGATCCTCTCGCCTCCCTGGTAGGTATCGTCGCCCAGGCTGTACCAGGCCCAGGCCTGCACCAGCCGGTTCCCATCCGCCGGATACCCCAGGCTGGGATCCGTGGCTGTGCGGAAGTAATCGAAGGTGGCACACATAAAGGCGCTGACCCGATCGTCGCTGAAATCCTGGCCATCCTCGTCCATGATGTCCGACCACATCAGGATGCCGTACTCAGGCACCAGCAGCGGCTTTTCCCGCTGGCCGTGGTCGGCCATCCACTGGCGGAAGCGGACGATCTGTTCGACGAAGAACCCCATGTCATCGTGGTCGCGGATCTGGTAGTCCATGCCCAGGTAGGCGTAGGCGTCCATACCGGGCGGTATCGCCGCCCCCCAGCCGGTGCGACCTTCGCGGAGGATAAAGCCGTGAACCGTCCACACGTCCACCGGCATCTCCTCCCCGTAGGAGTCTTGATAGGCTTGCCAGATGTGGTCCATATAGAGCATCCGCAGTGGCGTCGCCTGAACCAAACCCCCGAAAGCCACCTGTGCCATCGGATCCTCTGCCTTGACGAAGTGGTAGAGATCATGGTAAGCCTTCGCGTACTGCTCCGGTGTGGTGTTGTCCATCCAGGGGCTGTCCGGTTCGTTCCCGATCTGCCATACCGCTCCGGGGTTAGCCCTGATGATAGCAGAGAGAGTCGCGAGGTCCTGAACGGGGTTCCCATTGTTAAGTCGGATGGTCTGTACGAACGCCGCCCCGTTGGGATGAGGGGGGTTCAGGGCCGTCCACCAGTTCAGATACCAGCTTGCCCCCAATGCCTCCAGATCGTACTGCAGCACCGACTGCGCCGATCCTGCCAGTCCAACGCCGAACCGCTCGTTTTCCAGTGGATACGGGGGATAGACGTGCCAATAACTTGCTCCCACCGCCAGTAGAGATATTGCCGCCCCCACTAAGAATGGGATGGGCAGGCATCCCCGGGGGCCATCTCGAAAGATACGACGAGCCCGTCGTCGGATGTCCAACAAATTGCTCCCCAACATGCTCTGCTTATTGTGGTGAACGACGCCTGAAAAGTCGATCCTGCTTTTGAGCGTATAGTCGGCCCCGGTATCGGCAAGGCTTCCATCACTGCTGCGCCATACTCGGTGCGAAGAGGCTTCCTTGCTCGTTTCCCTGCCTACTGCCCTCCACCGTTATATTCCCCCCGCCTTCCAACGGCCTTACAAAATGGACATCCGACCTCACAAAAACACTCCAGATCAAATCTCCGCGGTCTCGCAGAATTTCGGGGATCTTAATACGACAATGGCACATTAGCTGAATTTGGCCTCTGGCGGTCCAAATCGCTCGCCCCAGCCCACGTTGGGGGCCTGCAAAGACCCTGTAGGGCGGTTTTGCTAACCGCCATAGGTCGGATAGGCAAATCCGACCTACAATGTGCCGTTATCAAGTTAAGAGCATTTGAGTTCCTCCCATTCCGAGAGTTTAACACGCCGCATAACAACCCACACCCTCGCCTAGTTAGTTTAACACGGAATGGTTACTAATGCAATACAGAGTGGGATGTGGTGATTTGCCCTGCCCGCATTGCCGTGCTACAATGCCCACAAGACACGATTTGCACCACCATCAGTTATGAATCTGCGCCATCTCTCTCGAGGCCAGCGCCTGATCCTGCTCGCCCTGGCAGTGGGCGACCTGATCGTGCTGTGCCTGCTGGCAAGCGCCGTCGCTGTGTCGGTACGTGATCTGGCGTCGGTACGGCAGGCCACCCCTGTAGCCATCCTGCTTTCCACGGCCAGTCCCAACCCCTCGTCCACCCCCTTGCCCACCGAC
>CAZMOT010000101.1:0-12336 GCA_964568065.1 uncultured Anaerolineales bacterium
CCTGTGGGCAGCCCTGCAGGCGTGGGGGCGGGCAGGCTGCAGGCCAGCCCGCTCAGGATGACCAGACCGGTCAGAAGTGCGATACCTCGAGACTTCATCGCTGTACCTCCTGGAAACAGATGAGTAGATGAGAAACACCTACCAAGATTTTATCACGAGTGGCGCGAATATGCGAGTTTCAGCAAGAACCCGAAGGGTCTCGCAGACCCTTCGGGTTTTGAAACTGGCCCGATCCCTGCGAGGACTAGGAGTTTCTGAGAACCAGGGATTGTTGTGTTGCCCACTGACCTATCGTGGGGGGCCAAAGTCAAAAGGGCCGAGATTCCTCCTTTGCCTGTTGGTCGAGGCAGGCACCTCGGTGTGGTCGTCCGGCGCTGTGACGGCGGTCGAACCACTGGTGGGACCGCTGATGGATACGTCGGTCAATGGGTACGGACAAGGCGGTGGCCCATGATTTTTCAGGATCAGGGGCAGGTAGACGGTGGTGGCGTAAAGGGTAAAGTTGTCGCTGACATCGTAGACGGTCGTGGGGCTGACCGCGCTTTGCACGCGCACCTGCACCGAGTTGGTCGGGGTGGGGGGCGTCGTCCAGGTGTAGATGCCGGTGTTGTCGAGGAACGAGGTGATGGCGTGGGCGTGGGCGAAGCTATCAAAGGAGTAGTGCAGGTTGACCTGAGAAACGCTGCCGGGGGGATTGGTATTCCAGCGGATCTGCTGTGTGCTGCTCACCGGCCAGCTTGTGCTGCTGTTGGGAGTGACGAGGGTGAGCGAGGTGGACTCGGTGGTGTAGGTGACGACCAGGCGCGGGTGGAGGGTGGCGGTGATGGCCTCGCGGCTGTGGAAGTAGTGGTAGGTGTAATCGCCGCTGAGGGGACGCAGCAACAGGCCGTGGTTGGGCTGCCCGCCTGCAACCCAGGCCTGTACAGCGGCGGTGGCGTCCAGGCGGAGCCACCCGTTCTCCATCGCGGCCGGCAGCGTGGTTTGGCCGACGATGGTGGTGTCGTAGTCACCGCCCGGTGTCGTCCAGGCCACGCCGGTGGTGGCGGTGAGCCAGGTGGCCCCGTCGGGAACGTAGCTGGGGCCAGGCCAGAGGTCGTAACCGGTTCCTTCGGCCCAATCGCTGGTCACGCGGTAGAGGGCGAGTTGCATGTCGTTGGACACACCGCTCTCGTAGCGATATAGTTCCAGTGTAGCAGCCTGCACCGTGACGCCGCCTGGCAGCGCCGAGAGGTCCCAGCGCATCAGGCTGCGGCGATGTTCGGCGTCGCCATAGAAGGTCTCCAGGTTTTCGAGGCCGCCCAGGTTGGCGTTGGGGGCGACGTTTTCCTCGTCGCTGGCCAGGATCACGTCGGTCGTGCCGGTGTAGCCAACACTGGGGCTGACGCCGTCCTGGAAGATCATTGTCGGCTGCGCTGTGGCGTCGTGGATGGCGAGGGTGGAGTCACTGATGGATGCGTCGGTTAGAGGATGCGGGTAGCCGGTGGATGACGCGCTGATGGTGATGGTGTGCGTGGCGGTGAATGTCCCTCCGCAGTTTTCTGCCTCCAGAGTGATGTTATAGACGCCGGCTGTGTCCCATTGATAGGTGGCCCTGGCCGTCCCCTGCCCGCTGATAAGGTGGTCGGGAGACCAGGTGTAGGTGATGGGTTGGGTGGCATTGGTTGGTGTGATGACGGCGTTGAAGGTATAGCTGGGCGCAGCACCTCCTCGCCAGCGGTTGTAGTAGACGTTAAGTAGCTCGACGAACTCGCCGGTGGCCTTGAGATTGCCGGCCCGGGAGGGGTGGTCATCCTCGCTGGGGTAAGCGGCAGTGTCGCCAGACACCGTCTGCTGGTGCTGCACTGCTCCGTTCCACCAGCGGTGGTGGTTGCCCTCCTCCTGCCCCAGGTCGTTGGTATTGGAGTCCCCTCCGTGACTGGTCAGAACGTTGTAAAAGTCAAAGACAGCCACGTTGTTGTAAGAGTAGCTGGCCAACCAGTCGTTGACCAGCCAGTTATTGAAAGCGCGGGCGTTGGCGGCCCAGGTGCTGTCCTGAACAGGCGGAGCGGTGATGACGATAAAGAGCCTGTCCTGGCAGGTGGCAAAGTAACCCAGCAGGTCATTGTAGATGCCCTTGGCATTGGCCACCGTGTGGTGCTCGCTCCAACTGGCTTCGCCGCGCAGGGGATTGTCGCCGGTTGTCGGGGAGTCGGTCGGATTCCCTCTCAGGTTGGAATTGGGGTAGCAGGACTTGAACATGATGATCCTGTTCTCGCCGCCGGGGTCGGTGAGCGAGCGCGTGTACCAGGAATGTTGCCCGGATTCGTTGTACAGGGCGCTCAGGTAGGTGTCGCGGTGGGGACCGACAAACCAATTGTACCAATGGCCGATGTCAGTGTGGTCGCCAATTTTCTCGTAGCCGAGGTCGGCATCGTCTGGTCCCCACTCATAGTTAGTATCGCTGACAAAGTAATTGTTACTGTCCAGGGTAGCGCCCAGTTCGCCGGCGTGATCGTCGTTCTCTTCATCGTCCAGCCAGTACTCGCCGCAGGAGTGGTGGATGAAGATGAGTTTGACGGGAGAGGCGGGGGGGCTGGGGTTATCGGCCACGACGGAGGATTCCGACATAGCAGAAGCCAAATCGTCGCCGGCCGCCTCCAGCGGAAAGGGGGGAGCCGGCGGATTGAAATTATCGGCCTGAGGAGCCACCGCCTCGGCAAGAAGCGGTGTAGAGGGTGAAGCTATGGCCGCGGCCAAGTTCCCGGCAGCGATCAGGACAACGCTCAACACAACTATCAAGCGAAGCATACGTTTGGTATTCATTTTATCCTCCTGTGAGTTGGTACTGATAGCGCAAATCGGCAGGTTCACGGGACGTTTGGGGGCGTTCATGACCTTAAAACAAGCGGCAGGAAGACGCGGTGCGCGGGCCAAAAGGCGTTGCCGGAAAGATCCGACCACGCCCCGGCCGTGTTTTGCCACCGGTGCGCGAAGTAGACGTGGTCGCCAGCGTAAGGTACCACGGCGGTGAAGATGGATGTGCCGCTGGTCAAGGTATCGGTGAGCAGGGTGGCGCTGGCCCAGTTGTCCTCGGTGATGAGCGTACTGCTGTAGCGCAAAGTCGTCGTGACCACGTCGGCGGGCGGTGTCCAGGTCAGCGTGGCGGTCAGCGTGGTGGAATCGGTGATGGCGTGGCTCACGCGGAAGCCGGCCACAGAGGGGGGAATATACTCATCGGCGCCCACGTCTGGGGGACCATTGGGCCGGGCGTCGCCGTCAATATCATCGTCGCACAACTCTGTGGTGAGCGTGACGCCCTGGTCTCTGGCCGCGCCTGCGCTCGCGGCCAGGTGGAGGTCGCCATTTGTCCCGTCAACGAACAAGGAAAGCGGCTGGCTATCCAGGTTCCCGTCGAGGTTGGATGTGCCGCCCCGGTCCCAAAGGTTATGGCTGACCAGGTTGTTGATAATGTCCGCGTCGGTATAGTCGAATCGCCACTCGATAGACGAGCCTGGAGCCTGTGTCGAAGCGACAGAGTTGTGCAAGATTCGCGCGCCGCAGGCGTTCCAGAGGCAGATTCCGCAGTCAAAGCCATAGTCAGAGGCGAACAGCCCGCTGTCGTTGGCAAAGACAAAATTGTTGCGGATGATGCCGCCATAGTGATCCACGTAGCCGCCGCCCGCGCCGGGGCACGGGTTGTCGGAGTAGGTGCGAATACCGCTGCCGCTGGTCGCCATTCCAAAGCCGATGCCACGGGCGTTGTTGTGCAGTTCGTTGCGCTCGACCAGCGTGTCGCGGCACGAGCGCCAGAGGTGAATGCCGTGCTCGGAAAGTCCGCTCTCGCACCAGAACCCCTCAATCAGGTTATCGCGGATGACCCAATCGCGGGCCTGGTGGGCGTCCACGCCGCCGGTGTAGCAATTGTTGCGGATGTGGGAGCGGCCGGCGTCGGTGAGTTCGATGTGGGAGCAGGCCACGACTCCATCGTCGGGGAAGTAAAAGGCATTCTCGCCGGTATAAGGGTTGATCTTGATCGCTTGCTCGCCGGGATCAACGATGTGGACGTTGTAGATGCGCGTGCCGGTCGTGTCTCCGCTCTCGGAAGACATGACGTGGATGGGATGGTAGTAGGCCTCGCGCAGTGTCAGGTCGGCGATAGTGACGTTGGAGGCGACGATCTGAATGATCTCGGTGGTCGCGTAATTGCCATCCAGGATGACGTTCTCGCGGTTCCCGCTGGCTGAGCGCAGCGTCACGTTGGACACGGCGAACCGCAGGTAGACTCCGTCGAGGTTGTAGGCGCCGTCCGCGATCAGGATGGTGTCGCCCGATACCGCGCTATTTACGGCGTTCTGCAACTCGGTGACGGTGGAGACAGTGGGGGCGCCAGGAGAGTAGAGCGGAGGACAGAGGTCGGCGGAGGGAGTGCGCGGGCGCGCGGGCGCGAGAGGGGGGGCCGAGGCCAGAGCCAATAGCCCGGTGGCGACGAGCGCGCCGACCAGCGCGATTATGAGACGTAGTATGTGTCTGATGCTCATCTGGTTTTCCTCTCCTGGTCTACTAACTGGACTCTGGCAAACTTACTATTCTTTGCCAGGACGCAGATTCACGCAGAAAGACGCAGATAAATCAGAGAAATCAGCGTCCTGGGAGTATCCGGCAATCGTCCGCTTATCGTCCAATTGTAAAGATACTGGGTTAGTGGGTGTACGTCAGGTCGAGTCGGGGTCGGTGGTCAGACAGGGTAAGCGGTGGTGTCCATTCAGTAATGAGCGCCCTGGTTGGTTGACAACGCTCTGACCTCATTATACTTCACGGGTGAGGGGCTGGCAAACTGTCGAGAACGGCAGACAGGCTCAGGTTCCCCTCCCGCCCGCCGGCGCGGAAGGTCTCGCGCACAGCCAAGCCGCTCTCGGCGGCCAACTGCTCCATCTCGGCCTCGTCCACCAGGTGGCAGTAGCGCAGACCCCGGCTCTCTCGCTTCCAATTGAGCAGGTAGTCGCCCGGCTCCGGCGCCTCCTCCGCGAAAGACACCAATCAGTCTTCATAAAACTGGGTCAGCCCAGAATCCTCTCAAAATACCTGAGAAAGGCCCCAAACTGCCGTTTCCTGTCGAACTTGGACGCCATGAGCTGGCGTGCGTTCCGGGCCATGTCCGAGTAGGCCTCCCGGTCCGACCACAGCTTGACGACGGCCTCAGCAAGTTGAGAGCTGTCCCCTGGTTCCACCATATAGCCAGTTTCACCATCTTTGACCACTTCGGGGACCCCGGCTAAGCGGCTCGCGACGACGGGCAGCTCCATGGACATGGCCTCTAGCAGAACATTGGGCAGTCCTTCTTTGTACAGGCTGGCCAGGACGAGGATATCAATTACCTCGTAAACATACACCGGCTCCGGCGTAAACGGGGAGAAGCTGACATTGTCGGATAAATCCATATCCCTGACCATACTTCTGAGTTTCTCCTCGTCCGGTCCATCACCCACGAGCATCAGGTGGATGTGAGGATAGATCTCCTTGATTTGGACCATTGCTTTCAGGAGCTTCACCTGTCCCTTACGCTCCTCAAAGGAGCCTACGTTTCCGAGTACGGGACTGCCATTTTCAGGAAGAGGATAACGTCGTTGAGCTTGCCGGCGTTGCTCGGCACTGGGCGTAAAGAGGTCTACTTCTGTGCCCTGATATATGAGTTTTATCATCTCCTCGGGAATTCTGTATGTGTTTATCAGGTACTCCCGGGTAAAGTTCGTGATAGCGATCACAGTAGAACGGATACCTCCCTCCGGCACATAGAACTCCCGCTTGTATTCCGGCACAATGGTTCCCGTTTTGGGGACGAGGATGGTCTTGAGCTCTTTTTCCTTGATGACCTCGGCCGCGAATACAGAGCAATGGAACCCACCTCTCGGCGGATGCACCGTGCAAACGGCGACATCACTATCCCTCAAGGCTTCTGCCCATATTTCATTGTGGGCGTCGTCTCTGGTGACAACAGCTTGGTAATTGTACGTCACGAGCTTGGCCTCTGTCTCGGCGCACTGTTCCGCGACCCAGCCCGACTCGGACGTGAGAACGGTTACGCCAACACCGGCTTTCAGGAAGCTCTTTGTAGCCTCGACGACCCAAATCTGCGTCCCGCCGTGAAGGTCTGTATCTTCAACAAAACATACCTGCATGATGCTCCCTCCTGTTGTGAGCAGTCAAAGAGTCACGACGCCTTGCGTCTGCTCATCGGCGGCACACTAGCGTGCCGCCAACGTCTCCAGCGTTTCCAGGAATCCCCTGAACGTGTTTTGAAGCGCCTGCATACTATATCGTCTGGCAACAGCAGCACGGTTATGCGCCATCCGATCAGCCAGCGCAGCCGGGAAGAATATGATGTCCGTGACTTCCTGAAGCATGTTATCACCACAGTCCCCCTCGGGGAAGAGCGTGTAGTGGATCCGCAGCTCTTCATCCAGGTGTTCGCCGACCACTCCGGCAAATACAGCCTCCGGCCGATACCGGCTGCAGACAATCGGTACGCCGGCCGCACTGGATTCAACGATGGGCAACCCGCGCCCCTCGCTTTCGCTTGGAAACATCACCACGTCGGCTAGCTTGTAAATGTCTTGAATATAGAGCCGGTTGAGATTGTTCTCCGCCAGGGCCGGGTGATCCTCGTGGCCCACGGAGAATGCCTGGAACAGCCGACGCGCGATGTCACCAGGCCATGAACTGAGGACCTTCTTATAGGCATTGAGAACCTTCTCCAGGTCGGCTTGATGCTCGATAGGAACGGGTCCAGTGATGTGAAGGGTGAGCGTCCTGTTCGGATCCCTTTCAAAGGCCTCTCTAAATGGACCGTACTGCATCAGGGCGCTGACTAACTCCCAGTTGCGCTCGATCTGCTTCCTGCCAATGATCCGGGTTGGCTGAAGGAAGTAGAGCGCCGAAGGCGTGGCGATGTCCAGCTCGAGGCCCTCAACAGCACCGCATACAACCGGTACCTGTTTCTTCATCCAGTTGCCGAGATCGGCGAGGTGAGTGTCTACGCTGACAGGCTTGATCATCGGGTTTCCATCAGACAGGATGTAAGCCATGCTCTTTCGTTTGGCATACTTCCCCTCAGTCGTACACTCACTAAAGAATGTATCTTCAACCGCCGTGCCGACCTCGCGGACCCTGTCCTCGGCAAAACCATACTGGGCCACAAGGTGTTCGGACTGGTGCTTGCTAATATTCACCTGGAACCAACACGAGCCATTCCAGGGAAGGATCCTCTCGAAAAGACTGAAAAACGGACTGTTTTCACAGTTTCGGAAGAAATGGTCGCGCAAACCGGGTGCTTCACCTTCTGCTCTTTCAGACCTGGGTTTGCCTTCCTCCCAGAAGAAATCATGGTTCGAGTTCAACACGCAGATACCCGTCACTTCTGTGGTCATGACGACGGCGAGAGCCAGCGCCAGGTTTCCCGGATTCGAGTTCGCGTTGACCGGGATCAAGAGTTCAACCGAGTTGGCGGTAACATAGTCACAAAGCGTGTGCGTAAACTCCAGTGCCTGCCGCCAGATTTCGGCTGCCATCTCGCTGGACGCCTTACTGCCCAAAGGCATATCCTCGTAGAAAAGCCTGGAAAACCATAGGCCGCCATCCCACTTGGCCCAGCCATTGGAATTTGGCAGGGTGAAACGGTGCCAGTTTGGAGCAACGACGGCATCTGCCTTTTCAGTAAAGTCGCCGCCGATGAGGTGGATTGACGGTGATCCGCTCTCTTCTGAAAGGATACTTTTCAGGCATTTTGCATACTTGGAGATTTCCACCGAGACCCCGTCTATCCCATAGTCAAACGTGATGAACGCCAGCCCCGTGGCAAACCATTTTTTTCTGCTTGCGTCCCTCTCGCCTGGGTCAACTCTATGGCTCTGTGCCTCTACAAGCCGGTCCAGGATACGATTGATGTCAATCCAGTCAGTGACCCTCGCCCTGTCCAGAGAATACAGCGTGTCTTGGATATCCTGTTTGTCTTTCATCGTCGTCGCCTCGCCTTCTCATCTTTTGTTGCTCGAAGCAATTCTGGGGGCAGTGAGACAAGTTGTTCAGGTGTTTCTATCAAGGATGGCGAATAGGCTCAGGTTCCCCTCGCGACCGCCGGCGCGGAAGGTCTCACGTACGCGGAAGCCGCTCTCGGCGGCCAACTGCTCCACCTCGGCCTCGTCCACCAGGTGGCAGTAGCGCAACCCCCGGCCCTCCCGCTTCCAGTCAAGCAGGTAGTCGCCTGGCTCCAGCGATTCCTCCGGGATGGACACCTCCGCCCAGGGTGTGATCTTGCGCCGCATGCGCGCATTTTCGAGGAACTGCCAGGTGGAGAGGATCAGGCAGCCGTCGGGTTCCAGCAGGCTGGCGATCTCGCGCAGCACCCGCAGGCGCAGGTCGAAGCCGGGGATGTGATGGAGGACGGCTAAGGCCACGGCGCAATCGAAGGAGGCATCTGGAAGTGCCTCGCTCCAGCCGGGCCAGGCGACGTCGGCGATGTGGAACTCGGCCGTGATGGTCGTGAGTTGGTCGGCCTGGGCGCGGGCTACCTCGATCAGTTCCGGCACCGCATCAATGCCCAGATAGGTCGCGCCGGGTCGCTCCCGGTCGAGCAAGGTGGCCAATCGCCCGTTGCCACAGCCCACGTCGAGCACGCTTGCGCGTTGCGGGATATAGAGTAGAATGCACGTCAGGGCCGGGTCAGACACCGGCCTGCTGGCGGCGAAGGGCCGGGCGAAGGCGGTGTAGAACTCGCGATTCAGTGCCAGCAGTCTCTCGGCAGTCTTCTCGTCCATCAAGGTGATTATAGTCGAGCCGAGCGCAGGGAGCAAGTGGAGGAAGGGAGTTGAATCGGCAGCGTGAGAAAGCGTGGCGAGCAGCGCACCGGGCGCCGTTCGACCTGGAACAGTACGGAGACCTGCTCGTCGCCATTCTGGAGGAGTTACGGGCGCTGCCTGCACTGCCGGAGCAAGATCTGGCGCGCATCCTGCGCCGGTATCCCCTGCCCGACGGCAAGATCCTCTCCAAGAGCCAAATCCTCAAAGGCTATACCCAACTGTGCGATCTTGAGGGGCAATCACCCGACCCTGAACTGGTGCGGCGACTGCGGGTCAAGCCCACGCGCACCATCTCCGGCGTGGCCCCGGTGACGGTGCTGACCGAGCCCTTCCCCTGTCCCGGCGAGTGCATCTTCTGCCCGGAGATCGAGCGCATGCCCAAGAGTTACCTGCCCGACGAGCCCGGTGCAATGCGGGCCGTCGCCCACGAGTTCGACCCCTACACCCAGACCGGCAGCCGTGTCGCCGCGATGCGCGGACTGGGCCACAGCGTGGACAAGGTCGAGTTGCTCATCCTGGGCGGGACGTGGTCGTGTTACCCGCAGGAGTATCAAGAGTGGTTCGTGCGCCGCTGCCTGGATGCGCTGAACGAGACGGAGACACCCACGCTGGAGGAGGCCCAGCGGCTCAACGAGAGCGCGCCGCACCGCAACGTCGGACTGGTGGTGGAGACGCGGCCCGACCGCATCACGCCGGAGGAGGTGCACCGGCTGCGCTGGCTGGGCGTGACGAAGGTGCAACTGGGCGTGCAGAGCCTGGACGATGACCTCCTGGCCCGCAACCGGCGTGGTCACACCGTCGCCGACACACGGAGCGCGATGCGCCTGCTGCGGCTGGCCGGCTTCAAAATCGCCGTTCACTGGATGCCCAACCTGCTGGGGGCCACCCCGGAGAGCGACCTGGAGGACTTTTGCCGGTTGTGGGACGATCCGGCGCTGCGGCCCGACGAACTAAAGATCTACCCCACGGCGCTCCTGCCAGATACGGAACTCCACGAGTACTGGCAGCGGGGAGAATACCAGCCCTACGGCGAGGAGACGCTGGTAGAGTTACTGGCCTGCTGCAAGACGCTCATTCCGCCCTACTGCCGCGTCAACCGGCTGATGCGCGACATCCCCTCCCCCAACATCGTGGCCGGCGTGAAGAAGACCAACCTGCGTCAGATCGTGCAGCGCCGCATGGCGCGGGAGGGACTGGCGTGCTGCTGTATCCGCTGCCGCGAGGTGCGCGGTCGGACGATAGATGCCGAGACACTCGCGCTGGAGCGGCTGGACTATGAGACCGACGTCACCCGCGAGTGCTTCCTGAGTTTCGTCACACCCGAGGGACAGTTGGCGGGGTTCCTGCGCCTTTCGCTGCCGCGGGCGGAGCCGCCCGTCGCCGAACCGGACATCGCCGAGTTGAGCGGCTGCGCCGTGATCCGGGAGGTGCACGTCTACGGGCCGGCGTTGGAACTGGGGGCCAGGCAGGAGGGGAGGGCACAGCACGCCGGTCTGGGCACTCAGTTGCTCGACGAAGCCCGGCGCATCGCCCGCCAGGCGGGGTACAAGCGGCTGGCGGTCATCGCGGCGGTCGGCACGCGGCCCTACTACCTGGAGCGGGGGTTCGAGCAAGGCGAACTGTACGTGGTCGGCGAGGTGTGACGCATCGAGAATTGACAGCCACTGCGTTCATCGCTATACTGGACAAGCAGCAGATTGCGCTATGGAGACAGAATATGGATGATCCAAAACAGGTGAAAGAGACCAAAGCATCCTACTCCGCCCCGACGACTGATCTCAGTCACCCCGTTATTCTGGAGCGCGATGGGGAACCTGTCGCAGCGCTGCTCAGTATCGAGGAATACGAACGCTACCAGGCCCTATTGAAGGAACACCAGGGGACATCCGCGCTTGAAGCACGTCGTGTGGCAGATCACGTTGTGTTCGGCGACTTGGTTGGCTGCGCACTGAGCAGCGGCGATCCCGTGTGGGTCCCTGCTCCTGAACCTCACTGGCGTATACCCTATCGCAGTTTCGATGGAACGTTGCTGGCCGTAGTGGACGTTGACGCACGCACGCAGGCCGTATCGCTGACCGACGAGGAGCGCGCGGAACTCTTGGAACGGGTTGAACGATTGGCGACCACTGGCGATGCCCCCGCTTGAGCCGCCCGTTCACGTCCGACAGACAGCGTTGGGGTGTTGCTTGCCTGCCTGTGCGCAGATGGCGCTGGCGCAGTTGGGCATCGTGACCACCCAAGCGCAGTTAGCCCAAATCTTGGGCACGCGAGTCGGTGTGGGGACGCCTTTTTCGCGAGTGGAGCGTCTGGCGCAATGGGGCGTGCGCGTGCGGTTGACGCGACGAGTCTCAGCGGGCATCGCAGCGGTTGGCACGCGGCCCTACTACCTGGAGCGGGGGTTCGAGCGAGTCGAATTGTACGTGGTCGGTGAGGTGTGACGCATTGAGCATTGACAGCTGCCACGCTGAGCGACAATACCATCTACAGCAACGTCATCGCTGCCAACCATGCCACAGCGAGCGGAAGCGGGGTGTAGGTGTACGTCTGGTTTAGCACCGTCTACCTGCGCCACAATACCATCGCCCGCAACATTGGTGGCGACGGCAGTGGCGTCCACATCACCAGCTTCGAATGGGAGGGAACTGTTTATCCTAGCACCGTGACCTTGACCAACACAATCCTGGTGAGCCACAGCGTGGGCATCAGCGTCACCGTCGGCAACACCGTGACAGTCAACGGCATCCTCTGGGACAGCGGCACGCCCATTACCGTCTCGCAATCCATCACGGCGATTGTGATGGTGCAGAACCAGCACACGGGCGACCCGGCCTTTGTGGACCCCGACGCGGGAGACTATCACATTAGCCCTGGCAGTGCTGCGGTTGACGCGGGGGTGAACGCGGGAGTGACCGACGACATAGACGGCCAACCATGGCCTTCAGGGCTGGGCTATGATATCGGGGCAGATGAACTAGGGTTGGCTGTGGCCGTGGACCCAACCACAGGCGACACCCTGGTCTACACCGATACCCAGGGCAGCCCCACGGTCATCCAGGTGCCCGGCGGGGCAGTGACGGAGACCATCACACTGGTCTACACGCCGGTGGAGACGACTACATCACCTTCCGGCTTCGCCTTCGCCGGCCACGCCTTTGACCTGGACGCTTGCCGGGGCGGATTGCTTCTGCCCGGGTTCGTGTTCAGTGTTCCCGTCACCATCACCCTCCACTACTCGGATGCCGATGTGGTCGGGCTGGACGAGGACACGCTGGTGCTGGAGTACTGGAACGAAGTCGCGAGCGCGTGGGAGGATGCAGCTTGCGGCCCCTACGACCGCCATCCCGGCGAAAACTGGCTGGCGATGCCTATCTGTCACCTGAGTCGGTTCGCGCTCTTCGGAGAAAGGGAGTACCGCATATGCCTTCCGCTGGTGCTGTGCAATCACTAACCCGCTCGAAGGTGCGATGCACTTCGAAAGATACTGTTGGCTTACTAAATCAGTTCT
>CAZMOT010000102.1:0-12132 GCA_964568065.1 uncultured Anaerolineales bacterium
GTAGTAGAGGGTGGGTGTTGGCCGGGCTGGGGCACGTGCAGCAGGGCTGCAGGCTGTCAGCATGATCAGGCCCAGCAGCAATATGGTCAGGGATGGGCGATGAGCCACCCTGGCGAAGGTTTGGCTACGGCTTTCAGAGCGGAAGCACCTTTGTCCATCAAGAGATTTCAGATTGCCAGGACTATGTGCAACCTTCGCCAGGGTTTCCAGGCCAATCATCGCTCTTCCCCCAACAGATTCTGTAGTAGTACTTCGACCTCATCTGGTTGGGGCAGCAGCACACGTTCACCAGCAGGTGTGACGTGCTGGATGATGCAGCATTCATCGAGCGTAGCGGACATTATGCCATCGCCGGTGAGGCCGATTGCCAGAAGCGCCAGGTCAATCACTTCGCTCAGGGAAATATCCGTCTCGAGATCGTCCCTGATAAGCGACCAGAGAGTGGGAGCCTGGGCGATGAGGTCGGGCAGCAGGTCGAGCCGTGTCACCCGCTCGTGTGCGGCCAGGATGAGTTGCTGCTGGCGGAAGGTGCGGTCGAAGCCGGGGGCGGGGACGACGCGGGTGCGGGCGTAGCGCAGGGCGAGTGCGCCGTCAAAGTGCTGCTGGCCCGCGGGGATGAACAGCGGATCGTAGCCGCCACTGCCGTCCGGGAAGTTCGGATCCTGGATAGTGTGAGGCACCTCGACGTCCACGCCGCCGATAGCGTCAACCAGCGCGACGAAACCATCGAAGCGCACCAGGACCGCGTGCTGTACGGGAAGACCCAGGGTGGCCGAGAGCGTCTCTTTTGCCAGCGCCAGGCCGTTGGTGGTCTCGTCTCGCTCGCCTATCCCATAGACGCTGCCAGCGCGTGCCTGTCCGTGGCCGGATACCTCCACGTACAGGTCGCGGGGAATGGAGAGCAGGAACGCGCGCCCGGCTTTGGCATCCAGGTATAGGACCACGAGCGTGTCGGTCTCGTCAGACGTGTCGCTCTCGCCGTCGGTGCCGAGGAGCAGGAGGGAGATGGGAGCAGCCAGGCGATCAGGGTGAGGTAGCGGTCCGGGCGCGGACGACGGGCTGGTCGGTAGCGTGGCGTGTGGAGTCAGTGTGACTGCGGTCGGGGCGAGGCCGGTGGTAGCCAGGGTATGGACCAGGCCGGCGAGCCCGACGACGAGGAATACCAAAATGGCCAGCGTTGCGATTTGGCGCAGGAGCGGGCGAAACGGAGGGACAAGCAGCAGTGGGTGCTGTCTCTCCCGGCGACGAGCCACCGCCTCCCACGAACGGGCCGGGGCCAGCGGAACCTGCTCTCCCACAGCGTGTAGTGTCGCCGTCAGGTCTGCTGCCGTTCGGGCTAGCCGTTCCAGACGGCCACGGCAAGCGGGGCAGGTACGTAGATGGGCGTCGGTCCGCTCGCGGCGCTGGAGCGAAAAGGTATCTTCCAGACAGGCCAGCAGTTGATGGTCGCTGAGATGCTTGCTCATGGTACGTCTCCCATACGGTAGCCCAAAGAGGTACACTCCTCGCTCCCCAGCAAGCGGGCCAGCGCCCGATGGCCGTAGCTGACACGCGATTTGGCGGTGCTGACCGAGCAGCCGAGGGCCTGGGCCATCTCCGGGTACGAAAGGTCCCCGAAGTAGCGCAGGATCAGGGCCTGGCGCGACTTGCGCGGCACTTGCTTCAACGCCTCCCACACCACCTGTTGCACTCCCACCAATTCGAGTACGACATCCGGCTGATGATCAGATATCTCATCCTCAGGCTCACGTCCGACCTCCGCCAACTCTTGCAGAGAGAGCCACTTGAAGCGTCGCCGGCGCTGCAGATCCCGGCAGCGGCTGGTGGCAATGATCTTGAGCCAGGTGGCGAAAGCAGCCCGCTCCGGGTCATATCGAGCCAGGTGCCGGAAAGCATAGATGAAGGCCTCCTGCGTCGCGTCCTCGGCGTCCTGCAGATTTTGCAGGAACACGTAGGCCAGTCGGAGGACGGCCGGGTAGTGTAGGTCGTATAGTTCCCGGGCAGCGGATTCATCGCCTGTCAGCGCACGCTCGATCAGGTCTTGGGTCATTGGGCTAGCCGGTTCGTGGCGGTCACCACAATTCTTATACGTCGGAGGGGGGACAAAGGTTTGGTTTTTGGACTCAACTTGAATTCGTGGGATAAGCTCTGAGCGGACGACAGTCCGCGTCGCAAAATGGGCTCATAACGGCGCTTTTTGAACCCAGGACGGGGACTGTCGTCCTCTTTGAGCATTCTTACCCCTCGAATCCGCGTTGAACCGGTTTTCGTCGGCAGGCCTTGGGCTGAGTATAGTCGAATGGCTCCAAAGCCCGCTCCACGTCAGCGATAATCGGCAGAGATGACTGAGGGCACCGGGACGATGGAGTCAATCCGCACGGAGTGCTCGTTCGTCTGCAACCACAGCCCGGTGGATCTGCCTCCGTCCAGGTTGAGCGCCACGTCCAGGTCAAGGTCGGAGTCTGCGAGGAAGCGTGCCAGTCGGAGGAGGCTGAGGTAACCGTGGGGCGCGACGATGATGAGGATGCGCCTCTGGAAATCCTGGGCCACGACGGTGCGGCGGGCAGGGGGACCCTCCTCGGCGCCGGGGGGGAAGCCCATCACGCCGCCTGGCTTGACCAGCACCGGGAACGACTGCAGCGCCTGCGTCAGGGGCTCGGCGGGGTCATAAGGCTGATCGTGGAGCCAGCGCACGCTCACCTGTCCATCAGCAGTGACGGCAAAGAGCCCCAAGAGCCCCGCAAAGTCCCAGTCCTCGTCTTTGTATTCATAAGGGGCACCCCAGACTTCCCCGTCGCTGATGAGCAGGGCTAAAGTCTCGTCTTCAGGGGTGAAATAGCCGCCGTTGATGAGCAGCAGCGGCTGGACCCGCTGCACCCAACCGCTCACCGGGAGGGGCGCACCGGGGTCGTAGTGGACGCGAAAGCGCACGACGGCGGGATCGAGCCGCACGACGGTCAGCCGTTCGACGCTGCTCACGGCAGGCCGCTCGGCGACAGCGCCGGTGTCCACGCGCATCTGGCACAACTCGACGCCCGGTTGCAGCGGTTGCCAACCGATGTCGGGCGGTTCGGGGGTAGGCGTGGGCCAGGGAGTCGGATAGGGCATCGGTGTTGGCAACGGTGTGGGAGAGGGCATTGGCGTTGGCATTGGTGTCGGGGTAGGGGTAGAGGGCGGTGGAAACAGGAAACAGCCTGACACCAGAAGCAGGGTCAGGCAAAGAAGAAGAGAGCGACGGAACGAAGACACGAGCGTAATCACTACGGATGTGGACCGGCGTATTCTACGTACACCACTTTGGCGTCTTCGTCTACCCAGTACTGCAGACGGTCGCTTCGGTTGACACGGTACTGCAGCAGTCCAGCCCACTTACCCCGTAGTTTCTTCACTTTGCCCGGCACACGTAAGGTCGGGGGGGAGCAGAGGTGCTGATAAGCCTCAGTTGCCCCTGCCAGGTCCCGGCGGCAGATGTCCTGCCAGCCTTTCTTGGCCGAACGCCGCAGCACAACTTCATAGGCTTTCGGCACGGGGAATCTCCATCGGTTCGTAGTCTTCGGTGTGTCCCCGTCGCTCCCATGTGCCCAGCAAACCCTGTGTCCGGTTCGCTTCGGCCGTTGCCTGCCAGTCCTCTAGCAGTTCATCCAAGTCAGTCCAATCCCCTCGTATCACGCATTCCGCGAAGACTTTGATCAGGTCAGCGTGGAACTGCTGGCGTTCAGCTTGATCCAAGTCGGCGAGCCAGGAGAAAACAACGCTGTCGGACAGGCTTCCGTTTCCAGCACGTATCCACTCCAGGAGAAACTGGCCGATCAGTCGTGCCCGCTGCGCAGTCTCCATGTTCTCAGCGACGACGCGGCGCGGAGCCAGAACCAAGTCAGCACGACGGCCCTGGACAATGGTCACTCCCCCAACCTGACGGGCTCGCTCGAACCAGTGGCGTTGATTGCGCTTGAGTTCCGTAGCCTGCACGACCTCGTCCCCGAACATCGCTTTCACTTCCTGCACCTCCTGATACATGCTTATCGTCGTTAGTCATTATTATAACCATCGGGAGGTGCTTTGTCAAGTGCCTTTTGGTGCACACTTGCCCGGCGATGCTACGGGGAGTCCGTGGCCTCCTCATCCGCGATGCGTTGCGCGCACTCCGACAATTCGCGAAGCCTCTGTGTTTCTACGGAGAGGCCGCGGGCGCGCTTCATGTCTTCGAAGGCCTGATTGTATAGCTTGGCTGCGTTCTCCCACTCGTGGGTGAACTCGGCGATGCGGGCTGCCTGCTCGAGCGCCATCGCTGCCAATTCCCACTTGCCCTCTTCGGCATATTGAGCGGCCGCTTTCTCCAGGTCGACCGGGCGCTGTCTGGGCAGCGGACGCTCTGGCTCTGCCAGGACGCGCTCAATGGTCGGCAGCAGCAGGTCGTACCAATTCGACTTGGGCAGGTATTCGTAAAAGTCCAACTGTGCCGCGCGCGCCTCAGTCTCCAGCGAGGCATAGCCGGTGAACATGACCACCCGCAGGCCGGGCTGCAACTGGCGCAGCATCGCAGCTACCTGGAATCCATCCATCTCGGGCATCTTCATGTCCAGCAGGGCAACTTCGTAGGGAGCCTCCCGTGCCTTCTCGACCGCCTCGCGGGCAGTGCTGGCTGTCACGACGGTGTAACCCTCCTGCTTCAGGTAGCTCTCCAGGCTTTCGAGCGCCAGCAGATCGTCATCCATTACCAGTATCTTTGACATTGCAATTAACCTCCTCAAGGACTGTGTTATGCAGGCTGGTGTGTCTGCACTGCAGTAGTGCCAGGAGAAACGTCTTTGGACTGAATCGGCAAACGGACGGTGACGGCAGTACCTTCACCTACGGCGCTGCTCACTTCGATGCGACCGCCGTGGTTCTCAATGTTCCTGCGGGTGACGTAAAGCCCCAGTCCGCTTCCCTTCGTCCCGTCTCTCCAATTCGAGACTCCAATGCGGAAGATCTTCTCCCGTGTCTCGGGGGGAATACCGATCCCCGTGTCCTCAACGTCAACGACGACCCAAACATCTTCCTGCCGCGTGCGCAGCGTGAGTGTCCCGCCGTCCGGCATGGCCCGCCCGGCATTGGTCAGCAAGTTGTGGAAAGCCCGCTCCAACTGGGCGCGGCTGCCGTATATCGAAGGAATGTCCTCACCCCACTCCCGCGCGACTGTCACGTCAGGATAGCCGTAGCTGAATTCCTGCACCAGCCGCTCCAGCAGGCGATGGAGGTCGAGCGTCTCCCAGCGCCAGACCTCACTGCTATCCAGGGCCACGGCTACGTGGCCCAGGTCGTCGGCCAAGCGCTTGATGCGGGCCAAAATCTGCCCGATGACCTCAATGGAGCGCTCACCCTCTGAGTCTCCCTCCACCAGTTTGGTCAGCGCCTGCACCCGCTGCGTGAGCACAAAGTAGGTCGTGCCACCGATGTCGTGGCCTACCTCACGTGCCAGGAGGCGCAGTTCCTCCTCGAGCTGCTGCTTGCGACGGCGCAGTTCCTGCCACTCAAAGCCACGTTCGATGCGCACGATCCATTGATCCAGCGGTTCGGACTTGTTGACAAAGTCCTTTGCCCCTCCTCGCATAGAAGCTATCACGTTCTCGTACACGCCGTACGCGCTGAGCATAATGACGAAAGTCTGCTCCAGCAGGTGCTTCTCGTGCATCAAGCGTAGCACATCCATACCGTCCAGCCCCGGCATGTTGATGTCAAGCAGCATTACGTCATAGGGAGTTTTCTCCAACCGGCTCAGCGCCTCCTCTCCACTTGCTGTAGCTTCCACCTTCCAACCTCGCGCTGCAAAGGTGGGGTGGCTGAGGAAGGCAACGACTTCCTCACGGAAGAAGGGTTCGTCGTCTACTACGAGGATCGTTCTCTGTTCTGTCGCCACGTCAGTTTCCCTTCGATTGTGCTCAGGGCAAGTCCTTCAATGGTAGCTCAAGCACGAAGCGCATTGCTCCGTCGTGAGCTTGCCAGGTGAGACTACCATTATACTGCGTCTCCACTGTCTCCTGAGCCAGTGCCCATTCGAAACGAAGGGGCGATAGATCCTCAGTCGCGCCTGCCGCCGGTTCGAGGATCCCCAAAACCTTGTTGCTCAGTGGTGCCTTTGGTGCGTGTACCTCCGTGCGTACGCACGTGTCATCGGTGGATGAGGAGGTGTACACCTCAATAAGCCCCCCCTGTGTTTCGAGGGTTTCCATCGCCAGACGCAGGGCGGTGACCAGGACGCCGAATATTTCGTTGGGCTCGATGAACAGCGGGGGCAGGTCTTTGTAGGTCACGTGTATCTCTACCCTGCGCCGCTGCCTCTCCGCCGCCAGCCAGATAAGGACCTCGCGTACCACGTCGTTCCAATGTGTGGCCGTGCGGACGAGGCCCACGCGCTGTGAGCATTTGAGCAGATCCAGTAGTTTGCCGCTAACCTCGTTCAGGCTGGCATCAATGACGTCCAACCGTCTGGTGAGTCGTGCGCTCTGCTCAGGAGCGAATGGGCCTGCTGCCTGGAGGTCGCTGTGCAGGTTGGTCGCCGCCAGGCGGGCCACAGCCAGTGGGTTTGACGTTTCGTGGAGTATCCGCTGCGCCAGGGTGCCGAATGAAGCGACCTGCTGCATCCGCATCGCGGTGACCCCCACGTCGTTCAGCGCCTTGAGATAGCGGGCTCCCTCCAGCACGCCGCCGATGGCCGTGGAGAGCAAGCGTAGGTACCCTTCGTCGTCATCGGTGAACCAATCGCGGTGGCCTGGGGCGCTTGGAATCTTGTTGATCAACTCAAGGGTGCCCAGGATCTCGTCACCCGACCGCAGGGGGACACCCACGAAGGAGCGGTAGACACCGGAGGGAAGATGTGAGGCGACCTCTGTGACGTGGGGGTCGTTCCAATCCCCCACCGCGGCCGCCTCGCGTATCTGGACGGCTGTTCCATTGTGGACGATGTGCCCTGTCAGCCCTTCTCCTGCCGTATATGTCAGTGTGCCGACCAACTCTCTGGGGAGGCCGCTGGCGGCTCGCAGTATCACTCGGTGGACATCCTCCTCGGTTTGCAGGTAAATCTGACAACCTTCGGTGCGAAAGCTCTGCCTGACCCGGTCCGCCAGAGATTGCAGCATCTCGGTGATGGGACGTCGTGGATCCAACTCACTGGTCATGTCCAACAGCAGCCAGAAGTAGCGAGCGCGGCGCTTCTCCCGTTCGTAGCGCTGCGAGTTCTCGATGGCGATGCTCACCATCGCGGCCACGTGACTCAACAGCGCTTCCTCCTGCTCGTTGAACTGCTCTCCTTTCACCTTCCCGGAGACCCGCAACACGCCCAGCACGGTAGTCTCATCCCTGGAGAGGATGGGTACTCCCAGGTAGGCCTGGCCCGGTTGGGCACTGATCTCGGAATACTTCCGGCCCCAGACCAGGTCATCGGCGATGCGTCGTAACTCCTCGGTGTCCTTGACGTTGACGATACGCAGCGTCCGACCGTGCTTGGCGATCCAGCCGGTCAATCCCTCGCCGGGCTCGTACTCTATCCGCTCGGCAGGCATCTTTTCACTCTCCAGGAGACCGGTGGTGCCGCGTAGGACGTAGCGGCCGGTGATGCTATCGCGCAGGAAGATAGAAGAGCCGCCAGCACCGAGCCGGTCACGGGCATAACCCACGACCAACTCCATCAACCGGTCGCGGTTCAACTCGCCGTAGATTTCCAGCAGTTCCTGATCGAATCTGAGCATCTCACCTCCGGCTTATTGGAACAGGTTCAGACCATAGCGAATGAACAGTGGCAGCAGGGTGATGGACATGATGTTCTGCAGTTTGACCAGGATGTGCAAAGACGGCCCAGCCGTGTCCTTCAAGGGGTCGCCAAAGGTGTCACCGATCACGGCCGCTGCGTGGGTCTCGGTACCCTTGCCGCCAAAGTGCCCCTCTTCGATTAGCTTCTTGGCATTATCCAGGGTGCCACCAGTGTTGAATAATGCCTTCGAAAGCGCCGCAGACGAGGACTTTACGCCGACCAGATAGGCCGCCAAGGCCCAGGGCCCCAGCGTGAAACCCACCACGACGGGAATGGTCATCGAGATGAGGGTGGGCGACATCATCTTTCGCAGGGCATTAGTCGTCGCCAGGTCAACACAGCGTGCGTAGTCCGGTAGGGCGTCGCCTTTTATCAACCCTGGGATATCGCGGAACTGACGCCGCACTTCCTCGATCATCTTGAACGCACCGTCGTTGACTGAGCGCAAGGTTAGCGCCGAAAACAGGTAGGGCATAGCAATCCCAAAGAACAGACCGGTGATGTTGATGGGGTTAACCAGATTGACGAAGAAGTCGTTGATACTGGTCACGTGGATGTCTTGTAGACGTGCGACCTCGAAGAGATAGGCGAACAGAATCACCATACTGCCCATCGTCGCGCAACTCATGGCGTACCCTTTGGCCAGAGCCTTGGTCACGTTGCCCGCAGCGTCCAGAGCATCGCCAGCCTTGCGCGTCTCTTGGCTCAGGCCCGCCATCTCACTGATGCCGGCCGCGTTGTCAGCAATTGGGCCGAAGGTGTCACCGGCCATGATGATCCCTTTCATTTCCTTGATGCCCATGGTAGCGGCGGCAATGTAGTAGATGCCCATCAATCCTCCGCCCCCCATGACGTAGGAGAAGAGTATGATCAACCCCAGGATGTACTTGGCCCACACCGTGCTCTCCATACCGTAGGAGAATCCCGTCAGAATACCCAGCGCCGGTCCGCTCTGAGCATGCCGGGCGGTCTCATATACCGGTTTCCCGTGAGCGCCGGTGTAATACTGGACGACGAGCACAGTCGCAATGGCTCCCACCATTCCCAGGACTTGAGCGTAGAAGAGACCCACATCGTGCATGATCCAGCGCGCCGTGGGGTAGAAGAGCACCAGGCAGGTCAGAGCGGTGCCCAGAAACCCGTAGTTGACCGTTCTGGTGGGGCTTTTCCCATCTCGTCCTCGCACCAGAAACACGCCGACCAGAGTGGCCAGCACCCCGATCGCGCGTGCCATGAGGGGGAACAAGACTCCGGTCCAGCCGTACTTGGCGAAAAAGAAGGGGGACGCCGCGACGATCATGGTGGTAATCACATTGTCGGCGCCTGACTCGAAGAGGTCGGCACCTCGGCCGGCACAGTCACCGACGTTGTCTCCTACCAGATCGGCGATGACGGCCGGGTTGCGGGGATCGTCCTCGGGGATGCCAGTCTCGACCTTGCCCACCAGGTCGGCCCCGATGTCGGCGGCTTTGGTGAAGATGCCGCCGCCCAACTGGGCGAAGAGCGCCGAGAGGCTGGCCCCAAAACCGAAGCCGACCAGCAGGCTCACCCCCTCTGGGTCGTCCGGCCCCACGCCGAAGAGCCACATGAGCAACACGATCCCCAGCATATTGAGGGACACGATGGAGAGCCCCATGACCGAGCCGCCACGGAAGGCGATGGTCAGGGCCCTACCGGCCGAACTCCGGGCCGCGCTAGAGGTGCGCACGTTGGCTCGCGTGGCTGCGTTCATGCCGATGAAAATAGCCAGCAGGGAGAAGACCGCTCCCGTTATGAAACCGAAGGCGACCTGCCAGGAAAGCGTGATCAGCAGCAGCACACCGATGCCGACGATGAAGTAGGCAATCGTCTGGAACTCTCGTCGCAGGAAGGCGTTCGCTCCCTGCTGTATGAAGGAAGCAATCTCCTGCATGCGAGTAGTGCCGGTGTCCTGCTTCCGCAGCCACAGGTAGAGAGCCACAACCACTGCCAGGGCGAAGATGCCGATCAGAGGAACAAAGATGCTGACGAGTTGACTCATGCTCATCATACTCCACGGCTTGTAGAGTTAGCGATAGTAGCGCAGTAAGGATTCTATGCAAGGAGCAAGAAAAGTCAAGTCCGGGGATGGTTCCCTACGCTGTGATACACAATGAGAAATTCGTGGGTTGAACCTTGACAAACGGGCTGCTTCTGGCAAGTTGACGGCAACTACCAAACTACACCAGGAGGCAGCCCTATGGCATGTAGAATACGTCGGATTGACGAAAGAGTCCAACCGGTCATGATCGCCCTTGGTCTGTCCGGAATGTGGTGGCAAGGTCACGAAGAACGGGACATATCCAGTAACATAGAGCTAACCTGGCGTCGTCGTCACCCAAGTGGTCTACATCAGCAAGACGGTGACCATTCGAGGCGGCTACACCACGACCAACGGCTTTGCCGATCCACCCAATCCCGACACCAACCCCACTACGCTGGATGCCCAGGGACAGGGGCGGGTGCTCTACATCACCGGCGACATCAGCCTCACGATTGAGGGACTACGCATCACGGGCGGCGAAAGTGCTGGGGGGCGACCCGTCGGGTTATGATGCTGGCGGAGGCGTGTACGTCATCACCGCCACGGCCGCCATCCCGACGAGAACTGGCTGGCGGTGCGCATCTGTCACCTGACCAAGTTCGGCCTGGCGGGGAAGCGGCAGTATCGCATCTACCTGCCGCTTGTCCTGAGGTAACTCGAAGGGCTGGTGCTGCGAAACCATTAACGCGCACGGTAGGGGCGAGGTCACCTTGCCTCTACTGTGGAATCATCGGTGCACTGCAATAAGATGCCAGTCGCCTAAACAGCAGGAGCCACGCAACTGATAGTCGCGTGGCTCCTGCTGCGTCAAGAAGGAGACAGGACTCGGAACGTTTTGGGCACAAAGCCGGGCGAATTCAACACCTCCATCACGTCTTCTCCAAACCCCAAAACGATCAGTCCTTGCTTCTCGCCGTACCGCACCACGCTCTCCTCCACGTACAAGGAGGCGATGGCACCGACGAACTTTTTATTCGCATATTCAGGAAAGAAATCGCGCGCTTCTGGCAACCGTCGCGCAAAATCCTGCACGTCTTGCGCACTCAGACGGCTCCTGGTCTTGTTGATCAACACGTGTTCGCCACACACCGCCACCACGTCGAACTCTCGTGAGCGACTCCGGTCAGTGGGATGTAGCCTTCGCACGCGCACCGCCACGCTTGCTACACGGTCATCGGGGCAACCTACAGTTTTGCGCAGGATACGGGGGATGCTGGGAGCCACCAGGTCTTCGGCCATAGTGCCCATCTTGTTCGCCAACTCGCCCCACTTTTTGTTCATTTCTATCCTGGACTCGCGCATCTCCTCTTTGAACTCGCGCATTTCACGGGACGTTTGGTCAACCTGGCGTTGCGTTTGGTCGACCAGGCGCTGTGTTCGCTCAATCTGGCGATCCACCCGATCAATGGTACGCCATACTTGCGCCATCAACCCTTCCAGGTCGGTGACACGCTGTTCTACTGTCGTCTCGATCATTAGACCTCACCTGCCTTTTTCGGTAACTTACCTGTATTATACTATACAATGGCATAGGTTTCAACGCGATCTCAGATGTGAAATCAGCGTTCTCAGAGATTAGATGTGGGCGATCCACCGCCATCTCTGCCTTGCTAATCCCCTCCTTTTGCGTTATGATAGACCCCAATGACCGATCTGACCACACGATACCCCATTGACTCGCTAAACCTGCCCACCCGCGCCCACAACGCGCTGGTGCGGGCCGGCATCACCACGCCGGAGAAACTAGCCGCCCGCAGCGACGCCGAACTCCTGGCCCTGCGTGGCTTCGGCCTCACCTCACTGGCGCAGGTGCGGGAACGGCTGGCGGCGTGGGAGCAGGAGCGCCAGCCGGGTGAGGCGGTGCCAGGGGAAGGGTCCGCCGCCGGAGATAAATACGAGCACGACACGATCGCGCTCCTGCCGGGGCGGCGGGTGCTCCACGCCACCTGGCTCCCTGGCTCCGGTTCCCCAGGCTACCTCTTCCTGTGGGGCGAAGGAAAACCGCTCCCTCCAATTTCCAATTTCCAATCTCCAATCTCCAATCTCCAACCTCCAATCTCCACCCATCCCTTCCACGTGCCCCCCCCGGCTCTGCGCGACGCACTGCCCAGCCTGATCCCCGACGCGGCGGAGGAAGCCCGCGCCCTGGCTCATTTGCCGATGGCTGGCCACGCCCACGCCCCCCAGCCCAGCCCTCAACTCATCCGGGACTTGCTGGCCGGATCAACAGATGACCCATCCATTGACACCCTCGGCCTCTGGCGGGTGGACGGTCTAACCC
>CAZMOT010000103.1:0-12122 GCA_964568065.1 uncultured Anaerolineales bacterium
GGGTTGACGTCGTCCAGCGGACGGAAGAGTTGCTCCTTGGCGTGGACGTAGCCGCTGCCTCGGTCGCCGCCGATGGCGATGCCCAGCACCGCCGGCGCGCACCCCTTCCCCTGCGCCTGATAGACGGCCTCCAGCGCCACTTTGCGAACCCCGTCCAGATCTCGCCCGGCCTTTAGCGGGACGTGAGGTAGTTTGTACTGCGCGCCCACGTTCTCGCTCCCGCCGCCCTTGAGGAGCAGTTCTACTCTCAGGTGTTCCTTCTTCCACTCATCGAAGTGGAAGGTGGGAAAGCAGGCTCCCAGGTTATTCCCGCTGTTGCGGCCGGTGAGGGAGTCTACGGCGTTGGGTCGCAGGTAGGCCCGGCCGGTGGCCTCGACTACTGCCTCCTTGATCTGCGCCCGCAACTCGCGCGTACTCATCCCTTGGGGGTGGGACACGTAGAAGATAGGCGTACCTGTGTCCTGGCAGATAGGGGTGGAGTTGGCACGGGCCAGGGCTACGTTCTCCAGGATGGTCGCCAGTGCGCCTGCGGCCGCCGAGCCTGGCTCCTCCCGCTTGTGGGCTGCCTGCAGAGCCATCTCTACGTCCGCCGGCAGGTCGGTTGACGCCCGGCGGATCAGTTCAATGAACGACTCGGTCATATTCTTCTCCATTTGTTTACCTCCCTGGCAGGTTGGTATGGTAGATTGGTCGAGGAGACCAATCACCAGTCTACCAGCCTACCGATTCAATAACTCTATGGCTCAGGAATCGCCAGATCATCCGGCCCCAGGTCCGAAAGTTTCAGATTCGGATTGTTTTCCTGGATGATCTCGTGGAGAATCTGGGCGTACTTGACCTTCACCCGCCCCCAGTCGGCCAGCATGTCCCCGCTGATCCACGGCTTGTAGAGCGCCGCGCCGGTTGCAGCACACGCCGGGCCAGGCTCGATTTTGAAATAGCAGGGGGAGCATACGCGAGCCATGTCCGGGGCATCGTAGAAGCGCATGTAGCCTCCGAACGACTCGGTGATGATGACGTGCACGTCAAGCGGCATGTCAATCGCCTGCCGGATGGCGGCGAACTGGGGCAGCGTCAGGTCGGCGACCGGGTTGAACGTCCCGGCCCCCAGCATCTCCAGCACCTTGCCGCCGGCGGCGTTGGCGTGCCCGGCGTAGATGCTCACCTTGAAGATCACGTCCTCGGGGATGTCACCATTCTTCTTCATCTCGTTGAGCAACCAGAGTTCCCCCTCATCCACCACCAGGAAACCGCGAAAGCCGAGGTCAATGCACGTCATAATGTCGGTAATGGTCTGATTCAGTGCCTTGGAGCCTCGGCAACGGATGCCGGACAGCGCGCCTTCGGGCGTGGCCAGTTGCCGCCCGATGTCCCATCCGGCGCGCGGCCCTGGCGTGAGGATGACCTCCATCTTGGCTTCGGCGGCCATCTGCGCAAAGTCCTTCAGTTCGGCCTTGTCCAGCAGCGTCGCGCCCATCACCACTGAAATGAGACGATGGATAGGGATGTTGCGCTGGCGCGATTCATCAATCACCGCCTCCAGCACCTTGGGGCGCTCTACGCCGGAGATCTCCATGCGGTAGTGGGCCCCATCGGGGAAGGTCTTGGCGCTACTGGGCAAGTCGTAGGCATCCTGTCCAGGAATGCCGACCTTCTCCATCATCTTGGCAACGTCTTTCATACTGGGCATTGCTTTTCCTCCTAAATATTGTATAGTTTCACTCAGGGCCGGCGATCCACCGGCCGTCCACAACAAACTGGCGACGACTATCTACATCCGCCGCCTTCCACATCTGCCCTCCAGGCTGGACCAATGGCCCCTCAACTGTCACCGCCATTCTCCCCAACTGGTCCCAGGCAGGCATAAACGTTTCGTAAGAGAAGTACTTTGTCATCCCATCATAAGCATCCACCAGGTAAACTCCACCCTCGTCGTAGCCGACGGCGATGAAGGTATGCTGCCACTTCACCACGACGGAGGTCGCGCCGTCTGACGATACCCAGGTTTCCACACCCGGCAACCTCATATCGTAGGTCGCCCATACGATGACCGTCCGCCCGGCGGCCAGTTCCGCCCTCAGGCTATCCAGGTTCCACTCGTGCCAGGCTCGTGCATCGAGCCCAAAACTGCGCAGCGTGGCCGCGACCGGCCCGACGTAGACGCCATAACCAGTTGGCGGCATAGTGCCCGGTGGAAGATCCACGTCGCCCAGAAAGCCACGGTGAGGGTTATCGGACCTGGGCAGGCGACGGAAAAAGTCATCCTCGGCGAACTCCACCCCCCAGAAGGCGGACAGGTCTGTCGCCGAGCGAGACTCACAACTCAGATTGTGCTCCTGCGGGTGGCCGACCACCCCTTCTACGAAAGCCGAAGGGGGCGGTTCGTCGGCCTGCACGGCGAAGGGCACCAGCAGTGTCACAGCCCATAGGATGAGCACCTGGGCCGGTAAGCGTGCAGTCAATCTGGACACCGTGATCCCATTTCTACAACGTGAGCCCCTAACACGCTTGTTGCCGTCTACAAACGGGCGATTCCTGATGAGGGAAAAGCCCAACGCTGCAGCTTTCTCAACAAGTGTAGGATAGAGTTCTGTGCCACCGAACGTTTGACGAGGTTGAGCCAATGCCGACTCAAGCACATTTAGGTCTCGAATACCTGCCGTGCCGCCGGATTCCTCGATAATGCGACGATAGAGAATCAGGACTTTGAGCGTGAGATAGCGCATTACACCAGCCGTTGATAGAGTTCCCGATTTTTGTTGCTTGCTGCTCGATGCTCGTAACCCACACGAGCTAGCCAGCATCCAGCATATCGCCCGTACCGTTCACCTACCCCCAGAGCCTCTCCAGCGCCGCCACAATCGCCCGCGCCTCCTCGACGGTCCGGGAAGCAGCATCGAAGACTCCCTTGCCTTGCATGTCCGCTTCGGTCAGTTCTGGGTTGGCAGAGAGATAACCCAGCGTGGGCACGGAGCTTTCGGCCTGAATGAACGCCCAATCGCTCTCCCCACGCACTTTGTTACCCACTGCATAGACGCGGCTGATGCCGATGTCCCCTGCCAATTGGCGAATGCGCTCCGCCGTAGCCAGGCTGCGCCGTCCCGGCTCAATGACGACCAGGAATGCGTCTACCGCCTGGGCCGTCGCCCGGCCCAGGTGCTCCACCCCGGCCTCCATGTCGAGTATCATCATCTCGTCGCGATAGAGCAGCAGGTGGGTGACCAGCGCCCTGAGTAACGCGCTCTCGGGGCAGATGCAACCGCTGCCGCCAGATTCGATGGTGCCCAGCCGTAGGAAGCGAATCCCTCGATGGGAGACGCTGAAACGGTCGGGAATGTCGTCCACGCGGGGGTTGAGGCTGAAGAAGCCGCCGAAACTGCCGGGCTTGGCGCCCGTGCGCTCGTAGATCAGGTCATCCATCTTGGCCACCGGCGTGGCCTTAGTGGCCAGGTCGGGTGGGAGCCCCAATGCCTCGGCCAGCCCACCGGCCGGGTCGGCGTCAATAGCGATGACTTTGCGATTTTGTTGTGCGTAAATGTGGGCCAGAAGCGCGGCGAGGGTCGTCTTGCCTACACCTCCCTTGCCACTGATGGCGATCTTGTTCAACAGGGTCACAGAGTCATCTCCCTATGCGGGCGGGCCAGTTCAGCAAAGCCGCCGCGAGTATATTCTATCCACATACGCCACACTCACGCCGACACCGTCTCGCTCACCGCTATTACCCGTCAACGAGAATCCCCCGCTCCCGGAGCACCGGGCGGGGATCTACCATGTTCTTGTCCAGTTCCGCCTTCTTCTCCCCCAAGCCGAAGGCCAGGGCCATCAACTGGGTAATATAGAGGACTGGCATCTCGAACCCCAGGTCCATCTGCATCTGGCGGTTTTCCACGTTCACCTGGCACAGGGGGCAGGCATTGATCATGATGTCCGCCCCGCAGGCCCGGGCATTCTCAATGATCTTGGCGGAGAGTTCCAACGCCAGAGAGGTCTGAGAAATACCCAGGCTGCCCCCACAGCAGTCGGTCTTGTACGACCAATCCACCGGCTCTGCTCCCAGGGCGCGCACGATATCATCCATGCAGGTGGGATTCTCGGGACTCTCCGCGCCGGTATACTTGGGGGGCCGGGTCGTCGCGCAGCCGTAATAGGAGGCCACCCGCAGCCCCTTCAATGGCTTCTCCACCCGGGCGTGGATGGCGTCCAAGCCCACCCGTTCTAGCAAAGTCTCCACGGCGTGCAACGCCTCGACCGTGCCCTGATATTCGTACCCTATCTTCTCCGCCACCTTCGCCGCCAGTTCGGGGTCGCGCGCCATCTCGTGGGTGGCGGCCCTGAAGCGCTGGTAGCAGCCCAGGCACGGAGCGACCATCTGATTTAGCCCCATCCGCTCGACAAGGGAGAGATTGAGGATCGCGTAGTAACCTGCCAGCACGGGGTCGGTGGTGTGGGCAGGGGTGGAGCCACAGCAGATCCAGCGGGGCGGTTCGATCAATTCCAGGTCCAGTGCCTTACACACGGCCCGGAAGGTGTGGTCGTACTCGGTAGCGGTGGACTCCAGGGAGCAGCCCGGGTAGTAAGCGATGGTGTTCCCCTTGGGCTGCACCTGCCGGACCCGCCTGGGAGGGCGGACGAACTCGGGCAAGAGCCGGATCTTGCGCTTGAGGATCATCGGCACGCCCAGGTCCATATCCTTGAGCGGCTGAAGCGTCAGCATGTTCATCGCCGCCATCAGCCCGGCCTCGTAGAGACGGCCAAAGATACCGATGTCGCACAGGAAGACCTGGGTGAACAGCTCCACCTCCGGCACAGGCGGCTTGATCTTGCGCCGCCGCGCCTCGATGCGGAGGACGTCCATCACCGCGGCGATATCCAGCCCCTGCGGGCAGTGGGTGGTACAGGTTTGACAGGCAGCGCATATCCAGGGGGTCTTGGCCTCCAGAACCCGATCGTCGTTGAACTGGATGGCCCGCATCACCTGGTTGGGCAGGAGGTCCATGTGCTCCGCCACCGGGCACCCACTGGAGCACCGCACACACTGATAGCAGAGGTAGACGTTCGAGTCGGTCTCACGCTCGACGATTTCAGCCAGTGTTTCTGTTTCTACACGTTGTCTAGTAGCCATACACATTCTCCAGGTTGGTAAATTGGGAAGCTGGTGAATTGGTATATTGGTAACAGAGACCAACTACCAATGCATCAACATAAATTTGAGGGGGCCGACGCCAGACAGCTCTGTTCACTGACCTAGCCTGGCCTCCTCCAACAATTGCGGCACGTGCTGCTCCCAGCCGAGTGTCATGATGTGCACTCCCTGGCATATCTCCTTCATCTCGCGGATCAGGCGGGCCCCAATCTCGACCGCCTTGGCCGGGCGGTCCGGCTTAGAGGCACCACCGATCTCCTCAATTAATGCGTCCGGAACGTTCACACCCGCCACGTTGCTGTTCATGAAGCGGGCCATACCGGCCGACTTGAGGAGGATGATCCCGACCAGGATGGGTACGTTCAGGTACTCCACCTGCCGCACAAAGGCCTCGAACCGCGCCGGGTCGTAGACCGCCTGGGTCTGGAAGAACCTGGCCCCGGCCGCGACCTTCTTTTCCATTTTAGCAATCTGCGGGCCAAGCGGGTTCGCCTCCGGGCTGACGACCGCGCCAGGAAAGAACGTCGGCACTCCCCGGAGTGGCTTGCCAGCCAGGTCGTGCCCTTCCTGCAAGGCAGCCACCGTCCGCAGAAGCGTGACCGAGTCCAGGTCGAAGACCGGTTTAGCCTGCGGGTGGTCGCCCAGTGTGACATAGTCGCCGGTGAGACAGAGCACATTTTCGACGCCCAGCACCGCCGCGCTGAGCAGGTCCGACTGCAACGCAATACGGTTGCGGTCACGGCAGGTGACCTGGAAGACCGGCTCAATCCTGCGTTGGTGCAGCAGGTGGCACACTGTCAGCGAGCCCAGCATCATCACCGAACTCTGCTGGTCAGTGACGTTGACTGCGTCCACGTGATCGCGCACAAGCTCGGCCATCTCCAGCAAATGCGTCACGTCTGTCCCCTTGGGCGGGCCAAGTTCGGCAGTAACGACGAACTTGCCTGTGGCGATGGATTCTGCCAGCTTACTCATCGTCTCCTCCCCTATCCAAGCGCCTCAGTTTCCACTTTGGGGGCTCGCTTGTTGATGAAACCCGGGTGGCGGTCTTCGCGCCAATCCTTGGGCTCGTGGATGACCGTGAACCGCTCTCGCTGCCCCAGCGTCTCCATCCGTTCGTAGATGGCGACCCAGGCGCAGTCGCGCTCGCGGTCCACCTCGCACTTGCCGTCCTCGTAACCGCCACAGGGACCGTTCATCAATCCCTTGGGGCAGAGCGTGACCGGGCAGATGGCGGCTGTCTCGGCCAGGATGCACGCGCCGCAGAGACGGCAGCGCTCATCACAGACACTCAGGTTCTGCAAACGAGCCAGGAAGAGCGTGTTGAGCGCCGGATAGACGGGCATATCTACCAGTGAGGCCACGGTCTGCACGCCCGCTCCGCAGGCCAGGACGAGCAAAGCATCCGCCCCCCCCCAGCCCCCCCCGGCTGCCGGGGGGGACTCCTTGTTCCGCTTCAGCAGCCGGCGGGTGGTTCGAACGTCACACGTGGCTTCCTCGGTGACGATCCACCCGGTGCACTCCTTTCCCGCTTCGACCAACTGCGCCGCCATCTCGCGCGTCTCCTTCTCGCCTCCGGTGCCCCAGGTCGTGGCGCAGATGCCACAGCCGACGAGAAACACCCGCTCGTGTCCTTCCAGCGAATGCAGGATTTCGTCGAATTCTTTTTGCTCAGTAATGATCATCGTCCGACTCCTCGAGTAGCAGCACGCGGCTAACGACTGGGGATTAGCAGTCGCGCTATCCGCGCCAGTAGTTCTTTCGGGCGCACCGGTTTGTCAATGAAATCGTCCGCCTCCAGCATCATGCCATCTTGCACCGAGAAGGCTGTATCACTGATGCGCTGCGAAAGGCTGGTCAGCATGATGACCGGGATGTGCCACAATTCCGGATCGCTCTTCAGTTTCTCGCACACGTGGAAGCCATCCTGGGTGGGCATGATGATGTCCAGCAGGATGAGGTCGGGCCGCTCCTCCTGTACCTTAACCAGCCCCTCGTCGCCGTCGTAGGCCACGATCACCTCGTAGGGCACGCTCTCCAGCACGGTGCACGTCGCCTCGACAAAGTCGGGGTCGTCGTCAATAAGTAGTATTTTGTTTACATCCTTTGGCTCTGCCATCTCTCACCCCCGCTTCAGTAATTTTGCGGTGCGGCGCAGCAGCTCGGCCGGCGGCACCGGTTTCTCGATATAGTCCTGCACGTCCATCGCCAGCCCCGTCTCCAACTCGTAGCGCCGGTAACTGGCATCCTCGCGTACACTTGTCAGGATCATAATCGGCAATTGGCGATGGCGGGGATTGTCCCGCAGGTCGCGCACCACCGCGAAGCCGTCCATGCGCGGCATCAACAGGTCCAGGATCAGCAGATCGGGGAGGTCCTCCTTGATCGCCTGCATGCACTCCAGCCCATCGCGAGCCGTGCGCACGTCGTACTCGTCCACGCTCTCCAGAACAGTGGTGATGGCCTCGATGATGTCCGGGTCGTCGTCTACTACCAGAATCTTGAGTCGCTGCTCCATCAGTCTCCCTCCTTAATACTGGTAAAAGTGGCTACACAGTCTACAGAATGGGCCTGGGGTAGAGGCCAGCCCGCTCGACGATCACGGGCACGATTTCTTCCCAGGCAACCGCCATGATGTGGACACCGTGCACGCCTTCGATCTCACGCATTTGCTCGATAAGCTCCACGGCGATTCTAACGCCCTCCTCCTTGGCGTCTTCGGCGTTTTCCATGCGCTTGACGAGTTCGTCGGGCACGGTCAGGCCAGCGACGTAGTCGCGCATATAGCGTGCCATGCCAGCCGATTTCATGGGGATAATACCGGCCAGGATGTAGACCTGCTCGTGCAGGCCGCGCTCGCGCACCAGTTCCATGTAACGGGCGAAGCGCTCCACCTCGAAAACACCCTGCGTCTGGATAAAGTCGGCTCCGGCGCGCACTTTCTTCTCCAGTCGGATGGGGCGAAATTCGAAGGGGTCGGCGAAGGGGTTGGCCGCCGCGCCGATGAACAGGGGCACGCCGCCGGAGACCTTGTCGCCGCTGAGGAACTGAGCGTCGTCCCGCATACGCTTGGCCATCTGGATGAGGTGCATCGAATCAATGTCGTGCACGTTCTTCGCTTCCGGATGGTTGCCGAACTTTTGATGGTCACCCGAAAGACACAGCAGATTGCCAATATCCAGTGCCACTGCCCCCAGAATGTCTGACTGGATGGCGATGCGGTTGCGGTCACGGCACGTCATCTGCATCACCGGGTCGAGCCCTATCTGCTTGATGATCGCACAGGCAGCCACGCTGGACATACGCACCACGGCCGTCTGGTTATCGGTGATGTTGGCCGCGTCCACATAGTTCCTGATGATCTCGGCATGACGGCGGACAAAGTCGGCGCTGGTGCCCTTGGGCGGTCCCAATTCACCTGTGACGGCAAAGTGTCCTTCCGCCAGTACCTTCTCCAAATTGGTTCCACTCTTCATATCGCATCATCCTTTCTTGGAAGTATACATTCTTTCAATCATGTTCGCCATCACGCTCTTCGGCGAGCGGCGTGTCTTGTGTACCCTCTTGTTCCCCTGGCAACGGTAGATCGCGCGGTAACACCACGGTGAACCTCGTGCCCGGCGTGTCGCCTCCATCGTAGGGGCTTTCCAGCCAGATGCGCCCGTGATGCGCATCCACAATCTTCCTGGCGATAGAGAGCCCCAACCCGGCCCCACTCACGTCTCCTACGTTGCGCGCCCGGAAAAAGTCCTCAAAGATATGGGCCTGGTCTTCGGGTGGAATGCCGATGCCCTCGTCGCTCACTTCGGCCCACAACTCATCCTCCGTCTCCCAGGAACGGAATGTGACGGTGCTTCCCGGGGGCGAGAACTTGATGGCGTTGCTGAGCAGATTGGTCAGCACCTGGCGCAACCGCTGCGGAGCGCCCACGATCTCCCTGAACTCCCTCGGTGCCTCCACCTTGATCGTGACCCCCTTTTCCTGGGCCGCCAGTTGCGTATCCTCGACTGAGCGGTCGCCAGACTCTCGGGGGTTGAAGCGCACGAACTCGGCCTGTATCTGCTCGGGGCGCATGCGCGCCAGGTCGAGCAGGCCACTGATGAGACCGGAGAGGTCGTGAATACGCAGCACGCTCCGCTCCAGCATGCGCTGCTGCTTGGGGGTCAGTTCTCCGGTGAAGCCGCCCAGCATCACCTCCAGGTAGTTCTCCACAGCGGCCAACGGGGCTTTCAGCTCGTGCGAAACAATGGAGAGGAAATAGGTTAGCATGCCTGTCACATCTCTCAGCCGCGTGCCGACCAGTTCGGCAATGCCGCTCATGAGTCTGTAGGCCGCCTGGGGATTCTGGGCCATAAAGTCCCGGAGCATTCTCGCGTCGAGAGTGATGAACTTGCACGGCTCCAGACAGACACAGGAGAGCGTGAAGGTGTACGGAGCTGCCAGTGCAGACCAGCCCACTGCCCCGCCTGGCCCGATGATGCTCACGTTGGCCCGGCGCACCGAACCGTGAAGACCCAACTGGATGCGCTTATCCAGCGCCACCTTACCCAGCAGCACCAGCCGCAACTTGTCGGCCGGGTCACCCTCGTGGGCAAAGACCTCTCCCTCCTCACGGGTCTCAATCTCGCAAATCTCTGTCAGTTCGTCCAGGTCTTCGTGGGGGAGATAAGCCAGCAGGGGGAACCGTTTCAGCATCTCAATGGTAACCATCACTCATCACTCCTCTCCGCTAATCCACCATCCATCTGCTGACATCCCGGGAGCGTAAATGAAAAGCAACTGCCATATTTTCGTTCTTTGGCATCCTCAAAGTAGGGACTCTCAACCCAGATTTCGCCTCCGTGGGCCTCGACGATCTTGCGGGCAGTGCTGAGGCCCAGGCCCGCGCCTGGCACGAACTCCTTGCGCCGCGCCCGGAAGTAGTCCTCGAAAATGTGGGGCACGTAGAGGGTCGGAATACCCGGGCCTGCGTCCACCACGTCCACCCGGATCCCATCGCCCTGCTGGTGCACTTCCAGCACCACCTCTCCCTGGCGTGGGGAGAACTTGACGGCATTATCGAGCAGATTGGTGATGACCTGTTGCAGCCGGCGGGGCGCTGCGTGCACCGGCGGCAACTGCTGGGGCAGTTTCACCCGCAGCGTGACGTCCTTCTCCTTCGCTCTGGCCCGCACTTCCTGAACCGACCGCTGCACGGCGTCATTGAAGTGAACAGGCACCATTCGCTCCATTTCGACCAGGATGCGCTCCGGAGCAAGTTGCGACACGTCCAGGAAATCGTTGATCATCCGAGTTAGCTCCAGGACGCGGACGTTGGCCCGTTCCATCCAGCGACGCTGCTTCTCGCTGTTTACGTCAATTTCGCCGACGAAGCCATCGAGGATCGCCTGTAGATAGTTGGCGACCACTGCCAGCGGCGTCTTCAGATCGTGTGAGGCCAACCCCAGGAAGAAGACCCGCATACGATCCAACTCCGCAAGCTTCCTGGCTGTCGCCTCCAGTTCCCGCTCCTTGGCCTGTGCCTGCTGCTTCCACTGAAGACGCAACTCTGCCACAATGGTAGTCGCCCCTGCTGTCGAGACGATGAGAGTCACGGCGAAACCTACCAGTACTGCCGCCACATAAGTCCACTCCTGGTAGAGATGGGGCGGTACGAATCCCTCCAGATGAACGTGGGGCAGCCAGCCCAGGAACTCTGCCCCGACCAGCAGCACGAACAGCCCTATCGCCAGCGCCATGACCTCGTAGGCATCCCGGCGGCTGAGCATAATGCTGCCGAAACCGACGTGGAAAAGATAGAACAGGAAAAACGGCGTCTCAATCCCACCGACGAAATGCAGCAGCACGGTCAGTGCGATGAGGTCAGCGACAACCTGGGCGAAGGCGAAGCGCCGGCCCCAGCGCGCCGTGGCCCCGGGCTCCAGGAGATCGTGCCGCTCGTGCCGCTGCTGCCAGATACTGAAAAGAACGTTGTAGAGAGCAATGGCAGCGGTGATGCTAAACACCGGAAACAGCGGTACGCCGAGCGAGAGTACGAAACGGGCCACCAGCGTTCCGAGCAACACTGCACTAACGGCCAGCCAACGTAACTGGACGTACTGCCGCAGCCAGCGCAACAGTCCCAGTTCTTCGCCCAACAATCCTGCGCCCTCGTCTCCCATCTGGCTCATCCCCTGAATACGAGTCAGTCCCCTCCCTGCTCCTCCGCCCCTTCGACTCTGCTCAGGGCAGGCAGCCGCAGGTCCTCACGCACGATCTTGCGCGGACCACCATCACGGCTGCTCGACCAGTCCTTGGGGGGCTGAATTTCCAGCAATTGCTCTTCCCTCCCCAGTTTGACCACCCGTTCCCAGATCAGATGCCAGGCGCAGGGGACATCGGGGTCTATCTCACACACCCCGTTCTGGGAACCGCCACAGGGTCCATTGAGCAGTTGCTTGGAGCAGCGCGCGATGGGACAGATGCCGGCGGTGAGACCCAGGATGCAGTCGCCACAGGCCTGGCATCGCTCCTCCCACACCCCTTGCTCCTCCGGCAGGCCCAGGAAGGTGGTGTTGAGCCCAGGCAGCGTGATGGCGTCGGGGAAGCGCTCGTTCATTGCCTGCACGCCGATGCCGCAGGCCAGGCTGAGAATGACGTCGTACTCCTCCAGCCGCTCCCCCAGCGGGTCAATGTACTCCCACTCGCACTGGCGCTGCACCGTGACCTCGTCCACCTCCATTGAGTGGTTCTCCAGTTTGCTCTTCATCCGCAGCGCCGAGGCCAGGATACCGACCTCCTTCTCGCCGCCAGCGAAGCAGACGGTCACACAGGTGCCGCACCCCACCATCAGCACCCTCCGGGCATCCCCCAGCAGTTCCATGATTTCTTCGAGCGGTTTTTGCTCACCTACGATCATTGTGACCTCCATTCACAGCGTATTACGTCATTATTGCCCTCGGATTCGGAATAACATTCAGAATGTTGAGCCGCTTTTTGG
>CAZMOT010000104.1:0-11927 GCA_964568065.1 uncultured Anaerolineales bacterium
GGTGGAGGTGGGTTTGGGTAGACTGTCTCGATCACTTGTCGTGCCGGGTGGTGCGGCACAAGTCGCGGAAATCGGTCGAGGAGAGTGCGCAGTATGAACACAGGCAAGGTCATTGGGCTCATCCTTATCGTGGCCGGCATAGGCGTTTGCCTGCTGAGCACGTTGTGGGTTGGTGTGGGCTATGTCTCGGGTAACTACACCAACCTGGCTGCCCCGGTGCTGGGGGTAGTACTGGCGTTTATCTTGGCTGCCCCCCTCATCGGTGTCGGCATCTTTATGTTCATCCGCGGTCAGCGGGAGGCCGCCCAATTCGCCGTGGTCGAGAAGGAGCGCAAGCTACTCGGAATGGTGCAGGCCCAGGGCGAGGTCAGAATCTCTGACGTGGCCCTGGAACTGGACGCCAGCCGCGATAAGGTCAAGGATTGGGTCTATGACCTGGTGCACAAGGGGCTCTTCGCTGGCTACATCAACTGGGACGATGGGCTGCTCATCTCCCGCGACGCGGCCCAACTGCGCGGCAACAAGTGCCCCAATTGCGGCGGCGAAGTGGAATTGGCCGGCAAGGGTGTGATCCAGTGTCCTTACTGTGGGGCGGAGATATTCTTGACGGACTGAGGAGGTGAAACCGGGCACACACCATTTACGTATATTGTGTATGAAAGCGATTAGCAGGTTGGTTACCCCACGGATGTAGTTTATCCGCCATAGCTCAAGGAGGATTGCAGAATGGGAGACGTCTACGAGAAAGTGAAGGATAGTCGCACAGCGTTGGAGAAATTGACTGACATCATCCCCGGTTGGGGAGGGTATCAAGAACGTCAGACCCGGCGCAAGGCCGATCAACTTCTGCGCCAGACCTTGGCCGAGAAGTTGGCCGGTCAGCGTCGGAATCTCGACGTTGTGCAGAAGGACCTGATCAACCACGGTAAGATAGACTTGGTGGACGACGTCGGTAGCGCGGTGACGCAGCTCCAGACCTTTATTGATCGCGTCCGCACTGCCAGCTACGGCTACTCAGGTCTGTTCGACGCCGCGAAGGTCAACGAGGCCGAGTTGGAGCAGATGTACAACTTCGATGCGGCCCTGTTTGAGTACGTAGATCGGCTGGACGCAGCGTCTGGCCGTCTGCGGGAGGCCATCCCCAGCGGCGAGGGACTGGCCGAGATAGTGCGCATCGTCCAGGACATCTGCCGCGAGGCCAACAGCACATTCGATCAGCGCGAGCATACTATACTGGGCAGCCAGTAAAATAAGGAGGTGAAATCCGATGGCACGAATTTTCGATATTGTGCAGTTCGTGGATGAGGCCGGTACGGAAATGGTGCACCGTATTCCCGAACGGGGATCCGGCGACTTTCGCATTGGCTCGCAGGTGATTGTCCGCGACAGCCAGGCGGCGGTCTTTTTCCGTGACGGTCGGGCGCTGGACACGTTCGGCCCAGGTCCCCACACGATCACCACCGCCAACATACCGTTCCTGGTGGATCTGATCGGCAAGGCGTTCTCTGGTGAGACTCCCTTCAAGGCCGAAGTTTACTTCGTCAGCCTGCGCGAGTTCACGGATCTAAAGTGGGGCACGCCGACGCCCATCACGATCAAAGACCCCGTCCTGCGTATGGCCCGCGTGCAGGCGCGTGGCTCCTACGCATTGCAGGTCACTGACCCGCAACTCTTCGTCAACAAGATCGTCGGTACGCAAAGTATCTACCGCACATCCGATATTCAGGGCTTCTTCCGTTCCATGATCCTGACCAAGCTGACCGACCTGATAGGCGAGATGGGCAAGTCGGTCATTGACCTGGCCGGGATGGCGGAAGAACTGACGATGGGGGTGCGGGCCAAGGCGGCCGAGGAGTTCGAGGCCCGCGGGGTAAACCTGACCTCGGTCTACGTCGAGTACGTTGGGCCGACCGAGGAGACGGCCAAGGCGATTGACGAGGCCGCTTCTATGGGCGCGCTGGGCGACATGAGCGCCTATATGCAGTTCCAGGCTGCGCGGGCCATGCGTGACGCGGCCCAGCAGCCCGGCGGTGGCGCTGGCACGGGCGTCGGCCTGGGAGCAGGCGTGGGCATGGGCGCGGCGATGGGGCAGATGCTGACCCAGAGCATGCAACAGCCAGCCCAGCAGCCCGCGGCAGCAGCCTCAGCGGCCCCTGCCGCCCCCAAGACAGCCGCAGAAGTCCAGGCCACGTTGGACAACCTGGACATGCGGTTGGCCGCGGGGGAGATCAGCGAAGCGACCTACAACAAACTGTACGCCAAGTGGGAAGCCAAGCTGAAGGAGTTGGGTGGATAATCCAAAAAGCCCCGGCGTGGAGTGCCGGAGCTCCTGTTATCGTGCAACAACCTGCACCGTTGTCACCGCCACGTAATCACCGGTCGGCTCGCCTACTGCGTCCAGCACCGGGAGCCGGGGGCCGTTTTCCTGGTAGAAGCCCACCAATAACTGATACTCCCCTGATGGAGTATCGGGGCTGATGGGTATTCGGTATTCGTCGGCGACGACCTCTCCTACTGCCCACCACGGTGTATAGTAGCTGTTGTCGCAGGGGTGGACGTCCTCCTGTCCCCATATGGATTCGGCTTCCGACGGGCTGGGCGCGCCCCATAGATGCACGAAGACTTTATACCGCTCCGTCATAGAGGCCTGGGACTGCCAGTAGAGCCGCAGTGAGATGGTATCGCCAGGGACGAAGGGGCCCGCCGGCCGGTCGTAGCCCAGCAGCCGAATCTTCCCGTCGAAGTCCGCCTCCAGCCTGTGGATCGGGCCAATCTGGGCTGTACTGCCGGTCGGAGTGCGGTAGGCGACCGAGTAGAGCGTATCCCCCATATACACTTCTTCGACTACCTGACCGTCGGGAAACGCAGCCTGGAGGGTGGGCAGTGAATTGGATTCTTCGAGGACGACGATCACGTGCGTCGTCGGCGTCTCGGTGATGGCTGGGTAAACCACACAGCGCCGTCCGTTGTAGCTGTGCATGCGATGCGGCTCGTCGTCCAGCAAGAAGGCCAGTGTAGCGTAGGAGTTGGGCACAGGAGATATGTAGACTCGTTGCTCTGGCAGCAACGCTGCAACGTACTCCCCGATCTGGCGCAATCCCACATCGAAGGCGATGAAGAGATCGCCCGACCGTCCCCAGATGAGAAAGTAGTCCCTCGCTGCTCGCGCTCCACTCAGCGCAAAGGTAAGCGTCAGCAGGAGCACGGTTCCTGCCAAGGCTACCTGCCGGGCCTGGGGGAGCCAGCGCGTGGTGGCTGCTGAAATCAGGTCGTAGAGGGTTATTGCTCCCAGTCCTACGAGCGTGGCGGTTGGTGGTGCCGCGCCCAGCATGCGCCCGAAATGGGGGGGGTATTCGGTCAGCGCGCTCGGCAGTAGCATCATCCCCAGCCAGCAGAGCAGAAACAAGTACGGAGAACGGCACCGCGCCACGCACGTTCCCACGCCCAGAACAAACAACACAGCCTGGGCGAGATCGAGCGCTGGGCGGCCCGGTAGGTTCTGGCGGTGGTTAAGGTCCCCTTGGCCTCGGAGGATGAGTCCTTTTACCACCTTGCCAAAACTTGCCATTAGGTCATCGCTCGTCACCTGGCTGGCCCGCAAGGCGAACCAAAAGGGGTGGGTGGCGAAGAAATAGCCAAGAGGGGCGAAGACGAGGGCAGCCACCGATGCGACAATCACCAGAGTCCGCCAGTGGGTTCGCAAGAATCCGCGCTGCGCGAGTATCCAGATGCCGAAGAAGAAGGCCAGGAGCACAGGCACAAGGCGTGCTGCTGAATAGGTGTAGAGAGTTGCCCCCAGCAGCGCTCCTCCTCCAGCGGCCACCAACAGGCGCCGTTGGCGTAGTGCACTCCAGACCGCGCCGAGAGCTGCCACCGTCATCGTGGGCGCCGTGATGGGCATCATCCCGATGCGACTGTAGTGGGCGTGCCAGTAGAGCACTCCCAGGCTGAGTGCGGCTGCTAGTCCCAGTTCCGTGGCCCTACGCTCGCCCGCCTCCTGGTGAAACATCTCCCGCACTGCCCAAAATAGTAGTGGCACGGCAGCAGTGCCAACGAAGGCCGACACCAGTCGTCCGCCTAGAACGGTCGGACCGGTCAGGTGAAATAACAGTGCAATCAGGTAGATGTGGAGAGGCTCCTGCCCGAAATTCTCAATGAAGAAGATAGGCCACTTGCCATCTCTAACTACGCGCATTGCCAACAGGTTGTTGAAAGCCTCGTCGTAGTGGAGGCCAGGAGGCAGGCGGGCGATGGTGTAAAAACGAAAACCTGCTGCCACTGCTGTGATTAGCAGCAGGGCAGCATAGACACAGAAGCGTGATCGAGGTTTCGGTTTAATATCAGTCATCAACTCCCAGGACTTCCGCCAACCGGTGTTGTATGGCTGCTGCCAATGGCTTGAGCCTGCCTGGCCCCCGCAGCCAGGCTTTCACCTTCTTGCCATAGAAGGCCGGTACCGGTGAAGCGGCAGCATCCAGAGTGACGTCGGGATTGACGAAGACGATGGCCGCCCGCACGGGTACCTCCACATCGGGCAGTTGTTTGGCCAGCCAGCGCTCCAGTTTGTGCACCTGGCGCTCGGCTTCAAAGTCGGGAGCGCCCACCACTTCCTGGCCCGCGAACTGCCGGAAGATCTTTCCTCGCTGTCGGTGTTTCCACCGCCCATCATCCTGATAGGTCACCTGTCCTCCATGTGGCTTGACCACGAGGACAGTGCAGCCGCAGGGCTCCAGCAGAACGTGAGCTGCAGGGAGCACGTACTGCAGGAGCGTGTAGCGGTCGTCCAGGCCCTTGAGGACCCGGGGCAGCGCATCGTGGTGGGCCAGCGGGCCGACGTAACGGTCGGCAAAGAACCCCCCCACCACCGAAAGCATGAGGCCCAGCGTCATGCTCATCAGCACAAGCGTGACCCATTCCGGTTTTGCAAAGGAGATGATCAGACCGGTCATCAGTGTCAGCAGTCCGGCTAAGATTGCGTTCTTGCCGATGAAACTTCGCACGCGGATGTAGCGTTCGTTGCGAATGATGCGCATCTTCACTCCTCAAAGCGACCCAACACCAGACAGGCGTTCTGCCCGCCCAGGCCGAAGGAATTGCAGAGAGCGACGCGCACGTCGACTTTGCGCGTTCCCTCCGGTACATAGTCCAGATCGCACTTTGGATCGGGAGTCTCCAGGTTGATCGTCGGGTGGATTATCCCCTGCTCGACCGTCAGCACGCACACGGCAGTCTCAATCGCTCCGGCTCCCCCCATCGTGTGGCCAATCATGGACTTGGTCGAACTGATGGGAATCTCATAAGCACGCTCGCCGAACGTCCGCTTGATCGCCAGGGTCTCGATCGGATCGCTGATTGGCGTGCCGCTGCCGTGGGCGTTGATGTAGTCCACGTCGGCCGGCGTCAGACCGGCGTTCTCCACCGTCCACTGCATGGCCCGGCTGGCTCCCATTCCCTCCGGGTCTGGCTGGGCCACGTGGAAGGCGTCGGATGAGGATGCGTGGCCCAGCACTTCGGCGCGGATGTGCGCCCCCCGCGCTTGGGCGTGTTCCAGCGCCTCCAGGACGAACACCGCGCCTCCCTCGCTGTAGACGAAGCCATCACGGTCGGCGTCAAAGGGACGACTGGCTTTTTCTGGCTCATCATTGCGGATGGAGAGCGCCCGCATGGCGCAGAAACCACCGATGGCAGCAAAGTGGATCAGCGCCTCCACGCCTCCGCAGAACATCGCGTCGGCCGCACCCCGGCGGATGTACTCGGCGGCCTCTCCCACGGCCTGTGTGCCCGTCGCGCAGGCGGCGACCACTGTGCTGATAGGCCCCTTGGCCCCAGCCCAGTGGCTCACGTGATGAGAGGGCATGTTCACCGACGCCGATGTGAGAATGAACGGGCTGACACGCGCCAGCCCCTTGGTGCGGAACAGGTCTTGCCCCGCGAAGGCGCGATCGAGGCCCCCGGCGGCGCTCCCGATCAACACACCCACGCGCTCTTCGTTGGCTAGAGGCAGACTCATCCCCGCGTCCACCAACGCAGCTTGGGCCATCGCGATGGCCACCTGCGAGCAGCGTGCCATACGCCGGGCCTCCTTGAAGTTGATGTACTGCTTGGGATCAAAGCCTTTCAACTCACCGGCGATGCGCACGGGCAACTCAGAAGCGTCGAACTGGGTGATGGGGCCGACGCCGGAGCGCCCGGCCAGCAACCCTTCCCACGTCTTCTCCATCGTCAGACCCAGGGGCGTCATCGCCCCCACGCCGGTAACGACGACACGTCTGCGCTCATTCATTCCTGCTCCTCCGCCAGCCCGTTGCGAATCGCTTCCACGACGCCGCCTTGCACGGCCTTGCGTGCCTGCCCGATGGCGTTCTTGATTGCGCGAGCGTTGGAGCGCCCGTGACCAATCACCACCACCCCGTTCACGCCCAGCAGCGGCCCGCCGCCAACCTCGAAGGGGTCCACCCGCCGTGCCACGCGGCGAAAGGCGGGCTTAGCCAAAAGTCCCCCCACTGCCGTCAGTGGACTGGCCTTGATCTCATCGCGGATGAGGCCGGTCAGCATTTTGGCCGTGGCCTCGGTCGTCTTGAGGAAAACGTTGCCAGAAAAGCCATCGGTGACGACGACGTCGGCGTGGCAGGCGACTGCCTCCTTGGGTTCGACGTTGCCGATAAAGTTCAGGTTAGAGTCGGCCAGCAGTTTGTAGGCCTCCTTGACCAATGTGTTTCCCTTGTCCGGCTCCTCCCCATTGGAGAGAAGCGCCACGCGGGGTCTGTCACAGCCCAGCACAGCCCGCGCGTAGACGTCGCCCATCACCGCAAACTGGAGCAGGTACTCGGGCCGGCAATCGGCGTTGGCACCTATGTCAAGCACAACGAAGCGACCTTCGGGCATGGGAAAGATCGCGGCCAGCACCGGGCGCTTCACACCCCGGATGCGGCGCAGGGTATGTAACGTAGCCACCGCCAGCACGCCGCCTGTGTTGCCAGCGGTCACGTAACTGTTGGCCTGGCCATCGCGCACCAGCTTCATCCCCACGTGCATCGAGGAGTGCTTCTTTTCCCGCGTGGCCCAGGCCGGCTCATCGTCCATTTCGATGACCTGGGGGGCGTGGACGATCTCCAGCTTGAGATCGGCGGTGTCGTGGCGGGCCAATTCTTGCCTGATCGCCTCCTCGCGCCCGACGAGGATGATCTCGTCGCCCCATTCCCGCGCCGCCAGTACCGCCCCCTCTACGTCGGGAACGGGGTAGCTATCTGACCCCATGGCGTCAAGGACGATTCTCATGCTTACTCTCCTCTCACTTTGATAAAACGGTACCCTGCCACGGCATCACCGCGGTGGCCCATTATACTCTGTAGATTCCCAACGGACAAACGTGGGCGGTGTAACACGCTTGACCTGGACCCATCCCACCTGCCTGCCTACCATCGCCAGGACGCATCAGCTCGATCAACAGGATCAGTGTGTGGCGGAGACCGTAATGGGGGCGATGGTGTTGGATAAGATATGCTGGATCGGGCGGCAGGGGGACCCGGTGCTACGCCGCTCGGATGTAGTTTATCCGCTCTTGCTCCTGCTTGTAGGCCATCTGACCATCCACCAACACCAACTCGGCCACGGTGCGGTAATCGAAGGGATGTCCGCTAAAGACGACGAGATCGGCGTCTTTGCCCACCTCCAGGCTGCCTACCCGGTCGGCCACGCCGATGATCTCGGCAGCGTTGATAGTGATGGCCTTCAACGCCTCTTCCTCCGGCATCCCCTCACGCACGGCCAATGCGGCGTTGATGGTCAGGTACTTGACCGCCGACATTTCGTCGGTCTGAATGGCCACTTTGACGCCCGCTTTGGCCATGAGGCCGGGGTTCTTGGGCGTCATGTCCTTCAACTCGTACTTTTCGCGAGAAAAGAGAATTGGCCCGGCAGTGACCGGAATCCCCCTGGCGCCCAGAATATCGGCGATTTTGTAGCCCTCGGTCGCGTGTTCCAGCGTCAGATCCAGGTTAAACTCTTCGGCAATGCGGATGGCCGTGAGCATGTCATCGGCCCGGTGCGCATGGACGCGGGCCTTCATCTCGCGGCGCAGTACTTTGCCCAACGCTTCCAGCTTCAGATCGCGCTCCGGCGGTTTGGGCGCTTCCGCGTCCTCATCCCCCGCCTCCGCTTTGGCCTGATACTTGGCCAGTTCAGCCTCGTACCGGCGCCATTTTTCCAAATAGTTCTGGGCGTCCACCAGCGCGGCGCGCAATGTGGCCGCGTTTCCCATGCGCGTGGAGGGTGCCTTCTTTTGCTCGCCGTAGACCCGCTTGGGATTCTCGCCCAGGGCCATTTTCATACCAGCCGGTTCCAGCAGCACCATCTGCTCCACACTCGGCTTGGGCGCGGTCTTGAGGCAAACCCACTGTCCGCCGATGAGGTTGCCGCTGCCGGGACCGGTGAGCACCGTCGTCACACCGGCAGCCACCAGTTCCTTGAAAGCCACTTCCTCGGGATGCACTGCGTCCAGCGCCCGGAGGTGCGGCGTGATGGGATCGGTCATCTCGTTGCCGTCGGAATACTCCCAGCCGATGCCGTCGTGAAAGATCCCCACGTGGCAGTGAGCGTCAATTAGTCCGGGCATCACCACCTTGCCCGTCGCATCGTACACTTTAGCGTCTTCTGGGATTTCAACCTCTTCTCCCACAGCGACGATGTGCCCGCTCTCAACGTCAACGAGCACCGTCCCGTGCTCCAACGTGCCTTGTGTGATGGTCATCACTTTGCCATTGGTAATGGCGATCATTTGATCCTCCTCCTTGTCATTTCTGCAATTCAACGATCAACTCGTGGATTCTGTCCAGTCCCGCCCGGAGGTAGTCGGGCGGCAGGCCGAAACTGATTCTAAGATAGTGATCCATGCCGAAGTGATCACCCGGCACGATGAACACCCTCTTTTCGTGGATCAAACGCTCCACTAACTCAGTCGAGTTGACGTCGAGGTGATAACGGGGGAATGCAATGGCCGCCGCTCTGGACGGGACCAGGGAAAAGGTCCCCTCGTGGCTCTCCAGCCATCCATCGAGGATGGGAAAGCCCCGGCGGATGTAATCGCGAGCCCGCTGGATGAGGCGGGGCCGCACCTGGGGCGACAGGGCGATTGCCGCCAGCCTGTTGGCCAGCATAGTGGTGTCGATGGTGGTATACTCGTGACGAGCCCAGATCTCGTCCACGGTATCCGCCGGCCCCACCACCCAGCCGATCCGCAGCCCTGGCAGCCCGTAGGCCTTGCTTAAGCTGCCCATAGCCAGCACCTTGTCGTACCGGCCCCAGAAGGAGGGCGTCTGGGTGTCGGTCAGCCGCTCTGCACCGCTGTACACCTCGTCGGCCAGGAGCCAGGCCCCGACCCGGTCGGCGGCGGCCACGATACCATCCATCTCCGCCTCAGTGAGGATGTAGCCCGTGGGGTTGTTCGGATTGCAGACGGCGATGAGTTTCGTCCTTTCCGAGACGGCGTCGTTCAACTCGTCCAGGTCGGGAGCCCAGCCCCGTTCCTCTTTGAGATGGAATGATTTGAGCTGCACGCCGTAGTTATGGGCGATGCCCCAGATTTGCATGTAGTTGGGCAGCATCATCGCCATCTCGTCCCCTGGCGCGAGAAGGGTCTGGAGCGTGATAAAGTTGGCCTCGGCGCATCCGACGGTGACCAGCACGCTATCGGGAGTTGCACCGGGATAGAGGGCGGCGATGTTCTCCCGCAGTTCAACGATGCCGTTGGCCTGGGGGTAGTTCAGTTCAGTGGTCAGCAGTTCCTCGACCACCGCCGGATCGTCCACCAGTTCGCGGACGGTGGTGGGATGAACGCCGCTCTCCGATAAGTTATACTCCACGACGTTCTCCCACTTGGACATCATGCGTTCCATGTCAAACAGTTGAAATGTAGCCATGCGATTCCTCCTTCAGTTCTTCAACTTGACTAACAACCTCGAATTCTAGACCTGAATTTGCAGCCCCAGCCCTTTCTCCATCGCCTTGCGGCAGGCCAGCAGAGCGATCGCCGTATCCTGCACGCCGACGCCCGTCAGATCGCAGATCGTGATCTCTTCATCGCTTCCACGGCCAGGTTTCCGGCCAGAGGTCAGCTCGCCCAACTCTGTGATCTCGTCGTCCTGGGATATGATACCCTCCTCCAGTCCATGGTGCAACTCGCCCAGGCGGAAGCACTCTCGTTTGCTATCGCAGACGAGAAGATCGGCGCGTCCCAGCACGTCGGCGTGCAACTCCTGCTTCTCCTCAGAGTCAGAACCCATCGCTGTGATGTGCAGGCCAGGGTGCAGCCATTCGGCCTTCAGATACGGCTCCCGCGATGGGGTTGCCGTTACCACGACGTCGCTAGATCGGACGACGGTTTCCGCGTCCTCCGCCTTCACGATCTCAACACCGAGCACCGGGGCCATCTCGTCCGCGTACTGTTCGACCTGGTCGGGAATGATACCATAGATCATCAGCCGCCGAAAGTCGCGCACTTGCTTCAAGCCCATCATCTGGTAACGTGCCTGCGTACCCGACCCGATCACCCCAGCCGTCTCAATCTCCTTGCGAGCCAGGTGATGGGCTGCCAACGCGCCCGCCGCACCCGTGCGCACGTCGGTCAGGTAGCCGTTGTCCAGCAGCGCCGCCTCGGGAATACCGGTCCTGGCGCTCACGATCACCATCATGCCGCTGCCGGTCGGCAAGCCCAGGTGGTAGTTCTCGAAGGACCCGGAGGCGATCTTGATGGCAAAACTATCGAGCCCCCGTATTAGGCGGTCTTGACGTCCACCTCTCCCTTATGCTCTGGGACGTCGACGCGCACGATGGGCGGCAAGGTGACCTCGCCAGCCGCCAGGCGAGTGAACCCGTCCGCTACGGCTGAGAGGGCTTCTGCGTCGAGAGCCACACAATTCCGGATCTCGGCTTCTGTCAATATGGTGACTTCCATCTGTCCCTCCTTCCAAATCTTATGCCTGCTCCACGACGGCGTCGTGGTCCGGTAGAATATCCTCGGCGTTACGCACGACGGGGAACAAGTAGCCACCCAGGCCCGCCAGCGCCGCCAGCAGGCCGGTGACGACGAATATCAGCGCCATCCCCGCCCCAGTGCCGGTACCCACCAGCCAACTGAAAACCGGCGCGAGCCTGCCCCCTTCCGTCATCGCGGGCTCCAGGACTCGGTCGGCCAGGGGGCCCGCCAGCAACTGGCTGATGGGTGACACCAGCCAGGCGATGAACAGCCGCGCGGTAAAGACCCGCCCCTGCACATCGGGCGCGACCTTGGCTTGCCAGATGGCTTGATTTGACCCGTCAATTATGGGGCTAAAAGCGGCTAACAGAAACATGCCGCTGGCCCAGATAGGCAAGCTCCGCCCCAACCCTACCACGGTTTGCCCGAGCAGTCCCACGCAGAACCAGCCCAGCAGCACCCCGTTGACGCGGCGCCTGGGACCGCCCCAGGCGCTCATCGCCAGGCCGCCGACCACGCCTCCAATGGCCCCGGCCGACTGCACACTCCCAAAGATCAGCTCGTTGTTCCCGGTGCGACCAAGAATCATCGGTGCCAGGACTGCGAAGGCCAGGTTGGAAAAGAAGTTTCCGACCAGGAAGACTGTCTGCAGGCCGAGCAGGCTGGGCCGGGCAAAGATGTAGCGAAAGCCGTAGATCGCTTCCTGCAAAAAGTTCCCCTCCCCCTCGCGGCCGGCCTCGGTCCTGGCTGGTTGGGGGATATGTGCGAAGAGCAGCGTACCGATCGCGACCGCGGCGGAGACCAGGTCCACGATCAATATCCCGGTGAGTCTCAAAGGTCCGATCAAGGCCCCGGCCAGGAGTGGTGCAAAGACCCTGGAAGCGTTCCCGGCCAACTCCAGCATCCCGTTGGCCCGGGCGTATTGCTCCTTGGGCAGCATCAGTGTGATGGCGGC
>CAZMOT010000105.1:0-11892 GCA_964568065.1 uncultured Anaerolineales bacterium
GTGTTGCTTTGAGGAAACCCAACCGTCTCGTCGTCGTTGACGTGGACGGGCTGCGGCGCGACGTCTTCCGGGAAGCACTGGGGGCAGGAGATCTTCCGAACGTCGAGCGGATCGTCGGCGGGCGGGAGGGGGAGACGGCCTGTCACGTAGACGCGCTCAGCACCGCTCCCTCCATCACCTTCGCTGCCCAGGCCAGCATCTTTACCGGGCAGCACCCCGGTGTGCATGGCATCGCTGGCAACGAGAGTTTCGACCGGCTGGGTCGCATCTCCGGCGGCTGCCCGCGCCACTTTGGCTTCGACGTCGGTTACACGCTGGCCGTGGACGATGCCGTGCGCGTCTTCACCGATGGCCTGGCCTCGCAACTTCTCGACAATGAGACCCCCACCATCTACGAGATCGCCTCCGCTCACGGCCTGACTTCTGCCGTCGCCTATCACATGTACGCCCGTGGCGCTGAAACCTGGCTGCCCCCCAACGTCGTCGAGATTGCCCGCTTCACCAAGGGGAAAGAGGTGCTGGGGCTGGAGGCGGGCGAGTACGACGGCGGGATGCTCGACCGCCTGATCGAATACCTGGACGCGGAGGGGTGCCCTGATGTGCTCACCGTCTACTTTATGGGGCTCGACCACCACAGCCACGTCCACGGGCCGGCCAGCCAGCCCGCTTACCTCTGCGAGGTGGTTGACGTTCAGATCGGGCGGCTGCTGGATGCGCTGGAGACGCACGGGCTGCTAGGAGGCACGCTCTTTGCGTTGGTGAGCGACCACGGCCAGATCGAGGTCATTCCCGACGATCGCCACTCCATCCGCCTGGGTTTTCCCTTCGACCGGGAACTGGGCCACGTCTTCCAGGCACTCGGCCTCGACGTGCACGACATCCCCGGCGAGGACCCCGCCTGCGACGTGGTGATGGGTCTCAACGGCGGCCTGGCCCACGTCTACCTCCAGCACCGGGCCGGTCGCTGGGCCGACCCGCCGCGCTACGCGGAGGACGTCCTGCCGGTGGCCGAGGCCTTTCGCCAGATGAACGAGATTGGCAAGTACGAGGATGAGTTACAGGGGAGCCTGGAACTGATCCTGGTGCGGGACGCGGAGCGCTAGGGCTGGCAGGGGGAATACCGCGTCCTGTCTACAGGGGGCGACGGGCGGACGCAGCCCTTCGTCGACTACCTGGCAGCCCATCCCGAACTGGGCTACGCCGACGCGGCCAATCGCATCCGGCTGGCGGCCTCGGCGGCGACGGGCGACTTGATCCTGGTGGCCGATGGGCGGGAGGGATACTACTTCGGCGGGCCGACGACGGGAGTGCACGGGGGGCTCCTTCCGGAGGAGTCTGAGGTGGTGCTGACTTTTGCCTACCCCGGCGGTTCCCCCGACGAGATCGCGCGCGATTTCATCGTGTGGCTGCGGAAGACGGTCGCCGGCGTGGTGGCCGACCGCTGCGCGAACGAGGGCGGCCGGGAGCCCAGCGTGGCCGATATGCTGCCCGCTGTGCTGGCGGTGCTGGAGTTGAGCGAGTGATGGAGGCAAAGTCCTCTAAATAGCGATTTGCCTTTCTGCACCGCCTGGATTATAATCGGGGAAGAAATTCGGAAATTCTTCCCCGGAGGATAAGCGATGGCCACAACGACGGTCCAAGTCCGGCGCAAAGGCGTCATCACTCTGCCTGTGGAATTGCGTCGCCGGTACAACCTGGGCGAGGGAGATGTGTTTACACTGGTGGATCTGGGAGACGGCTCCTTCCTACTCACACCTCGGGTCTCCCAGGTGGCGCGCCTGGGGGACCAGGTAGGCCGGTTGATGGAGAAGGAGGGGGTGACCCTGGAGGAGATGCTGGAGGCGCTGGATCAAGAGCGAGAGGCCTACTACCGAGAGCACTATGCCCAGGCCTGACCTTTTCCTGGATAGCAGCGCGCTCTTCGCCGGCGTTGTCTCCCCCGATGGGGCAGCCCGAGCCTTGCTGCTCCTGGCAGAGACGGGGCTGATCACCGTCACCATCTCTGAGCAGGTGGTGGCGGAGACGGAGCGGGCAGTGGCTCGCAAGGTCCCCCAGGCCCTAAAGTACTACCGGGAAGCCCTGTGTAGCACCGGCCTGCGCATCGTGCGCGACCCTTCGCCGGAGGAAGTAGAGACTCACCAGAACATCATCGCTCATCGAGCGGACGTACCTATCGTCGTAGCGGCGATGGGGGCGAGCGTGGACTATCTGGTGACCTTTGACCGCCGGCACTTTATAGACGATCCCGGGGTAGCAGATAGATCGGGGTTGCTCATTGGTACGCCGGGGGATGCACTGGCCTGGGTGCGAGAATGGTTGGCCCAGGAAGGCAAGTGACCACGCCCACCCGCATCACCACCTCCGACTGGCGACTCTTCCTGATGATATTGCGTGGCTGCGGGAGACGATCACGGGTGTGGTCGCCGACCGCTGCGCGAACGAAGGCGGCTGGGAGCCCAGCGTGGCCGATATACTGCTCGCTGTGCTGGCGCTACTGGGGTTGAGCAGACAATAACCTTCAAATCACTCAATCGTCGCCAGGAACTGCCGCGCCAGCGCCCCCACGTCGCTGTCGGTGCGGATGCCCTCCCAGGGATCGCCCGGATGCACCAGGTTGACCACGACGATGTTGGCCCCGTTGAAGATGGCGCTGCGTGCTTCTTTCAGGTCCACACCCCCGGCCGCCGAGATCAGCACGTCGAACTTGGAGCGCACGCGGTTGATGTGTCTGTACTTGATCACCTTCCCCCGCGTGTCCTCCTCGTCCCGGCCGCGGTGCAGCACCACCACGTCTGGCGGCTTCCTCAACTGCATCATCACCTTCAAGGGATCGTCCACGCCCAGCATGTCAATCATCGAATCCATCCCCAGTTCGGCGCAACGGGCGATAAAGAGATCGAGTACCTCGGTGGGCGAGCTGCCGATGACGGTGGCCGCCGTCGAGCCGGCCGCCCGCGCCATGTTCACCTCACCCACCGCTCCATCCACCGTCTTCAAATCGGCGACGAGGTGGCCGCGCCAGAGGGCGCGGATCGCCCGGATACCGCCCAGCCCCTCGCGCTTGATGAAGGGCGTCCCGGCCTCAATGAGGATGCGCTCGCTTTTCACGATGCGTGGCAGGACGCGCTGCACGAGCCCCACGTCGTAGTTGAAGGCGATTTGCAGGTAGCGGGTCTTGTGGTCGAACATGGCGACCGCTCAGTCCGTCTGTCCCTCGACGAGGGAGCCGAGCGTGCGACCCAGGTCGGAGGGCACGAAGAGGATGATCTTCTCCGAAGGATCGGCGGCGATGTCGCGGATCGTCTGCAGCGTGCGCAGATGCAGCGCCCCCTTGCTCTTCGCCAGATTCTCCGCCGCCTGCCGCAGATTCTCCGAGGCAGAGAGTTCGCCCTGCGAGGCGATGATCATGGCGCGGCGCTCGCGCTCCGCCTCCGCCTGCTTGGCCATGGCCCGCTTCATCTCGGCCGGCAGCTCGACCTCCTGAATCTTGATGGACTCGACGTCCACGCCCCAGCCGTTTGTCTCGGCGTCCACGATCTCCTTGATGCTCTCGGCGATTTGCTCTCGCTCGGTGAGGACAGAATCCATCTCGCTGTTGCCGATCACGTCCCGCAGCGCCGCCTGTGTGTACTGACGTACCGCGAACATGTGATCCTGGATCTTGATGATCACGTCCTCGGGGTTGATGACCTTGAAGTAGACTACCGCGTTGACGAGCATGGGGATGTTATCCCTGGTCATCACCTCCTGACGGGGGATGTCGGCCGTCTTAATGCGCATATCCACCTTGCGCATCGTTTGGAAGATGGGGATGATAAAGGTCAGGCCAGGTTCGCGCGTACCGGAGTACTTACCCAACGTGAAGATCACGCCCCTTTCGTACTGGTAAAGCAACTTGACCGCCGACAAGATTATCATACCGATTCCGACGAGGGCGGCAATGAAGAAGCAACTACCTGTAGCGATCCACCCGGGCATGACGCACCTCCTTTTATTGTGCTTGCGATAGGATTACGGGAGACAGGAGCATTGTAGCACGTTCGGCCCGGCAAGGCAAATCCGCCCATCCCGACTTGCGTAACTGCCCGGAACCTCTATAATGACCTATCGAACGCGCGGATAAACTACATCCGATCGCGGATGGCCCAGGCAGGACCAATGGAGAAAACGGCATGACCAACCGGATAGGGAACTTTGTTCCAATGACAAATGAGCAAATGACAAATGACCAAAAAAGCGCTTCAACATTGTGAATGTTATTTCGAATCCAAGGGCAATAATGAGGTAGATCTAAAGCCAAAGTTTCTGGGCGCCATGTTGGGGAGCGCGCTGGGCGATGCCATCGGCGAGATGGCTTTCCGGGTTCCAGAGGAGGCAGATCTACGCTCGGAGATTGCGCAGAGGGATGTCCTCACCTACACGGACGACACCGCCATGGCGATCGGTCTGGCCGAATCTATCACCCAGGTAGGGGGGCTCGACCAACACCACCTGGGGGATACCTTCAGGGCGAACTTTAAGCGCGAGCCCTGGCGGGGATACGCAGCGGGTCCGCCTACCGTTTTCTCCCTGGTGGAAAGGCGCGGGATTTCGTACCTGGAGGCGGCCCGTAGCCTGTTTGGTGGGCAGGGTTCGTTCGGCAACGGGGCGGCCATGCGGATCGCGCCGGTGGGGCTATTCTACCACGACGCGCCGGACATTTACGAGCAGGCCCGGCTATCCGCGTCTGTGACCCACGCGCATCCCATCGGCGTGGATGGCGCCGCCGTTCTGGCCTGGGCCGTCGCCCAGGCGGTGAAACTGGGCCCGCAAGAGCCGTTCCCGTTCGAGCAGTTCTCCCAGAGCCTCGTGGATTTCGTCCGGACGCCGGAGATGCAGGACAAGACGGTGCTGGTACGAACTCTGATTGCCGACGATGTCCTTCCCCTGGACGCGGCCAGGCGTTTGGGGCGCAGCGTGGCTGTGCACGAGTCGCTGCCGTTTGCGCTCTACGCGTTCCTGCGTCACCCCAGGTCATTTGAGGCCTGCCTTCTCTGCGCGACCCTGCACGGCGGGGATCGGGACACGCTGGGCGCGATGGCTTGTGCCGTCTCAGGGGCCTATCTTGGCGTTGAGGCCATCCCGCAGGCCTGGAGGGAAAAGGTCGAGAATCGCCAGCACATTGAGAGCCTGGCGGTCAAACTGGCGGAAATGAGTGGTGGAGAGGATCACTGAATCACAAAGCAGGAGGGTATCCAATGTCGTTCTTCACTGTCAAGGAACTGCCCGGGACCGAGATGCTGCCGGGCGTGGTGCGCCGGGCGGTCTACCTGGAGCACGTGATGATGACCTTCTTCGAGTTCGTGCCGGGGAGCGTGATCCCGGAGCACGATCATCCCCACGAGCAGATCACCTACGTGGTGCAGGGGGCGATGGAGTTCTGCCTGGGGGACGAGACGCGGGTACTGCGGGCTGGCGACGGCGTCTGCTGCCCGCCCAATGTACCGCACAGCGCCGTCGTCCTCGACGAGCCCACCGTCGCGCTCGATGCCTGGTATCCCCTACGCCAGGAGTACAAGTAACGGCGAGGGGGACGGCGGCGTGCGGAAGCGCAACCGCGGGCGCATCCTGCTCCTGGCTCTCATCGGTCTGAGCGGCTTGTGCATGATCGCCGGGGTCTATTTGTGGGAACACTATCTCGGCGGGCTCTTCCCTCGGCCGCTGCCCTCGTTCCCCACCGCCTCCTCCTACACCCCCTGGCCCACACCGCCCATCGCCGAAGTGTTCGACTTTCCCCTGCTGCCCGCCGAGTCGTATGGCCCCTACGTTCAGGGCGTCACCGGGCCGCTGGCGGTGGACACTCGCTACGGCGTGCAGAACCCGGCGCAGGGAGCGCGCTCCAACTGCTTCCGCGATGTCAGCGGCGGCAACGTTCCCTTCAGCCAGCTCTACCACGCCGGGGTAGACCTGTTCGCGCTGAACGATGCGGGGCAGACCGTCTGGGGGGAGGCCAGGCACGCCCCAGTCCACGCCGTGGCCGACGGCGTGGTCGTCTTCGTCCTGGACGCCGGTGCCGAAGGTTACATCGTTGCCATCGAGCATTTGCTGGCCGATGGCAGCGGGGGCTACTCCGTCTACTGGCACGTGGATCAGGTGTAGGTGCAGGCGGGCCAGCCGGTGGCGCGCGGGCAGGTGATCGCCGTGGTCTATGATCAGGGATTCAACAGCCACCTGCACTGGGAGATGCGCACCTTCCGCGACGGATCGAACCTGTTTCCGGCGGGGACTGCGGGCGCGCGGGGCACTTGTAATCGCCAGGTTGCCGGCGTGGGCTACACCTGGGACGACGATTCGGCCCGCGCGCACCCGGACTTTTATGGCTATCTGGATCCGGTGGCCTTCATCGAGAGCCACTGATCCTGGGCAGAGAGAACCTCCGGCCAGCAGCGGCGCGGCTTGACCGAGAGTTGTATGAGGTTTATAATTGTTATAAACCTTTTAATTTCCCTGGGAGGAGCCTACTATGGAGCGGAGTATCGGCGCGACGGATTTACGACAGAGTTTGACCGATGTCCTGCAGGCGGTGCGAGAACGGCGCGAGACTTTTGTCATAGAGACCTTCGGGCGGCCTCAGGCAGTCATCATCAATCTGGAGGAGTACCGGCTGCTCCGGCGCTTTCTGCAAGAGCGAGAGGCGTTCTTCGAGTGGCTGGAAGACGCTGCGACCCGCAACGCCAAGCGCAACGTGGGCTTGAGCGATGAGGAGGTGCTGGCCATCATTGAGCAGGCTCGCGAAGAAGTCGCATCGGCTGCGGGATGAACCGTGTTGCGCGTGGTTATCGACACCAGTTCGCTGCTCAGCTTCGTGCTGACCCGTGGCGAACTGATGCGGCGGGTCGTGGCGCATTGGCGGGCCGGTGCTTTTACACTACTCTCCTCCCCAGACACGCGCGCCGAACTGGCAAACGTACTGTCCCGTCTATCCATCCGAGCGTTGACCGCGGTTCCGCCAGACGAGTTGGTGCAAGGGTTGGAACGCTTCTCGGTGCACGTACCGGGAGTTCTGGACCTTTCCGGTGCCTGCCGGGACCCCAAGGACGACAAGTTTCTGGCCTGCGCGGTGGAAGGGCAGGCTCATTACCTGGTCGGCAGCGATCGTGACCTGCTGGATATGCGCCGCTATCGGGACGTGGCTATCGTCAATCCAGGCCAGTTCCTGCTGGCGCTGGAGTTGTACCCGACGGAGGCGAGAGCGTTGGCTGCCCGTTTCGACCGTGACACACTGGCGGACATCCAGGTCACTGTACCCCTGGAGCCGGCGACAGCGGCGCGGGTAGCAGAGGCGCTGGCAATGCTGAGCGGCGAAGAGGAGGCATAGAAACCGGTAATCGACGCCCCCGGCGAGACGTGCTATACCGCCTCCCGTGGAATGGTAGAGGAGATGCAGTATGCCCCGTACAGTGATCTTGAAAGAGACCCAGGCTTCCTACAACCTGTCGTTGGACGAGACCACATTAGAGCAGGAGACGGTCATCCTGGAACGGGAAGGCCGGCCGGTGGCCGCCGTGGTGCCCTTTGCCGAGTACGAGGCATTCACCGCCTGGCGTCAGCGGCAGGAGGAGGAAGAAGAGTTCTGGCGCGAACAGGAGGAGTGGGAGCGAGAGTGGGCCAAACTTCCGCCCTGGGAGCAGGAAGGAAAATGGCCGGATGAACTGACGCCGGAGATGATCGAAGCGCGTGTGCAGACTGTTCGGGAGTCCTATGGTATGATCAGGGTGGAAGATCCCGACGAGGCGCTGTACATCGCCACCAGCCCCGAGTTGTCGTTGGAGAACATTCCCTTCCTCTTGGACGACACCGCCGAAATGGACGAGTAGCTATGAGCGACCTGGCCCACGTCCCATCGGGCACGCGCATCTTCGTGGACGCCTCAGTTCTGGCCCTCCACTTCACCGGTCATCCTGAATTGGGACCGCCGTGTCGAGATTTCCTTGACCGGTGCGCCAGCCGCGAGATTGAGGGATATACCTCGGTGATTGCTGCCAGTGAGACCATCCATCGTGTCGTGGTCAACGAGGCCCGCACCAGTCTGGGACTCGCCACCTCGCCCGAAACGGTCAACTATCTGAAACGACATCCCGAAGTGGTCAAAGGGCTACGCCAACACATGGCCGTGGCCAGCAAGATTTACCACCTGGGGATCAGAATCCTGTCTGTGAGTTACAAGGACCTGCACCGTGGCAACCGCATCCGCCAACAGTACGGCCTGCTGACCAACGACTCTCTCATCATAGCGGTGATGCAGCGGAATCGCCTGCGCCACTTGGCGACGCACGACCGGGACTTTGCCCGTGTCTCCACGCTTCACGTCTGGGGTCCAACCCCGCTTTCTCCGTAGATACAACGAGGTCGCCGCCTGCGAGCATTGCTGTACGGTCTATGACCAGGGATTCAACAGCACCTGCACTGGGAGATGCGCACCTTCCGCGACGGATCGAACCTGTTTCTGGCGGGGACGGCGGGCGCGCGGGGCACCTGTAACCGCCAGGTCGCCGGGGTGGGGTACATCTGGGACGACGACCCGGCCCGCGCCCATCCCGACTACTACGGCTACCTGGACCCGATGGCCTTCGTCGGTAGCTATCGGCTGACCAAGTAAATTAATTGCTAAAGAACTGTTGACATTGGCCCCAAGCTGTTGTATACTGAGCTTGGTTTTGTGAGAGCGCTCACAGACCCCCGCAGATTGTGCAATGTTACCCGAGTGAAAGGAGAGCGGTCGTGCGGGCAACCTGCTGGAAGCTGGACTCGCCGTGGTGTAGCTGTGCGCCCTCGGTCATTCCCTGACCGAGGTGTGTGGCGACCCCGGCGAGTTTCCTTTTCTGGGACATACCTTTTCGTGGTTCGACGTGCGCTAACAGATCGTCATGCATACAGGAGGAAAACAATGACGGCGAGATCAAAGAGTATCAGATCGTTTAGGCTTTTTGGGTCATTGGTTCTTGGAGTGGGCCTGACGCTGGGGCTGCTGTGGGCCTTGATGGGCCGCTCAACCGCTGAGGCCCAGGCGGTCAATCCCGGTTTTACCGTGGATTTGGTCAACGAGACAGTCTGGGGTCTGGTGAATCCGGGCGATGTGGTAACGGTAACCCGCACCGTTGGCGGCGCGGCCTACGGCGCAGCCGAGGCCGATGGCGTGGGCTTCTTCTGGACTCCCCTCTGGCAATCCAATGGCCAGCCGGCGGACGTAGTGGGGGGCGACACCATCGAGGTTTACGTCAACGGCGCGCTGGCCGTCACCCTGAACCCGGCGGACATCAGCGGCCAGATAGACGTGCTCAACGACCGGGTGGTTGGCGCCATCAGCGGGCTGGGTGGCGGCAGGCTGGTCACTGTCACCGTGGGCATATGGGCCTGGCAGCAGAGCCTGGTCGGCGCGCCTCAGATCACGGCCACCACCGACGCTTCGGGCGCCTTCACCGCCACCTTCCCCGCCAACGACCTGGGGCCGCACAACTATGCGCGGGTGGAGTACGCCGCCAGCCCGGACACCGTGCAGTCCTACCTCTACCCCGACGAGGTATTCCACGTGGATACCTTTTCCTATCTGTTCGGCCACGCCACGCCTGGGCAGCCGGTCACCATGACCGTCTATGTCACCCAGACCAGCAGCGTGCGTTGGAATGGGACGGCCACCGCCAACTGGCCCCACGGCGACTATTGGGCGCAGAACGTGGACATTGAGCCAGGCGACATGGTCGAGGTGGACCTGGGCGGCGGCACCGTCATCACCGCCACTGCCAGCAACCTGACCGCCCGCCCTGACGCGGCGTTGGAGCGGGTGACCGGCACCTGCCCGCCAGGCGAGACGGTGCGCGTCTTTGCCAGGAACTGGCAACTGGACACCTACGCCGAGACAACCACCACCGCCGACGGTTCCGGCCACTATACCGCCACCTTCGCTGGCTTTGACCTGAAGGCCAGCCATGGGGTCTACCCGGCCTTTGCCGACGCCGAGGGGGACGAGGTGCTGTTGAGCGCAAGCCCGCCCAATATCACCGCCCGCCCCGATCGGGATAACGGCTACGGTGCGGGGGACGCGCCGAACGTACCCTACACCGCCACCCTCTTCCACGCCGGAAGCACCTTTGTGCAGACGGGCACCACCAACTCAGGGAACGGCACCGGCGGGATCGACTTTGGCGAGGACATCACGCCGACAGACGTGATCACCCTGCAGACAGCCACCTGGAGCGGCGTGATGACCGTGGCCGACCTCAGCTTCAACTTTGACACCGCCGGCGACCGCGTACTGGGCGACGCCGACATCCCCGGTTGGGTGCTGGCCCAGGCGGGTCAGTGGAACAGTGGACAGTATCCTGTCCACGGCGTGATGGGCGTCTCCACCACCGTCTCCTCACCCTTCACCGCCACCTTCCCCGGCTTTGACCTGCGTGACGGTTGCTGGACCAGCATCCGCCACTACGACGGCAACGACTTTGCCACGCGCGTGGACCGGGACGTGCACTACTTTGAGGTCAACCCGCCCAACGGCGTGGCGGCGGGGGGAATTTCGTCCGGCATCGTGACTGCCACGCTGTACGAGAGCGACGGCTCTACTCAAAAACGCCAGACGTCCCAGGATACGCCCGAGTGGTGGGGCGGCTACTGGCTGGATATGCAAGGCGACATCGCTACGGGTGATTGGGTCACCGTGACCGACGGTGACGGTTGGACCGCCGGTCTGCAGGTACCCATGCTCACCGTCCAGACCGACGCGGACACCGACCGGATCTGGGGCGAAGGTCCCAAGTCGCTGACCTTTGTCGAGCATGCTCGTGGAGACTGGTCCAACTGGGATGGACGTTTCGTTCCGGTGGATGGCTACATGTTGGATCAGGCTTACTTTGGCAGAGATGTTCAGTGGGGCGACAACGTCGCCGCAACCTACCAGGCACCCAACGGCAACCGCGTGCGGCGCGAGTTCCAGTGGCCGCAGATCACTGCCAACTACGATATGGAGGGCAGGAGCAACGTCTGGGGCAATAACGCCATCCCCGGCAACACCATCTACGTCACTGTGACCCACCCGAGCAGCGGCGTCGTCGCCACCGGCACGACCTACGCTGGGACGGGTGACTGGTGGCAGGGGCCCACTGGGTATCAACTGAATCTGCCCGACGGCACCATCGTCCCCAGCAACACGGTGACCGTGAACTTTGGCGACGGGTACGTGGACTTCACCGAGGTGGTCACCATTACCGCCAACCCCGTTGTGGGCACGCCCACCGTCACCGGCACCGCGCCGGCCAACAGCACGCTGGACGCTAACCGCGATTGCGAGGATGGAGGGTGCTGGGTCGAGCACAATGATGTACAGGTGGATGTCACGGGCGTCTACACCCTCGACTTCGGGAGCGACAATCAGTACGGCGACCGGTTCAACGTCCACTATCGCGCCCCGCGCGGCCACCAGACGCAGTACTCCTTCTGGATTCCTCGGCCGCGGCTGTGGGTCGAGAAGCGGACCACTCAAGGCATCGCCCGTCCCGGCGGCACCTATATCTACGAAATCCAATACCGCAACAATGGCAACGGCACAGCCGCGAACACGCTTGTCACCGACACGCTGCCCATGTCCACCACCCACTTCGCCGACACCAGCGGCGTCGTGCCGGACATCGGCGCAGGCGGCATCATTACCTGGAACTTGGGCAGCGTGCCGCGCGATACCTACGGCAACTTTTACGTGGCGCTCAACATCAGCAGCACCGTGCCCACCCAGACCAACCTGCCCGATAACTGCGTCGGCATCACCACCACCAGCCCGGGCGACTACGACCTCGGCGACAACTGGTCGTGCAGCGGCCAGGTGTGGGCGGACGAGGGTGGTGCGGGCGTGTGGGTGAACAA
>CAZMOT010000106.1:0-11837 GCA_964568065.1 uncultured Anaerolineales bacterium
GCAAACTCGTGGCCCAACACGTAAGGGAACGAGGGCACATCGCTGCCGATGCGACCGTCCACGTAGTAATGCACGTCGGAGCCGCACACCCCCACCGCACGGACGCGCACCAGGACCTCGCCCGGCCCTGCTTCTGGTTTGGGGACATCGTCCAACCTCATATCCCGAGGCGCATAGAGACGCATTGTTTTCATAACAGCTCCCTTTTCGCATAGGCTGCTGACCTGTCAGGGAAATTCATGAATACACCAGCCAGATGTACCCACTAATGACTATGCGAAGGACTGCCCAACCATCCACTCGCCAAATAGCACACAGTACACGGCCACGTCCCGTCCACGTCAATAAACGCCCCGGCCAGAGACGACGGCGACCACTGTGCGTAACAGAATGCAGATGTCCTTCCACAAGGAATAGTGCCGCACGTAGTCCAGTTCCAGCCGCGTCCGCTCATCCAGACTGAGGTCGGCACGCCCGTTGACCTGCATAGGCCCGGTGATGCCCGGCTTGACCGCCAGCCGCCGGCGGTGCCAGTCGTTGTAGAGACGGACAACCCGAGTTTCCTCGGGCCGTGGCCCCACCAGGCTCATCTCTCCCCTGAGAACGTTCCACAACTGTGGCAGTTCGTCCAGGCTGGTGCGTCGCAGAAAGCGCCCTACCCGGGTGACCCGGGGGTCATCGCGGAGCTTGAAGGCCGGCGAGGGCAGGGATTCCAAATCCACCAGCGCCGGCAGCATCTCCTCTGCACCGTCTACCATCGTCCGCAACTTGACCATCCGGAAAGGGCGGCCGTTCTCCCCCACCCGTTCCTGGACGAAGAAGCCGGGGCCGGGCGAATCCAGTTTGATGGCCACCGCCAGTAGCGGAAGTAGCGGAGCCGCCAGGATCAGGCCGATCAGGCCGCCTGCGACGTCCAGCGCCCGCTTGATGGCCCGATTCAGCCCACTGATGGGCGGCCGGCGGGGGCTGGCCTGGCGAGAGAACCGGAGAGAGCCCGCGACCAACCCTGTGCCCAGCGCCAGCGCTCGCCACACCAGGAGCAGGGGAGCCACCGCTGCCACTGCCGGGTCCCGGCGGGTTACCCGGAACAGGAACGGAGCGGCTGCAAGAACAAAGAGCATGGTAACAGAAAGGGCAGACCAACGGGCTGGGGCCCAGACCGGGGACAGCAGAAGCGAGAGGCCCAGCAGGCCCAGCAGCCCGATCTGCACTTTGAGAACCTGGGGCGTATGGGAATCCCGTACCGCCCGTTCTGGATGCCAGCGCAGGAGCAGGGCCTTCCAGTAGCCGATGCCGAACTTGCGCCGCCAGTACTCACCTGGGGTGGTATCGTGGCGATGGTACACGATGGCGCGGGGGACGAACACCAACCGGTACCCCTTCCGGGCCAGGCGGAAGGAGAACTCTTGATCCTCCACCGAAGCCGTGGGGAAGAGGGCGTCGAAACCGCCGTTGGCGAGGAAGACGTCCCGCCGGTAGGCGGCCGAGTAGGTGTCCACAAAGTCAATGCGGTCGTGGCGCGACATGCGGGCGTACTTGTCCTCGTACTCCAATTGTACGAAGCGGGCCACCAGTTCCCTCTGCCGCGTCCGGTAGACGCCCTTGGCCCCCGCCACCTCTGGACCGCAGAAGGGCTCCATCATGCACTCGATCCAGTCGGGGGCCGGCTCGCAGTCGGCGTCGGTGAAGAGCAGGATCTCACCCCCGGCTGCCTGCGCGCCCCGGTTGCGGGCCGCGGCCGGGCCGGCGTTGGATTGGCGCACCAGCCGCACGCCGTGCCGCCGGGCGACCTCCGCCGTCCGGTCGGTGGAACCGTCGTCCACGACGATGACCTCGTAGCGGTCATGGCTCAATGACTGGGCGTGCAGAGCGGCCAGGCAGCCTCCTAATGTAGCCTCTGCGTTGTAGGCCGGGATGATCACCGAGACCACGGTCTCCTCCTCGCAGTTGACGAAGTGCGTCGTGCATATTATACTATGTTACGGCATACAAACAACCCAGCGCCGCGCGCGGTCTGTGTGGTTCGGCCAGGTTATGAACGTATTAGTATTGAATCCCCCCTTCCACCCCAGATTCTCTCGCTCCCAGCGCAGCCCCGCCGTCACCAAGAGTGGGGTGATGTACTACCCTATCTGGCTGGCTTATGCCGCCGGCGTCCTGGAGCAGAGCGGTTTCAATGTGAAACTGGTTGACGCACCGGCGGCTGGCTATGACCTACAATACGTGCTCGACCTGGCCCAGGAGTTCCACCCACGACTGGTGGTGATAGACACCAGCACACCCAGCATCTATAACGACGTCAAAGTGGCGGAGGCGATCAAGAGCCGGGTTGGCAACACCTTCGTCCTGCTCGTGGGTCCTCACGTCTCGGCGCTGCCGGAGGCGAGTCTGCACATCAGTCCCGCTGTTGACGCGGTGACCAGACGAGAATACGATTACACCGTCCGGGACCTGGCCCAACTGCTGGACGGCGGTGGTGACCTGAGCACCGTCCTGGGGCTGAGCTACCGGCACGCTGACACCACGATCGTCCACAACCCCGACCGGCCCTTGATCGAGAACCTCGACGCTTTACCCTTCGTCAGCCAGGTCTACAAGCGCCACCTGCGGGTGGACGACTACTTCTACTCGGTCACCCGCTACCCGGAGGTGGCGATCATCACCGGGAGGGGGTGTCCCTACCAATGTACGTATTGCCTGTGGCCACAGACGCTGACCGGCCGCCGATACCGGAGACGGAGCGCGGCCAGCGTGGCCGACGAGTTCGACTTCATCACGCGCGAACTCCCCCAGGTCAAGGAGATTTTCGTCGAGGACGACACGCTGACGGCGGATCAGAGCCACGCCCTTGAATTGGCACAGGAACTGATCCGCCGTGGGAACCGCCTGCCTTTCACGGCCAATTCGCGGCCCGACGTCACTTATGAGACACTGCGCTGGTTGAAACGGGCCGGGCTGCGGCTCCTGTGCGTGGGCTTTGAGAGCGGCGAGCAGGACGTATTGGACGCGACGCACAAGGGGATCAGGGTAGAGCAGTTCTATCGCTTTCGAGAAGACGCCCGGCGAGCTGGCGTAATGATTCACGGCTGCTTCATGGCCGGCGGCCCCGGCGAAACACAGGGCTCGCTGGCCAAGACACTAGCAGCGGCCAAGCGACTGAATCCGGACACGGCCCAGTTCTTTCCGTTGATGGTCTACCCCGGTACCAAGGCTTACGCGTGGGCCAGACGCAAGGGGTATCTCGCCAGCGAGGATTTCCAGGAGTGGCTGACCCCCGACGGCCTTCATCACAGCATACTGAATCTCCCGGGTCTCTCAGCCGAGGACGTGGTGGGATGGTGCGACCGCGCGCGTCGTTCTTTCTACCTGCGTCCGCGTTACGTCCTGGCCAAAGCGTGGCAGGTGATCGCTCGTCCCGGCGAGGCGCACCGGATCCTGAGGGCAGCCCGCGTCTTCGCCGGGTATCTGTTCCGCCCCTCGCTGCGGGACAGGACAAAGCACGAGCCGGCATAACGCCCCACCAGCAGCGATACCCCCGATAATCGGCAACTCTCTCGATTTTAGGACAATTAAGACACTTGACAAGGTAAAGAAAATCATATAAAATGTTTATGGTTGCCGAAATGCTACCGAGTTGCGGAACCTCCCGCAGGTTGAAAGCGCAATCATCTTGATAAGAACTTACTACAAGGCCAGGTGTTTTGCGCCCAAGATGGAGTGGAGATCTGCGGGTGGTTGGCTTGCTCCAAGCGGACGACAGTCCGCGTCTGGAGCGGTGTCGTCCACCGCGAGCCTGAGTATGGAATTTGAACCATCGCGGGCCTAATGTGACACTATCGAACAGCAGCGTTCGCTCTAGCTATTGCTAGTTAAGGAGGGGATATGAAGTGATGCGCTCCTGCAGCCCGAACGATCTCGTCTAGCCATGTGCTTAGTTCAACCCATCAACAAAGGAGAAAACAAACCAATGAAAAAAATTGCCGTTATCTTGAGTATCATAGCGGCCGCGACGGCCCTGGTGATATTGATGCTATCTGTCGCCAGTGCAGCACCGTCGGCACCTGCGCAGAAGGTCACGTTCACCAAAACGACCAGCAACCCGACGCCGAGTGTGGATGATATCTTCACCTTCACGGTGAACATCAGCCCCACGGGCGAGATGACACTGCCAATACAAGTGAGAGTAACTGACCCGAACCCCGACCCCTCATACCTGAAGATCATCACCTCGTCAATCGGGGGAGGGGCGCAGTACACCTCGACGATTGGTGGCACCGGGCCCGAGGGTATCGTCTGGGAGGGCGTGTTAGTTCCAGGCTCACTGCCGTTACCCATCGCCTTCCAGGTACAGGTCACGGGCATCCCGACTACGGCCCTGGCGGCCGGGCATCTCGTTACCAACACCGCCACGATAGCTGACGTGAACGAGCCGGGGTCTCTGCCTAATGTGCCAGACGCAAAAGCCCCCATCCGCATTATGCCTCAGCGAATATTCCTGCCTCTTGTCCTCAAGAACTTTGGCGGCTGACGCTGAAGGTCACTTGAGGCGCGAAAAACCAAGTCGGGGCCAGGCGAGCTCTACCGCCCGGCCCCACAGAATATACATCACCCTCCTGAGCGTCATAGGTGCCTTGATGGTCCTGGCGGCGTTGATGCTCTGCAGTGTCAACGCGGCGTCCGCGCCGGCACCCGTTCAGCAGGTCGAGTCCACGAAAACAGCTAGCAACCCAACGCCACGTGTGGGTGAAGTCCTCACCTTCACGCTGCATTTCCGCAACGCATCTACTGAGACTCTGGAGGTGAGGGTGACTGACCCCAACCCTGCCCGCTCGTACCTGGAGATCCTCCCCCCGACGATCCAGGAAGGGGCAGAATACAGCCCGACGATCAACGGCGTCGTCTGGGAGGGGCCGCTGGTCCACTCACCGACGACGTGGGTCACCATCACCTACCAGGTGCAGGTCACTGGTATGCCAACGACGGCCCTGGCGGCTGGTCTCCCCGTCACCAACACGGCCACACTGGTTGACCTGGCCACATCAGGGTCCCTGCCCGGCGGGACAGCGGAAGCCCCCATCCGCATTGTGCCCTGGCGGACCTTCCTGCCGCTGGTGGCGCGCAATTACTGCCCCGCTTCTTCCACAGTGGCGTCTCCCTTTGCACTCGAGATCGCGGCTCTGCATCAAGTAAAGATGGAAGGGCAGGCGCGCACCGTGCAACCCTTGACCGAGGCCGAGTGGCTGGCGCTGTACGACGACGCCTTCCCCACCCTGCTGGAGGCGCTGGAGGAGAGCGGAGCGGGTTGGGCGCGCGTGCGCATCAACTGGTCGTGGATCGAGCCCGATGACCCACAGGGAGGTGAACCGGAGTACGTGTGGGGGCCGTATCACGACGAGAAACTGCGCCTGGTGGCCGAGACCGGCGTGCGGCTGATCGCCAGTGTGGAGCACGCACCCGACTGGGCGGCCGACTCACCCTGCGCACCCATCTATTCCGAACGGCTGCCCGATTTCGCCCAGTTCCTGACCGACCTGGTGAACCGCTACCAGGAGCCCCCGTGGAACATCAAGCATTGGGAACTGATCAACGAGCCTGACTACACCTGGCCCAACGGCTGGGCCGGGGGGCTGGGCTGCTGGGGGAACGACGGCGACCAATATGCGCTTATGCTGGCCGTGGCCTACCCGGCCATCAAGGGGGCCGACCCCGAGGCGACGGTGCTGATGGGCGGCGTGGCCCACGATTGGTTCACCGAGTATGGCGGGCCGTTCTACCGCTACTTCCCCGACGACGTGATGGAGGCCGGGGGCGGCGACTACGTGGACACGCTCACCTTTCACTACTTCCCCGATTTTCACGCCGAGTGGGAGCGCTGGGTTCCTCACGGCAATCCCCCCACCTGCGGCATAGTGGACGACGGCCAAGGTACACCTTACGAGGCCTGGGGAAAGGACCTGATCGCCAAGACGAATCATTTCCGCAACCGCATGGCCACTTGCTTTGGTGTGAACAAGCCCGTCTGGGTGACCGAACTGGCCGAGCACGGCTACGCCAACACTCCCAGTTCGCTGGTGCAACAGGCCCGCTACGTGATCCAGGGATACACCCGCGGCCTGGCGGCCGGCGTGGAAAACATCACCTGGTACGCGCTGGTCACCATCAACGACAGTTACGAGCAGGGGCTGCTATTCGACGATTGGACACCCAAACCGGCCTTCTATGCCTACCAGACGTTGACCTCGGAACTAACGGGCTACGAGTACGCACATACACTGGACACGCCGGCCGTGGAGGGCTACGTCTTTCGCAACCCCTGCGGGCAGGAGAAGACGGTGGCCTGGGGCAGCGGCAGGTTGACCTTTGCACCGGCGGACCAGTTGCGCGTGGCGGACCGCGAGGGGAACGTGACCTTCATCGTGGACGGGGGCGCGGGGGACGCGGACGGGGCGCAAAACGGGACGGTGGAGCTGCAACTGACGGCCGATCCGGTCTTTGCGCAGGTCACGTCAACTCAGTGAGTTCAGGAATAAGGAAACTCAGTAGATGAGTCCACTCCAACCTGGCGCCGGTGGTCGTGGCGGGGGTGCTCCCTGAGACGTGAAACGGACGTTTACAGAGTCACGCAGAGGAGACACAGAGAGGTAAGAAGTAAAAGAGAGGTAGCGTAAGCAATTCTGCCGAGTTGAGCAAGTTGACAGGACAGATCATCGGCGCAGCTATTGAGGTACATCGTCATTCAGGGCCGGGCTTGCTAGAGTCAGCCTATGAAACTTGCTTGGCCTATGAGCTTGGACAGTTGGGCTTGGCCGTCGAACGACAAAAAGCCCTATCCTTGATCTACAAGGAAATCAAATGGGTGTAAACGCTCTTGTTTCTCCGGGGGGCATTTCGCCACGAATTGCACGAATTGACACGAATGTAAGAGAAAAATTAGTGAAAATTCGTGTAATTCGTGGCAAGAACGCAAGCAATGTGCCGTTGGGAAATGAGAGCAACTGCACCCAAATCAAATTGGATCATGGATACCGCATTGACTTGCTCGTAGAGCAGAAAGTGGTTGTAGAGCTCAAGGTCGTAGATCAAATTGCGCCTCTCCACGAAGCCCAGGTGCTTTCCTATCTGAGGTTTTCTGGGTGCAAAGTTGGCCTGCTGCTCAACTTTGACGCCAAGTTGCTCAAAGATGGCATTCGTCGTTTCAATGACCTGAATTGTTGTTCAGACTACACGGAGAAAAAGATTCCCCGCTTTTCTCTGTGAAATTCTGTGCCGTCTCTGTGCGGCTCTGTAAAAACGTGAAACGTGATAAACTCAAGCCAAAGATCCTCATGCATCACGAAGGGAGTATTAACCGGTGAGCGTCTCCGTCATCATTCCCGCCCACAACGAAGCCGCGAGGATCGGCCCGGTGGTGCGCGCCGCTCTGCAATACGCCGACGAGGTGCTGGTCGTGGACGACGGCAGCGCCGACGGAACGGGGACGGTGGCCGAGATGGCCGGGGCGCGAGTGATCCGCCAGGCCAACGCCGGCTACATCGCGGCGGTGAAGCGCGGCTTTCGCGAAGCGCAGGGCGAGGTGGTGGTGACGATGGACGGTGACGGCGAGCACCGCGCCAAAGATATCCCTCGCCTGGTCGCGCCGATCCTATCGGGTGAGGCGGACCTGGTGCTGGGTGCGCGCCCGCACGTGGCGCGATTCTCGGAACGCTTTCTCAACTGGCTGACCCGGCTGCGGGTGAAAGAAATCAGCGATACGGGCACTGGCTTTCGGGCCCTGCGGCGCGACCTGGCACTGAGACTAGAGTTGCGCGGGCGCTGCATCTGTGGTATATCTATCCTGGAACCGGTGGCCCTGGGGGCGCGGGTGGTCGAGACGCCGATTGCGTTGAGCCGCACAGATAAGCCCCGGCGCGTGGCCTGGTTCCACCTGCCGCAGGTGTGGTACGTGTTGCGGTGGCTGTTGCAGGGGAGCAGGGGTGAGAGAGAATGGAAGATGGAAGAGCGGAGGGGAGAAATGAGAAGTGATATGGCAGTTGTGGACGTCATCTATGAGAGGGTAAAATCGTTTCCCGAAGCCAGGCAGAAACAAGTCCTGGACTTTGTGGATTACCTGCTCTACAAATCAGGACAAGAGGATAGGTCGTGGATGGAGATGTCCTTGCGCTCGGCCTTGAGAGGATTAGAAGATGAGGTGTGGCCTGACTACGGCGTCGAGGATCTAAGGGAGCAGTGGATATGAGGCAGCCGGGACAGGTGGCTTTGATGCGGTTCCCTCAGGTTGACCTGATGCCGGGGAAACCGCGCCCTGTATTGTTGATTGCTCGTGTCCCGGGACCGTATGACGATGGCTGGTCTGTATGTTCTCCACCAAACTTTACCAGGCGTTATCCGGTTTTGATGAGATTATTGACCGAGATGCAAGTGATTTTCAATCATCGGGACTCGGGGTGTCCAGTGTGATTCGGGTGGCACGGTTAGCCGTCGTTTCTTCGGATGTGTTGATAGGCAGTTTGGGTGAAATCATTCAGGAGCGATTGCGCTGTGTTCGAACGACTCTTGCAGACTGGATCCGTAGTGATGCGTGACGCTGTCGGCAAACTTGTTAAACGATCATCAATCCGGTGACTTGGATTCTCAAGTGGCATCTCAGTGTTAGAGCCAGCGGCGTTGGGCGCGCGTATCGCCGAGTCGCCGATTGAACTGACGCAGATTGACAAGGCTCGGCGGGTGCTGGGCTTTGAACCGCGTGTGCCGCTGACGGAGGGTCTGGCTCGGACAATAGATTGGTTCCAGCAAGGACGCGCAAAGGATGTGGCGTATGGGTGAGATCGTGAGTTCGCAAGAAATGCGAGAGATATGTGCCGGTTGGTTGTGAGAAAGTGGGGAGGAAACCTCTGGAGGATTGGGAGGAAGAACATGAGTGAGCAAGAAGAGTTGAACCTGGAGGCTCTGGACGAATGGTATACCATCCATTTTGAGGAACTGGTGAGCAAACACGCTGGAAAAGCCATCGCTGTGGTGACCGGAGAGATTGTCGCCATAGCCGATACAGAGCGGGAAGCGGATCGTATGGCGCGAGAAAAATATCCGGATGCTGTTCCGCTCGTGCTGGCTATACCAACTGAAGAGGAACTGGTATGCCTCTTGTGACGTATCGCTACAAGCAGCTAAAGGGCTTGCGTGTCCCAATTGTCACCCTGGCCATCCGGTATGGGGAAAGGTGGCATCCGGTCGAGGCCTACGTAGACAGTGGGGCAACTTACAGTGTGTTCACTGCCCAGGTCGCTGATCGCCTTGGTCTGGCCTACCGCTCTGGGCAGCGGACGTATGTCCGGGTGGGAGATGGAAGCTTCATTCCCGTGTATCTCCATGACCTCGAGATCCAGGTGGGTAAACATCGGCTGATAGCTCCACTGGGCTTCTCTGACAGGCTGGGGGTGCGTTTCAACCTGCTCGGGCAGATAGGCATCTTTGGTCATTTCAAGGTCTGTTTTGACGAAAGGGCTTTTGTCGTCACTTTCTTGCCTTATGGGGAGACAGGATAGAGGGATTCGCTATTCGCCGTGTGCCGCTGACAGAGGGTCTGGCCCAAACAGTAGACTGGTTTCGGCAAAGACACGCCAGGGGGACGACGTAGTGGGGCAACCTATAGCAGAACTGTCTGGAAAATGGAGGTTCACAGCCAATGGGCGTAACCTATATTGCTGGGCAGGAGGTGCCTGATAAAGTGCGGAAAGATACCTTTCACCAACCCGTTGACAACGACAACCGGGACCACGATCCAGACGACGAGGAACGAACTGCCACGATCGAGGCGGACGAGTCGCCCGCCGGACAACTGGTAGAGGGCAAAGCGGAGGCCCAGGTTGAGCCGGCAGAGGCCGAACTGGCGCCCGGTGAAGAACCCCCGTTGGATGAGGGTGTTCCCGGCGAGGAAGCCCTGCCGGAGATGCTCGTAGAGGAGCCGTTGCTCGAGGAGATGCTGGAGGAAGCGCTGGAAGAAGCGCCGGCCGAGGAGGGGCCAGAGGAGGCCCTGGAAGAAGAAGGTCTGCCCCCTGAAGAAGCCCCGCCGGAGATGGTCGTGGCCGAGGAGGCCCCCCCAGCGCCGGAAGAAGCCGCCGTCGAGCCAGCCCAACCGCCCTGGTGGAAACGGTTATTTGAGGGCCTGTTCCGGCGGGAGGCCGAGGCTCCGCCGCCCGCGCCAGAGGAGCCTGTGCCGGAAGAGTTCCCGGCCGAAGAAGCGGGCCCGCCCGAGGTGATGCCGCCCCCTGAAGTGATGCTTCCGCCGGAGGAGGCCGCGCCGAAAGTTCCCATCGCAGAGGAATGGCCGGAACTTGTTCTGCCGGAGGTCCCCGAGGAAGCAGAGGAGGAAGCACTACCCCCGGAGGCCATACCCGAAGCCGCGCCGTCTTTCACGATGGAGGACGTGCGCACTCTCGTCCAGGAAGAACTGGCCCGCACGCAGGAGGACGTGGCCCGCCTGGTGCAGGCCGAACTGGTTCGCGAGCGGCAGGACCGCCACCGCGCCGCGCTGGAGGCCCTGGAGGAGATGGGCGACGGGCTTTCTGAGGTCAAGGTCGAGTTCCTGCGCATGGAGTTGGAGATGCTCGAAGATGGAGAGCGGCGCGCGCTGCAGGACGATGACGTGCCTATGATGGAACGAATGGAGTTGGTGGCCTCCATCCGCGAGCACCGGGCGCGGGCGGAGGGCCAGATCGCCGAGGTGGAGGAGGCGATCGTCCGGCGAGCCGAGGAGGGAGAACTGGCGCTGGCCGAACTGGAGGGGCGCGGGGTGGTGGCCGGTTTGCGGGAGGAGTTGGAGCGAGTCAGCGAGTTAGCGAGTCAGCGAGTCAGCGAGTCAGCGGGGGCGAAGGGCGGGCTGGAGTTGTGGCCGACGCTGCTGGCGCTGCTGTTGGTGGCGGCGGTGGGCGTGGCGGGGATACTGTTGCCGCGACAGACTGGGCCCGGTGCCACCTTCCTGGTCGAGATGGCGACGATGTACCAGGCCGCCGGCGAGACGGAGGAGGCCCTGCGCGTGCTGGACGAGGCGGTGGAGCAAGGAATTGGCGATGTGGAGACGCTGGGACACGTGGGCGAGATGTACCGCATCCTGAAGCAGTACGAGCAGGCCGTCGAGGTGCTGGAGCGGGCGGTGGGGCAGGAGCCGCAGAACGAGGACTTCCTCTTGAGCCTGGCGCGCAGTTACGGGAGCGCCGGCCAGCACCAGGAGGCGATTGCGCAGTACGAGCGCCTGATCGAAAGCGACCCGGCCAACTGGCGCTATTACCTGGAGATGGGGACCCGGTACGAAAGTTTGCAGGACCACGATCAGGCAGTTGCGCAATATCAGAAGACTGCCGAGATTGCGCCCGGTCGCGTGGAGGGACCCTATTACCAGGGCAACCTGTATCGCACATTGGAGCGGTACGACGAGGCGATTGAGGCGTACCAGCGGGCGCTAGAGGTGAATCCCAATCACTATTGGAGCCGCGTGTATTGCGGGATTAGCTATGCGAGCAAGAGGGACTATGTGCACGCCATCGAGCAATGTCAGGCGGCGATAGAAGCAAATCCCGGCAACCACAACGCATACTACCACCTGGGCGAGGCCTGCCTGGCGCAGGGGCATTTTGATGCTGCGCTGGAGCCGTACCAGCGAGCCGTGGAGCTAAAGCCGGACTGGGCCGCCGCGCACCTGGGCTTGGGCAAGGTGTATCTGAACCTGGACGACTGCGGGAACGCCACGGCCGAGTTCCTGGAGGTGCTCAAGCTGCAGCCCGGGAATGAGGAGGCGCAGGAGGGGCTGGCGGCATGCGCGGGAGGGGAGTAGGGAGCGGGGG
>CAZMOT010000107.1:0-11541 GCA_964568065.1 uncultured Anaerolineales bacterium
GGAGGCTATCCAGAACCCCGATCACCCCGAACATGGGATGTATCTGGAATGGATCGGCGGCGAGTTCGACCCGGAGGAGTTCGACCTGGACGAGACGAACGAGATCCTGCGCGACCTGCGGTGAGGTCTGGCGCGGACGCCCGGAGATGAAGACTCCGGGCTGAAAGAACAAAGCTCTCCCTCGACAAGCTCGGGACACCGCCTTCGGGGGCTGAAACGGTAGCCCCACCAACGCACGGTGAAAGTCGCCGCGCTACGGAGCTACGCCCGATCAATCGGGCTATTGCCGACCGCTCCGGTCGGGCGGCGTGTGAGTCCGATTCATCGGACGCTGCTCTGTAGCCGGGCGAATTCATCGCCCAGCGCGCAGGCGCTCAATGCCGAGGCGCACGAGTTAGAGGAGCACATTGATGAATTTCGTCACATGTACACTTGGCGAAATCTGTGATGAAGTAGAAGGAATTATCCAAACTGGGCCTTTTGGTTCGCAATTGCATCGGTCTGACTACCAAGATGAAGGCACGCCGGTTGTCATGCCCAAAGATCTCATTGAGGGCAAGGTGTCGGTCGAGAGCATTGCGCGTATTGGGGATGAGGATGTAGCTCGTCTTTCCAGGCATAAGCTCAGAACTGGGGACATTGTTTACGCTCGCAGGGGAGACATTGGTCGTCGGGCACTAATAACAAGTCGGGAAGCTGGATGGATATGCGGTACAGGCAGTATGCGTATCAGCTTGGGCGACTCTGTAGTTCATCCCGTTTTCCTGCACTACTATCTAGGGCAACCTGATGTTGTTGCGTGGATATACAATCAAGCCATCGGTGCGACAATGCCTAACCTCAATACAAGCATTGTGCGCAGCATCCCAGTCACCTATCCCCCTCTCCCCACGCAGCGCAAAATCGCCGCCATCCTCTCCGCCTACGACGACCTGATCGAGAACAACACCCGGCGCGTTGCGGCTCTGGAGGAGATGGCGCAGGCCATCTACCACGAGTGGTTCGTCCACTTCCGCTTCCCCGGCCACGAGCAGGTGGCGATGGTGGATTCCCCGCTTGGCCCGATTCCGGAGGAGTGGGAAGTGAAGCAACTAGGCTATGTCGCAGAACAAGTGCGGCGAAACGTGAAACCAGACGAAGTTGATTCAAAGACTCCTTACTTTGGTTTGGGGCATCTGCCCAAAAAATCTATCGCACTTTCTGAGTGGGGGACGGCAGACGAGACAAAGAGTACAAAGTTAGTTTTTAAGAGAGGCGAGATACTTTTCGGTAAGATTAGGCCGTATTTTCACAAAGTTGGCGTTGCGCCAGTAGATGGTGTTTGCTCGACAGATACCATCGTCATTGTGCCTGGATCTCCTGAGCATTTCTCTTTGGTACTTGCCTGTGTTTCAAGCAAAGAGTTTGTTGATCACGCTACCCAGACCTCCCAGGGAACAAAGATGCCTCGGGCGGACTGGAAAGTGCTTGTAAAATATCCGGTGATCATTCCACTAGAATCTATTCTTTCGCAGTTCAATGAGTTTATAGAGAACACCGTCGCACAGATCCAAAACATGATCTTCCGTAATCACAACCTTCGCCGCACCCGCGACCTGCTGCTCCCCTGCCTCATCTCCGGCGAGATTGATGTCTCGGATCTGCTCATCGCCACCGAAGGGGGAGACAATGCCTAATGCCTGTTCCTATGCGCCGATGGGGGAGTGCACGGTTGGCGTCATCCACATCCCTGGCGGGATCCTGTTCTTCAAGAACCGGGACCTAGCTGGCGAGTACCTGACCAACCGGATCACCACCTGGCAATCAACCCCTCAAGTTCACGCGCTGAAAGGCGCCAACCTCAAGACCGGGGAGCTTGAGGGTACAGCCATCGGCGTAAACCGCCACAGGGTCTGCGTGGCCAACACGTGCGTCGCCTCAACGCCTGACGTGACCTACGATCTCTTGTGCGAGAGGCTGGTGCAGGACGCACGAGAACGGGATGATGTCCCATGGGTCGTCGGAGACTTTATGGCCCGCCATAGAGTGCAGGGGGGACGAATCCTGGTCTCGTCGCCAGGGTGGACGCTCCTGGTCGAGGTGTTGGGGGATCAGTTCGAGATCCAGGAGATCGAAGGAAGCTTTGTTATGACAAACAGCTTTTCGCTCCTCCCTTACAAGGTGGAAAGGCATGCGATCCGAGAACAAAGCTCTGCCAGCCGCCTTCAAGTGGCAAAAGGGATGCTCGACGACGTACTCAACATAGCTCAACTCAAAAGCATGCTGCGCTCGCACGTGCCGGAAAAGGGAGAGCTATCAATATGCAACCATCGCCAGGATGGTGGTGGCACAGAGAGCAGCCACATCATACAGATTCAGGGAGACTATGTCGGTTGGTCGTCCCTGGTTGGCTTCCCTTGTGAGAACGACTACCACACGGTACAGTTGTTTCAGAGGTGAACGGGATTGCTGCTCCCCTGCCTCATCTCCGGCGAGGTGGATGTGTCGGAATTGGAGATCAACACACAAGGAGTTGAGCGATGACCCAGGCGTTCAATGTGTACTGCGACGAGAGTTGCCATCTCGAAAATGATCGCCAAAACGCGATGGTGCTTGGCGCAGTGTGGTGTCCGCTGGAGAGAACGCCCCAGATTGCAGCACGCATCCGTGAGATCAAGGCGGACCACGGTCTGCCGCCAGGGTTTGAGATCAAATGGGTAAAGGTCTCACCCGCCAAGGTTCAATTCTACCTGGACGTCATGGACTACTTCTTTGATGACGATGACCTTCACTTTCGAGCCTTGATCGTGCCGGACAAGTCCAAGCTCCGGCACGATGTTTACGACCAGACACACGATGACTGGTATTACAAAATGTACTTTGATATGTTAAAGGTGATTCTCCATCCTGACGCCCGGTATCGGATCTATCTTGACTACAAGGATACGCGAGGATCCGCCAAAGTCGCCAAACTGCGCGACGTGCTATGTAACAACATGTATGACTTCTCCCGAGAGATCATTGAGAGAGTGCAATTGGTTCGATCCCACGAGGTCGAGATTCTACAGCTCGCTGATCTGCTCATTGGGACGGTTTCATACGTGAATCGTGATCTTTCTACGAGTACGGCCAAGAGACACCTGGTAGATAGAATGCGGGAGCGTTCTGGATACACGCTTACTCGCACTACATTACTTCGAGAAGACAAGGTTAACCTGTTACGCTGGCGCGCAACGGAGGCTCAAGAATGACGACCGTGCCTGATTGGTTACCTGATATTGTTTCTGTTAGCGGCGAATGGGAAAAGGTATTGGCCCGGCTTTATCGGATATTCGATCACGACTTCCGGCAAACAGGGTGCAGTCTTGAGAGCATGCCTGTTTGGTGGGATCGGCGCAAGCTGGATGACAGTCCATACGAAGAAGGTTTTTGGCACTTGATTACAAAGTTTAATCATAGTCAGCAAGAGCGACTTTGGGACCCGCGCCGAGCTGAACGTTTACCTTGGTGCAAACCTACAATAACGCATGGCGACGATCCCGAGATCAAAGCTTGGGACTATGAAGAAGCAAGACGCAAGATACGCACATACGTTTGTCTTGAGAATTGGGACTACATTGTAATCCTGGAAAAGAGAAATTTGAGAGGTGGCCGTACCATAGCCTTCTTGATAACAGCCTTTTATGTCGAAGGCAACTCGACCAGGAGAAAACTACAGAGGAAATATGAGGATAGCTTAGTGCAGAATGCATTCACCGCCCCGAAGGGCGGTGAAAGATCTCCTTCTACACCTGGTAGATGAGGCATTTATATAATACATGATAATTGTACAATTGTCAATACTTTATCCCAAGTTTTACCCAAATCAGTGGTTTTTGGCTGAACTAGCAAGGATTTGATGTATGCCCTCTGTCAATCCCGATGCCGAAGAAGCCCTGGAAAACGCCACGCTCGCTCTCCTCGCCGAACTGGGCTGGGAGACCGTCAGCGGCTATTACGAGGTCTACGGCGAAACGCCAGACACCGGGACAGGCGGTCCCCACCTGGGCCGGGCCACGCGCAGCGAGGTCATCCTGCGCCCGCGCCTGGAGGCCGCCCTCGCCTGCCTCAACCCCGACCTGCCCCCGGAACCGCTCCAGCAGGCCAGCGCCGAACTCACCCGCGATCGCAGCGCGATGACCCTGATCCACGCCAACCGGGAGATCTACGGGCTGCTCAAGGATGGCGTGCCGGTCACCTACCGAGACGGCGATGGTGAGGAACGGTTCGAGCGGGTCGCCGTCATTGACTGGAACGAGCCCGCCAACAACGACTTTCTCCTGGTGCAGCAGTTGTGGGTCACCGGCGACGTCTACATCCGCCGCGCCGATCTGGTCGGTTTCGTCAACGGCCTGCCGCTCCTCTTCGGTGAGCTCAAGGCCCACCACAAGCGGGTCGAGGACGCCTACCGTAAGAACCTCAGCGACTATAAGGACACGGTGCCCCACCTCTTGTGGTACAACGGCTTCATCGTCCTCTCCAACGGCAGCGACAGCCGCATCGGCACGGTCACCTCCGAGTGGGAGCACTTTAGCGCGTGGAAGAAGATCAACAGCGAGGGGGAGGAGGGCGTCATCTCCCTGGAAACCCTGGTCCGAGGCACCTGTCCAGGCTGAAAAGCTGAGGGTTGCCATCGGTGCCAAGTTGCAGCAGATGGTGCGCTTGAACCAGGGTCGGATGAGCTTCCTGGAAGAGTTCCAGCAAATGGTTGACGAGTACAATGCGGGCTCGCGCAACGTCGAGGGATTCTTCAGAGATCTGATTGATTTTGCCCAGCGGCTCAACGAGGAAGAGCAGCGCCACATCGCCGAGAACCTCTCCGAGGAAGAACTGGCTGTCTTTGACATCCTCATCCGCCCCGACCTGACCAAGAAGGAAAAGCGCGAGGTCAAGCGCGTCGCCCGCGATCTCCTGACCACCGTCCTCAAAGAAAAACTCGTCCTCGACTGGCGCAAGCGCCAGCAATCCCGCGCCGCCGTGCGGGTCGCTATTGAGAACGCGATCTGGCAACTGCCCGACTGCTACACCGACGAGATGTGCCAGCAAAAAAGCACCCAGGTCTACCAGCACGTCTACGACAACTACTGGGGGGCTGGGCAGAGTGTGTATGCGATGGTGGGGTAGGGGTAGGCGAATTCAGACGACGGACTTTTTGCAAGAGCGAGCCCAAGCATCGTCAGGCACTTTTCGTGGTAGTTAGACGGCAAGGGAGCCGGACTACCTCAAGGCGGGCGAGAATGGGTGGACGAAAGCCGTGGCCTCATCTCTTCGTGGGAGGAGTTCGAACAATTCCCCTGGGACGAGATCAGGCCAGATCGCTCACTCTGCGAATTCGTGGCCCAGGATCTCCCGGGAGGGATAAAGTTGACGGTGTGTACGACGCTTTTCGAGCACGTCTTGGAGAACCTGCTCGGCTATGAGGAGCTTTTTTATCTGCTGTACGATTAGCCAGCCCTGGTGACTCGGGTCTTTGCCCGGTGGGGATAAAAGGTCTATGTCATTATTGCCCCAAGATTGTGAATGACATTCAGAATGTTGAGCAGTTTTGGGATTTGGAGTTTGGGATTTGGAACGCAGTTCCCTATGAGTTGGGCAAGTTCTGTATCTGTTCTGCGTCGTTACCCGAACATCGAGTCCAGTCGTCGGGCCGACTCCTGGTCTTCCTGTATCTCTGGTTGGGGTTCGGCCGTCAGCGGCTGGCCCAAAAGTTGACTCCGTAACTCCCGTACCTCGTTCGCCAGCAGTGTGGTCAACTCCTCCCATTGCAATAGCCGCCGTTTTCCCTCGTTGACAACCTTAACCAGCCGCACTACGGCCTCGGTCGCATCTGGTTGGGCCGCCAGCCAGTCGGCAGCCCGGCGGTGATCGGCTTCGTGTGGGTTAAAGTCCAGGTGAAAGGTGAGCGTCATTCGCCGGCTATTCCTCAAAAGTCGCCGGCCGCTGGGCAAAGTGATATAATCCTTCGGCGTTGGCCCAAAAGGCGTTATCGAGTAGATGCGCGTGGGGATACACTTCGCGGACAGCATCGTACAAGTGTGGCCCTCCACCACCGCTTACCAGGATCATATCCAGGTCGGCGCCCTCGCCCCACAGGTCGCGGGCGCGGGCGATAATCGCCGTCTGGATGTCGGCGACGGCGGGCTTGACCAACTCCTCCAAAGACACTGGCTCGCCGCGCACCCGCACCTCCCCTGCTTGTAGCGCCCGGTCCACCTCGTGGGGCATCAACTCCAGCCTGTGCAGGTCTCCCAGTGCCTGCTGCACCTGGCTGACGACCTCGTTCCAACCGGTGCGGATGGACCCACTCAGGCGCTGTACGTAGCGCAGCTCGTGCGAGACGACAAAGTCGGTGGTGTAAGTGCCCACGTCAATGATACCCACTCGACCTCTCTCAATACCATCGTTGGCGATCTTGCCCTGCTCGTCCAGCAGTTCTCGGAACAGGGAGCCGAAGGGCTGCGGTGCGACGAATACCGATTCGACGGTAAACTTTATCGCGCGGTCGGTCGTGATCTTGTAGACACCCTCGAATGACTTGATCACTTCAGGCCGGTCGCCGAAGAACTCCACCGGCAACCCGGTGATCACCTTGGCGCGCTCGCTATCGGGAGCCGACTTGGACACCTCGACCAGCGCGGCAACGAAAAGCATCTTGTAGGTGTGGTCGTGGACCCGGCTGCGGTCAAAGATGGCAGACTGGATCCGGCTCTGAAGCAGAGCCTGTTCACCGTAGAAGAAACGCCGGTCGCCGTACCCGACCGCCCGCTCCTCCTCACCACGGATCAGGTCGGTAGCGAAGTGAATGTCCTCAGCAGCACCGACCACGCTGGGGAACGAGAAGCGCAGATCGTCGGGACCGACGCCTTTGGTATATCCGTATCCGATATCAACCGAGATGATCATCGCTGGTACTCTCCTTTTCCTTTTCTTGGATGTCTTGGGTTTGTGTTTGGGAGCAACCTTGGGCTGAGTTGACTCCTTCTTCGTACGAGCAGACGCCGGTTTCGATGGTTTGGCGGGAGTCGCTGGCCTGGGCTCGATGATGTCCTCCTCTGCCGTGGCCACCACCTCTGCTCCCGGTCCCGATGGCGCGGGCACAATGAGTTGTTCTATCAGCTCATCGTATTTGATCTCCGGTGGGGCGGTCGGTTCCGGTGCGACCTCGGCCACCTCTGCTATCACAGCCTCGATTGCCGATTCCAGAGAGGGATACGCGGCCCCCCCCGGCGTGCTCAGATCTTCCTCCCAGCCGGGTATGTACCGCCAATAGTATGGGCCCTGTTTGCAAGACCGGACTGTGATGTTCTCCGCGGCCAAACGGGTGTTCATATCCACCTCCACCCCTAGGCTGTCACTCTGGCAATGGTAGACGCGGAAGGTGACCTGCCCATCACTGAGGAGCCAACGCTGGCGCTCTTTCCGCGCCGCAAGGCCCGACCGGTGTGCCAGTGCCTGGTCCAACTGCGCTGCTAGTTTGGCAAGTCTCTCATTAGAGAAAACATAATGGCTTGGTTGATTGTCAGGATCAAGAAGGTCTGACCGGCTCACCGCAGGCAGCGGCCTACCCTCTGCCACCACCGGGTAGTTGCGCGCCAGAAGAGATTCGGGCACCAGCGCCACCGCCGTCGGTCTCTTGGTGCGGCCGCTCCAGACGTTAGGGGGCCAAGGCCACGGTTCCGCTTTGCGGAAACCAGCACTTCCCGCCATCACTACCTGGTAGAGTATGCCATCGGGACTCACAAAGAGCGCTCCCTCCGGCAACGTCTCCGTGCGGACGGTCTCAAGAGGCCTGTCGGCTGATCTTACCTGCTCGTTCACACTGCCTCACAAGTTGGTTGGGTAAGACTTTAACAAGAAAAAGTATACCACAAATTGCAGCGGGAAGGAAATTTCACCCACTCGATTCATCTGCACCTTATCTTACAGGAAACCTGCCAGCCTGTCAAGAGCCACTCTGGATGAGTGGCGCTGCAAAGTGTTGACTGTCGCGTAGGATTGAGCTATACTGAATGCGTGCGCCTGGCAGCGGCAGGGTTACCCCATGGCGGGTGGCCAGAATCCCTCGCCAGTGGCAACATTCGGGAGGCGACTTCGAAGCGATGAAACTCTCTGGGTTGGTGGATGTGTTCTCCTTGGTTTATCTTACTCTGTGGCTGGCGGTTGTCGTTTACGTCATTCATTTGTTCCTCAGGGATCGCTGGGTAGGTCTCCTGGCGACGGGAACGACAGTTATCAGTTGGATCCTGCTGACGGCGGGACTTGTCTGGCGCGGACTGGCAGCCGGCCACTGGCCGCTGACCAACCGGTACGAGTTCGCTCTCTGCTTCGTCTGGGCCGTCATCTCCGTCTACCTGTTGCTGGAGACTAGCTGGCGCGAACGGCGGGCAGGGACCTTCGTACTGGTGGTGGCGCTGCTGTTAGCGACCTACGCCGTCATCCGCCCCGCCGCCGAACGGACTATTGCGCCGCTCCTCCCGGCACTGCGCTCGGTCTGGTTGCAGGTGCACGTCCTGACCGCGATGGTGGGATACGCCGCCTTCGCGGTGGCCGCCGGGTTGGGGATGATGCGCCTGTTCCTTCCCTCTTTCCCCTCCATGGGGGGGGATGAAAGGGGGGGGCAGCGCTGGCCCGCGGCAGAGGAGATCGAGCGTGCGATGGAGCGGGCCGTAGCGCTGGGCTTCCCCTGGTTGACGCTGGGCATCCTCACCGGCGCGATCTGGGCACAGAAAGCCTGGGGCTGGGATCCCAAGGAGACCTGGGCGTTGGTCACCTGGCTGTGGTACTTGCTGATCCTGCACGTGCGACCGCTGCGCCGCTGGCGCGGACGATGGCTGGCCGTGTTGGTCGTAGCTGGCTTCGGGGTGGTGCTCTTCACCTTCGTTGGCGTGCCCTGGTTGGTGCGCGTGGTGCGTCTGGAAACCCTACACGGCTTCTGATCACGTTTTACGTTTCACGATGGAGGTATGCGATGACCAAGATCACACGGCGGCAGTTTCTGCTCGGTGCCGGGGCGTTGACTGCCTGTGGAGTGGGGGCGGCCGCGGCTCTTTCCGGCAGCCGTTGGTGGGAACGGCCTCCCGAAGGCACGGGCGAGGTTGCGCCGGTCGAGCCTCCCAGCCCCTGGTCGGTCGAGGCGCGCTACTATGCCTCCTTTTCGGGCGAGGGGGCGCTCGACTGCGCTGCCTGTCACGGCACGACAGAGGAACCACTGCCCGTCTCCTACTGCCACGTTCCCCATACCGGCACCTACGTCCAATGCAATCTCTGCCCTCACCGCTGCATCATCGCCGACGGCGAACGGGGCCACTGCCGGGTGCGGGAGAACCGGGGCGGCCGGCTCTACTCGATGGTCTACGGCAACCCCTGCGCGGTGCACATTGATCCCATTGAGAAGAAGCCTTTCTACCACTTTCTTCCCACCGTCGCCGCTTGCTCCCTGGCGACCGCCGGATGCAACCTGCGCTGTCTCTACTGTCAGAACTGGTCCATCTCCCAGGTTGCGCCGGAACAGACCCGAAACTTCGACCTCCCGCCGGAGGACGTGGTCCGCTACGCGCAGCAGTACCGCGCACCGGTCGTCGCCTACACCTACTCGGAGCCGACGGCCTTCTACGAGTACATGCTCGCCACGGCGCGGCTGGCGCGGGAGACTGGGTTGCGCAACGTCGTCATCTCCGCCGGGTTCATCAACCCCGAGCCGCTGCGGGAATTGTGCCAGGTGGTGGACGCGATCAAGATTGACCTGAAGGGGTACGACGAGGATTTCTACCGGCAGGTGTGTGGGGCGGAGTTGGGGCCTGTGCTGGAGGCGATCCGCACCATCCACGAAAGCACCACTCACTTGGAGATCGTCAACCTGGTGGTGCCAACGCTGAACGACAGTCTGGACCAACTGCGGGCACTGGCCCGCTGGGTGGCGCGGGACCTGAGCCCGGATGTGCCGCTCCACTTTAGCCGCTTCGGCCCAAAGTACAAACTGAACAACCTGCCGCCGACGCCGGTGGAGACATTGGAGCGGGCGCGGGAGATCGCGCTGGAGGAAGGAGTGCGCTTCGTCTACGTGGGCAACGTCCCAGGCCACCCGGGCAACCACACAACCTGTCCCGCCTGCGGACAGACCCTCATCGTGCGGCAGGGGTTCGCAGTGCTAGAGTACCACCTGCGGGGCGGGGCCTGCGCCTACTGCGGCGAGCTCATCCCCGGCGTGTGGTGGCCCGGCGACCCGGAGGGGCAGCCGGTGCAGGTGCCGCCGGGGCCGCCTGATCAGTGAACTGGATGCTGGATACTCGATGCTCGAATTGAGAGGAAGAACTTGAAACTTGAAACCTTCAACCTGAGACTGATAGGATTTCTTCTGCTCGCCCTCCTCCTCTCCACCTGCGCCGCGCCGACCGCCACGCCAACAGCAGTGGACACGGGCACGGTGCCGCCTTCCCCCACTGCCCTCCCTTCCTCCACCATCCCTCCGGGCCAAATCCGCCCCTCCGCCGTCGCCGGCTCCTGGTACCCCGACGACCCCGACGAACTGACAGCAATGGTGGACGGGATGCTGACGGCGGTCGAGCCGGTGGATGGGGAGCCCATCGGCCTCATCGTGCCCCACGCTGGCTACGTCTACTCCGGGTTGGTGGCCGCCCATGGCTTCAAGCAATTGGAGGGAGTGCAGTACAAAGTCGCCGTTATCATCGCCTCCGACCACCAGCCGCCTCTCTCCAGCCCTATCTCCGTCTGGGCCGAGGGCGGTTTCGAGACACCGCTGGGCGTGGTGCCGGTGGACGAGGAACTGGCCCAGGCACTCGTCGCCGCCGACCCTCTTATCATCTTTGACCCCGCCGCCCACGAGGGGGAGCACCCCATCGAGATCGAACTCCCCTTCCTCCAGCGTGCCTGCCCCAGCTGCGCCATCGTGCCGGTGCTGATGGGCACTGATGACGAGGAGACGGTGCAGGCACTGGCCGACGCGCTGCTGGAGGTGCTCCCTGGCAGGCGAGCGGTCGTCGTCTCCAGCTCCGATCTCTCCCACTACCCCACCTACGATGACGCGCTCGTCGTGGATGGGGCGACGCTGGGGGCCGTCGAGACCGGCGATCCGGCGCGGGTGCGGGAGACGATAGCGGGGCTGATGGCTGCGGGCTTCCCCAACCTGGCGACCTGCGCCTGCGGCGCAGGGCCCATCCTGGTGACGATGCGCGTGGCAGCGGACCTGGGGGCCGACACAGTGACCATCCTGCGCTACGCCAACTCCGGAAGCGTCAGCGGCGACCACAGCCAGGTGGTGGGCTACGGGGCCGTGATGCTCTGGCATTACGAGCCGCCCGAGTTGACGGAGGCGCAGCGGGAGGAGTTGCTGGCGCTGGCCCGTACGACCATCGAGGAATATCTCGAGTCGGACCGCATCCCCGACTACGAGACCGGCGACCCGACCTTGGCTCGCCGCTCGGGGGTCTTCGTGACGCTGAAAGAAGAAGGCGAGCTGCGCGGCTGCATCGGCCACACCTGGGCCAAACTGCCGCTCTATCAGGC
>CAZMOT010000108.1:0-11379 GCA_964568065.1 uncultured Anaerolineales bacterium
TGGAGGCTCAGGGAATCGAACCCTGCTGCTTTCCTCGGTGCAAGCGAGGTGACCACCCCTTGCAGTCCCAGCCCCCAGGAGTGACCGCGACTGGACTTGAACTGGGAAAGTCATCCGCTCCTCAGCCATGAACTATGTCCGCCAGATCGGTTGTTAAGGTTCTGCTACTCTGGCTGCCAGGACTGGAGTCGAACCAGCACTTTTCGCATTAACAGTGCGATGCCCTACCATTAGGCCACCTGGCAGTGAAGGCGGGTCGGGCGGGAATCGAACCCACGTCTTTGATTTTGGAGACCGATATTCTTGCCGCTGAACTACCGACCCACAAAGCAAAAAGCGCGGGGGTTTGTGTGTAACCCCCGCGCTTTGCGGTCAATACGGTTGCATGCAGATTACGGGGGTGGACACCTACCAGTCGCCGTGAGTTGCGAATTAGCGCTACTCTGGTCGAATTTGACCACGCACGGCATATCGGACCGCTGGTACAAACCGGCCGCCGACTCTGTTTCTGATATCAGATGCCACACTCGTGCCTTCACCATAGTATTTCTACCATACCACAAAATGCGCTATTGTCAAGCAAGGTTACCGGCGATGGGACAGCGCATCGTTTACACCCTGCGGACAGCTTGTCATTGACATTTCGTACCTCATGTAGTGCCAGTATAACGTTTACATACGGATACTCTCGATTGCGACAGATGCTATACTCGCTCCTGATAACCGCCAGCAACCAACGGTTAACAGGAGGTGTATTATGCAAGACGAGTTGTCCGTTCGCCAGGCAGCCATTCGGCTACGTTTGGCAGGTCAAAGCATCGAGAGTATCTGCCGCACCTTGAAAAGATCAAGGGTCTGGTTTCACAAGTGGTGGCAACGCTACCTTGAATCGGGGCCGGAGGGGCTCTATGACCTAACCCGCGGCAACCACCAGGTAGTGAATCGGACGCCACCTCACGTCGAGCGGGCGGTGATCAGCATCCGGCGTCGGCTAGCCGCGCGAGCTACTCCTCAAACCCGTTACAGCCAAATCGGCGCGGCCCAGATCCGCGCTGAGCTAGAAACGCCGGGAGACTCGCCATTGCCTAGCTTACGCACGATCAGACGCATCATTACCCGTGCGGGGTTGTCCTGTCCACCGCTGCGACTGTCGCCTCGCATCACGCGCAACGAGTACCCAGGACCTCAAGCACGAGACTCCAATCATCTGCACCAGGTCGATGTCGTCGGGCCACGCTACCTGAAGGGAGACTCGACCCGTTACTACTTCCTGGTCTGCAAGGATGTCTTCGACCAGTCCATCTATATGGAGTTCGTCGACAGCCGCAGCATGGACGGGGTTCTGGGCTTCCTGGTGCACGCTTGGCAGCACCTGGGCCTGCCGGAGAAGGCGCAGTTCGATAATGGCCGTGAGTTCTGTGGCTTTGGCTACACAGCTTGCTTTCTCAGCCGCGTCATCCGCTTGTGCTTGCGTCTGGGCATAGAGCTGGTGTCTGCTCAGGGTACCGTCCGCATTCTCGGACAATCCTTCAAGGTGGGCAAGCGTCTCAAGTATCAGTATGTTAAGGTCACCATCTACACCAAGTATCAGAAGTTGAAGGTTTACTACAAGGGCAAGCTGATCAAAGAATTCTCGTATCCGCTGCCGAAACGATAGACAGAAAGTAAACGATTTGCTGGCGGTTACAATGACTAAATGTAAGCGATGCGCTGTCCGCAAAATTGTACCGAATGTAAGCGGCGTTTTGCTGTCCCATCGCCGCTAATCGTACCACAACTCCGCCTGAATTACAATTCCGTGCAACCACAAGCATGCGCATAATCTGCAACAACAGACCTGATCTTGTCATAGATCAGACTCCTGGGCGTGTTCTCCAAGACACCCGCCCGAACTCGCTCGTACTGCACTGGCAAATACTGGCTCAACAGCGTCACTGGGACAGGGTGCCCCAAGTTGTGAAACAAGCGGGCCAGAGCCTGCTGAACGTCCGCATTCGGCCAGTAGTAGCGCGAGCGGTCGCTCAAGCTGTACTTGCGGGCGAATTGAACGGAGGATTCAGAACCCGTATAGTATTTCTGCCAAAACGCCGGGTTTTCCACCATCGCGTCATCGAGCACTTGCTGGATGTTGGACAGTTCGATCCCCTCCCGTCCCGCAAGCCACTCGACCTCCATCAAACCCAAGGCAAAGACGGCCTCACGAAAGGCAAAGGTGGTAGCAGGGCCAACCTTCAAGATGACAAAGTGATCCTCAACCAACGCCCGCAGGGCATCGCGGGTCTGGTAGTCGGTCGAATGGGCCTCGAAGACAAGCCGATCTTGGGTCGCGATGAACTGGGAAAGCTGAGCCGCAGCTCCGGAGTCGTACTCGAAAACAAAGTCGTCGCCAAACTCCACCCCCGGCTGAACCACCAGGGCAACGACCCGCTCCCAGGCCGCACCCAGTCCACGCCGCTTGAACGCTTCCCGCGTCAGATCGATCGTCTCCTGGGCATCCTCGACCGCAGTCACAGCGAGCGTGTTCTCATGCCGTTGCGCGCCGCCGGGCGGCGGCACCTCCGTGCCGATCACGTAGCACGGCGGCGACTGATCCAGAGGAGCCGCTGTGTAGGTCTCCTCTGCCGCCAAGCACAGCTCGGCAGCCCGCCCGGCCGAGACGGACATGCTCAGAGGCACATCCATGGGATCATCGGCGCACTTCATGCTGGCATCCAGATGGATCTTGGTGTAACCGGCCAGGATGCAATCCCGAACCAACACCTGCGCCTTAGCCATAGCGCTCTCCACCGGCTCGTGCTGCCAGGGATTTGGCCCCAGGTGATCGCCCCCCAGGATGAGCCGCCCCCGTGGAAAGTTGAACCGGTCTGCAATGCCGCACAGATAATCGTGGAAACCGGCCGGCGTCATACTGGTATACCCCCCTTCCTGGTTCACCTGGTTCGAGGTGGATTCGACGAGCAGCGGCGAACCGTCCTCGAGAGCCTGCTGCATGCAAGCCTCCAGCACGAACGGATGAGCCGAGCAGATACTATAGATGCCAACGTGATCGCCGCGCTTGTGGGCGGCGACGATGTCGGGCAACGTGATACTCCCAACCAGCTTGCCCATAGGCCTCCCCTCCCTCAATCGTCCACACCGTCTATCGCTGCCAATGCCTCTGCCAGCGCTGGTTGGCCATTGGTGCCACCTGGGATGCGCGTGGTCAGCGCTCCGCAGGCACAGGCCAGCCGCAGCGTCCGCTCCAAAGGCCAGTCCGCCAGGTAGCCATAGACGAATCCGGCGTCGAAGCTATCGCCGGCACCGGTAGTGTCCACCACATCTACCGCGGGCGGCACAGTGCGGACAGTCTCCCCGCTCTGCCGGGCGATGGCGCCCTCAGCTCCCAGCTTGACCGCGACGACTGGGATTTGCTCAGCCAGCGCCGCCAACGCCGCATCTGGGGTTGCCGCGCCGGCGATGGCAGGCGCCTCGACCGCATTGGGCATAAAGACGTCGACCTGGGCCAGCGTCTCCTGCAAGCCGCCATCCCACGTCTCGCGCGGATCGAAACCGGTGTCCAGCGAAACGGTGAGGCCTCGCGAGCGAGCTTCAGCCAGCAACTCTGGCAGCCCCTCGCGCAATCCATCCTGCAGGAAATAGGCACCAATGTGAACGTGACGCGCCCGGTCGAAGAGAGCGCGATCCACCCGCCCCGTCGTCAGCGCGGCGATGGAGCCGGCGTAAGTCAGCAGCGCCCGATCAGCGGCAGTAGAAAGACTCACGGTGATCCCCGTCTTGGTGGCAGGGTCAACAATCACCGGAGCCACGTCTATGTCCCGAGCAGCCATCTCCCGCAGCATGAACTGCCCAAACTCGTCGTCGCCGACGACGCCGACGAAACCCACCTTCAGCCCCAGCCGAGCTGCGCCACAGGCAAAGATGACGGACGAACTGCCCATCGTCAGCGCCATGTCATCGACCAACAGCTCCTGCCCGAACACAGGCATGACCTCTTCCGCGCGGAAGATGAGGTCGACGTTGATCTCACCCAGTACCAGTACGTCATAGTCAGCCACTATGTACCTCCATACGTGCGATACCACTCCCCAGATATCGGCTCCGGCGAGTGTAGCTCTGTCCAGGGCCGCGCCAGCGCGTCGCACAGCGCCGTGACGCGCGCCATGCGCTCCCGGGCGACGTCGCGCAGAAACGCAGCTCGCTCCTCCCCCGCCAAAGAAGTCGCCTCCTTCCACACGGCACGCCCCACGGCCACGCCGGACGCCCCGGCCAGGCAGGCGATGGCCACCTGGCGCAGGTACGTCTCATAGGTCACCCCCGCCGAAAGCAGCACCCACGGCACAGTGCTCGCCTCTGAAAGCTCCGCGCAGGCCTCCGCCCACACCCGCTCGTCGGTCTCGGCGTTGAAATCCAGCGGAAACTCGGCCTTGAGGGCATCACAGCCCAGCAGCGTGAGCCTGCGCGCCGTTTCGACCACAACGCGGCGCCGCTCGCCCCCGACCAGCTTTTTCTGCGACGGGTCGAGAGAATACGAGAGCGGCTCGACGAACAGGGCAATGTCCTGCTCAATGCAATCGGCGGCGACCTGGCGGGTCAGCTTCTCGATCTCGCCGGCGGTCGGTGCGTCGGGGTGATAGTAAACAAGCAGCTTGATCGCGCTTGCCCCCATACGCTTGGCCTTGGCCACGCTCCAGCCGGGCAGAACCTGGCTTTGCCGCGCCGTGGGATCGCCGGTGTAGCCGGTCGCCTCCACGGCGAGGATCAGCCCCACATCGCCCGGCAGCGCGCCAGAAGCGACGCATTGGGCCGCGCCAAACTCGGGGTCGAGCAGCATCGCAGTGGACGCCGGGCCGACGGCGCGCGTGATCTGCTGCTTGACACCGCTCAATTCTTCGTCCGTCGTCGTCTCCGGGGCCTCTGAGTGCAGCGCGCGGCGCAGATTATTGCGATGGTCCAGCGCCAGCACGGCAATGGCCCCGCGCGACGTGGAACACTGCCGCAGGCCGCGCATCTTGCCAATAGAAAGCGTCTTCATTGCGTCCCCCCTTCTCCTTTCAGCGGCATTAGCAAAACCGCCCTACTAACGCTCATCTGCTCCTATGTCGATCCCCCTGCCTCGCACTCGCTTCTCCCCGTCGATATCCTCAGCACCGATTACGTCGCTTGACAGGGCCTCCCCCGCGTCGATCGCCGGGGAGCCATCCCCTATGTGCAGGTCGCCGGCGACCACATCCACGAGCAGTGGATCGGCGAACAGGCTGTGCGCGTCGTTGCCGGTCGCGTCCTGCCACTCGCCAAAGCCGGAATAATACTCCCCTTTCCACCCCCACTCGGCCTCACCGGGACCATAGTAGATGTTGTAGTCGACCACATTGTCGACGTTCTCCGCATAGTCGTTAGAGATGAACAGGTTCTGGCCATTGGCGTAGAGGATGTTGTTCACGATCACATTGTCGTGCGTGTCGAACTGAATCAGAATCTCGCCGCTGCCGGTGCGATCGGTGTCGTTGTTGTAAAGCGTGTTGTTGACGATGGTGCAGTGGTGCGTGCTGCCACGCCGGCGGTCGTACCCACCAAAGGCGATCCCCGTGGTGTGGGAGTTGTAGACGAAATTGTTCCGGGCCGTGATGTAGCTGGTGTCCTTGCCGTGCCATTCGCTGGCCAGCTCAATGCCGATGTTACAATCGTGCACCACGTTCTTCTCGATAAGGATGCGCGTGCCGCCGTCGACGTAGATGCCGTCGGCCGAGCGCTCGTCCCCGTAGGCCGGATTTCCGCGGGAATCGATGTTATAGACCAGGTTGCCCACCACCACGCCATCCCGGGCGCGGTCGAGCGCCTCGTCCGGGCACTTGCCCTCGTGGCCGATGATGTCGATGCCGATGTTGTCGTTGTCGTGGATCACGTTGTCCGACACGACGAAATGCTCCACGTTCCCGTTGACCACCACCGACTCGCTGGAGCCCAGCTTGCAGTAGGCCACCTCGTTCCCGTCGACGACGATGTCGTGCGCGGGATCAACGGACGTCCCATAAACGGCGATCCCGTGGGCGTCGTCATCATTCTCAACGTGATGCACGTAATTGTCCCGGATCTCAATGTGGTGCGCGCTGCCCACCACCCATATGGCCGCCGGGAACCCCCGGCTTCTGACGAACGGCCCCAGCTCGAACCCCTCGATCTTGATGTGATGCTTGCCGTTGATGTATATCAGGGCCATGTCCATCTCTGTGCCTTCCGGGCCACCGTTGACGACCGGCCGGTGGCCCGGATAGTTGCGCAGCGTGACGTACCCCTCTTCCTCCGAACCCGAGACCTTGAAGTAGACCGGCTCGGCGTACTCGCCCTCCTTGACATAGATCGTGTCGCCGGGGCCCACGCTGTCGACGGCGTGCTGGATCGTCCGCCAGGGAGCAGCCTCACTCCCATCATTTTCATCGCTGCCTTCGATCGATACGAAATAAGCGTCTTCCACCAGGGACTCCTGAGAAGGATCAACCGTACCACAACAAGCCGTCAACATCACCATCAACGCCAGAACACGCAAAAACCAGAGACGTTTCGCCACGTAAACCTCCTATGGTCGTTCGCACTTCCTCTAGGGAAACCACGTCGGGCGCCCCTTGATCCTGATGGCCCCCACCTCTCCCTGAATATCCTTCCCCTTCACCCCTATCGTCACGAATGGCGCTTCCCAGGACCAAGACACGATCTCCAGATCGGGATTATCACTCAGGACCTCCGTCGGGATAAACGGCAGTCTGACTCGAACGTCCTGCGTTCCGTACATCTCGATCTTTAGGGAAGCCGACCGCGCCCCCCACTCGAAGGCGAACACGTTGAACGTCGCCCCCGCGAGGTCGACGTAGGCCGGCATATACGCGCTGCCCAGCGTGCTCTTCAGCGTGTAGACGGCCCGGTCCAAGCGCCCCATCGGGTTCGTCCCATGCCCGATGACGAGGTAGCCATATCCGTACCCATCCTCGTAACAGCCCAAGATCTGCGCATCACCGTTCAGATGAGCCGACTGGATATGCTCCCCCGATGCCAAGGGCGTCTTGAGGATAAGGGTACCAAGAAGGTCGTAAGTGTACGCATCTTCCACCATCTGCGTGTTGTCGATGGTATAGGTTCCCTCACTACCGCTCACCGAGGCGTATTTCCGGTACAACCACTGGGACAAGACCTGCGCCGTGTTCCTCCCCAGCATCCTGTCGGGAGCGTCGTTGAGCCCCCACAGATAGGCCACCCAGTCCTCCTCCGCGTCCCAGAGATTCGGAAAGTGCGCCTCCACCCAGCCGTATTCACCGGTCGGATAGTCAGGATAATCAAAGTCGTTCCAATCGCCAACCCAGGGGGTGCAACCCTCCCAGTTATAGTTGCACCCGTAGGCACGGTCGATGAACAGGACGCCGTGATCGATGCCGCCCTCGCCCAATTGCGTGGCGACGCCGGTGTCCCCGTTGGCGTACTTGACGCCGTACGTGTGCAGCAGAGCGCCGGTCGACTCGTCGCTGCCGCGCCCATCGTCGCCATAGTAGTAAGCATGCCCAGGCGGGACGAAAGCCACGGGAAAGGAGGACGTTTCTTCGTCGTAATACTGACACATCAACTCCTCAAAAGCTATCGCCTTGTTGTTCATGTCCTCCCAGCCCCAGGACTCGGCGTACCCAGGGTTCGCTTCATCGATGTGGGCAAACTCCGCCCGCTGCTGCCGGTGGTCGGCGTAGTGCTCGTGGGATATGCCGTGCAACCCGAACTCGATAAAGGCGGCGTTGTCCCTCACCAGCTCCATCAGGGGAACGGCATCCTTGCCCACCGCCCACGTGTTGTTCCAGCGTGTCCCGGAGGGGGTCATGTTGGACGGCGCGATGGGCCGATTATACTCCGGCTTGGCCAGGATCTTGCCCCGGTCCAGATCCCCCATGATCCACGCTGTCATGATCCGGGTACCTGCATTGTTGCCCACGTCGACGATGGTTTGGTAATCCTCCAGCGTGGGGTCCCGACTGTTCTCGGGCGTCCAGTCTCGCCAACCGAGGTCGTCCACGGCGATGCCGATCGCGTAAGGGATGCCATCAAACTCGGGATAGCCCGTAGGCGGCGGAAGTGGCGCGCGGAAAAACCGCGCGTCGATCCAGTTGATGACAGAGTCGCTGTTAAGGACTACCAGCGCCACAGCCACCAGTAGCAAGACAGCCGACGATAGTACGCCAAACACCTTCTTACGCATGACGTACATCTTCCTTACAGAAGAAACTCTGGAAGATAGTCTCGCTCCACCTCCACCATCTCATCGAACATCTGCCGTATCTCTTCCAGGGAGCACACCGCCGCCGTGAGCGGGTCGATCATGAGCGCGTGCACGGCTGCCTCCCAATCCTCCTCCAGCACCGCCGTGGCGACCAGGTCGTGGAACGCCATATGCTGCTGATCCAGCGCCGCCAGGTGGGGGGGCAACGGGCCAAAGTAGGTCGGCTGCACGCCCTTGCGATCCACCAGGCACGCCACCTCAACGATGCCGTCCTGCGGCAGATTGTCGATCAGGCCGGTGTTGAGCACGTTGCCATAGATCACAGCCAGTTTCTCCGTCTCCATGGCCTCGACGATATAGGAGGCAAACTCGGGGCCGCGTTCCGGGTCGAACTTCTCCTTACCAGCGAGAACGTCTCGCAAGTACTGATCATTTTGCGCCCGCCAAGTGGGCCAGTTGTTGGCATAAAAGCCGCTTTCCCCCTGATATCCCGAGCCGGTGTAGCGCTCGACCAGGTCGGGGCGCTTGCGATAGTAGGCGGTGTACTCCGAGGCGTGGCCGCTGGTCTCGGTGGAAAAAGCCCCCAGGTGCAGCATCATATCAAAGCGCACCGGGTCCTGCTCATAGATCTTGGGGTCCTTGATACGCTCGCGCAGCAGCGGGTAGAGGTCCTCGCCGTCGCGCTCGAGCTGCACGAACCACGCCAGGTGGTTGATGCCCGCCGCCCGCCAGTCGATCTCTCCGTAGGGCACGTCGAGATACTCGGCCAGTTGCTGGGAGGTGTGCTGGATCGAGTGGCACAGCCCCACGATAGGCAGCGACGAGACGTACACACCCACGAGCACCGTCAGCGACATGGGGTTGGTGTAGTTCATCACCAGACTGCGCGGCGCCAGCCGTTCCACGTCGTCCAGGATGTCGATCCAGGCGGGCAGGGTGCGCAGGGCCTTGAACAGGCCGCCCGGCCCGATGGTGTCGCCGATGCACTGGTCCACGCCGTACTTGAGCGGGATGTCGTAATCGTGGCGCACGTTGGGCAGCCCGGCCACCTCGATGGTGTTGATGATATAGTCACTGTCCGGCAAAATCTCTGTGCGGTCGGTGCTGGCCTCCACCGTCCACTTGCGGCCCGTGCGCTCGATCAGGAACTCGCCCATCTGGTGAGCCAGCTCCAGCCGCTCGGCGTCGATATCGACCAGCCCAAAGATGCCCTCCTCCAACCCCGGTGTGAGCAGGATGTCGGTCATCAGCTCGGTAGAGAACACGGTGCTGCCTGCTCCTATGATAGTGAATTTAACGTGAGACATACTCTTTTCCTCCTATTCCTCTTGATCTGTTTCGGTTGCTGGCTCTGGCTCCATGCTAAAGACCTGCTCGAATCCACTGCGCCGGTCCTTGTGCAGGAAACAGGCCATTTTCACCATCGGCCCATGGCTTTCGTGTAGCTCTAGCCCCACGATATCAAATGGGTGTAAACGCTCTTGTTTCTCCAGGGGGCATTTCGCCACGAATTGCACGAATTGACACGAATGTAAGAGAAAAATTAGTGAAAATTCGTGTAATTCGTGGCAAGAACGCAAGCAATGTGCCGTTGGGAAATGAGAGCAACTGCACCCATATCAAATCCTGCCAAAGTCCGCTATCAGAGCCGCACGGTTATTCGGATGGTGAGTCGTTGTCACTCGTTCATAGCCTATCACTCTCAAGTAGGCGATCAATTGTCTCAGAAATGCCATGTAGATTCCTTGTCCACGAAACGCAGGCACTAGCCCAATCGTGTCTATGAAAAAGGTCTCCTCGTCCTCCATATACCCATAGAACCAACCTACGGGCTCGTCTCTCTCGCTATAAAAAACGATCCATTCGGGGCGTGAATGAGCGTGTAGCTCCTGTAGGCGTTCAAGTCTCTCACATCGTTCTCTGGGCGCTGTGAAGAGACCCAACGCCTGTTTGAACCCAGGAGGAAATATCAGATGATTTATCGCGATCATCCTCGGTTGTGAAGCTGACCTCCTCGATGGTCACCTGAAACGTTTCCTCTGCTGCACAGCACCCACCCAACAGCGACCCAATGACAATCACCACCATCACAGGCCTTGACACATTGAAAACCCTTATAGCTTTTCCCTCCTCCCATCAACAGACTGCATGGGCAAGTATTCCTGTGCTAGGTCACATCGCCCAGCAAAGCCTCCACCTCCGCCCGCGTAGGCGCCCCCTCCACCGGCCCCATCTTGGTGACGGCCAACGCGCCGGCAGCGCAGGCGAAACGGGCGACCCGCGCCATCGGCCAGCCGGCATCCAGTCCAAGGACGCAGGCGGCATTGAAACAGTCCCCCGCGCCGGTGGGATCGACCTCCTCTACGCTAATGCCCCCCACGTCAATGCGCTCCCCGCCCGCAAAGAGCGAGCATCCCGCCGCGCCCCGCTTGAGGGCAACGACGCGGTCGCGCCCGCCGGCCAGCGCCCGGGCAGCGGCGGCGTCATCGTCGGTGCCGGCCAGCGCCCGGGCCTCTTCAACGGTCGGCAGCAGCAGGTCCGCCGCCTCAATGTAGGGAGCCATCACCTCGCGCGCCTCCGCCAGCCCCATCAGCTCCAGGCGCAGGTTGGGGTCAAAGCTCAGCTTGCCACCCGCCTCCAGGGTCAGCTCCAGGGTGCGTTTACACGCCGCCCGGCTGGCCGGGTTGAGCCCCAGCGCCGAGCCGGAGAGATGCAACCAGCGCACGTCGGAGAAGTAGGCCGGGTCGAGCCGCTCCGCATCCAGCGCCCCGGCCGCAGCGTATCGCAGGTGGAAGACGAACTCACGCCCCCCATCGGGCGTGTAGGCCACAAAGGCTACGCCAGTCGAGTGGCCATCCACCACCTGCATCTGGGTCGCGTCGACCCCCTCCGCCTCGAACCGGGCGCGCAGCAGCCGCCAGAAGGCGTCATTCCCCACGCCACCGATAAAGCCGGCGGACAAGCCTAACCGGGCCGCCGCCACGGCAAAGATGGCCGGCGCGCCGCTGGCGAACGGCCCGCGGAAATCCCCCGGGCGGTCCAAGGGCTGCCCCACCTCGGGGCGCATGATCTCTACCAGAGCTTCACCGATGGAGATGATTTGAGGATACACAGCAGACTCCCCGTTC
>CAZMOT010000109.1:0-11146 GCA_964568065.1 uncultured Anaerolineales bacterium
AACGTCATTCCGCTGCAATTGCTGGCCTATCACCTGGCCGTGCGCCGAGGCTGCGACGTGGACCAACCCCGGAACCTGGCGAAGAGCGTCACCGTGGAGTAGCGCCGAACTATGTGTGGTATCTTTGGCATCGTCGTGGAACAGGAACAGCCCCTGGGTGAGATCCTCACCGAGGCCGGGCGGCGGCTTTCCTACCGGGGGTACGACTCGGTGGGCTGCGCCACGCTGCAGGACGACGGCACCATTGACCTGCGCAAGGACGTGGGAAAGGTGGAAGAGGTAGCAGCGCGGCTAGGGTTTGCCGAAATGGCCGGCCGGCGAGGCATGGTCCAACTGCGCTGGGCCACCTTTGGCGCCCCTTCCCAGGTCAACGCTCAGCCCCACCTGGACTCTGATGGCGACCTGGTGGGCGCCCACAACGGCAACGTGGTCAACAACGTCGAACTGCGCCGGCAGTTCATCGCCGAGGGAATGACCGTCCGTTCCACCAACGACGGCGAGTCCTGCGTCCACGCCGTGGAGCGGTACGTAGACCAGGGATACGACGTGATGGAGGCGATCCGCCGCGCCTATCACGACCTGGAGGGCGACTATGCCCTCGTGATCGGACGGGTGGGTGAGGACCGGCTATACGCTTTCAAGAAGGGATCCGGCCTGGTGGCCGGCCTCGCCGAGGGCTCCACTTGCGTCTCCTCCGACCTGCCCTCAATCCTGCCGCTCACCCGCCGCGTCCTGCGCGTGCAGGATGGCGAGATCGTCGTTCTCTGGGCCGACCGGGTGGAACTGCGGCGGGTGGAGGACGGCAGCCTCGTCGAGCGGGAGATAGAAGAGATCACTGAGAGCATGGAGGTGGCCGAGAAAGGGGGATATCCCCACTTCATGCTCAAGGAGATCCACGAGCAGCCCCAGGTGGCGGGGGAACTGATCCATCTCCTGGGAGCCTCACCCCACGTCTCGCCGGTGGTCGAGCGCATGGCCACGGCCCGCCACCTCTACCTGGTCGGCTGCGGCACCAGCTACCACGCCTGTATGCTGGGGGCAGTCTACCTGGCCCGCCTGGCCGGCTGCGCTGCTGTTCCCGTCCTGGCCCCTCAGTTCACCGCCCAGTACGCGCCAGCGGTGGGGCCAGAGGACGTGGGGGTTTTCGTCAGCCAGAGCGGTGAGACCAAGGACGTGCTCGACGCCGTCGAGGCGGCACAGCAGCGAGGAATGGGAATCCTGGGGCTGGTCAACGTCCTGGGTTCCACCCTGATGAACGTGAGCGAGCGCTACCTCCCGCTGGCCTGTGGCTACGAGATCAGCGTCCCGGCCACCAAGACCTTTACCAACCAGGCAGTGGTCTTTTTGTTCCTGGCGCTGTGGATGGGGAGCCACTCCACTGACTGCCTGGCCCGCCTGCCGAACCTGTTGGAGGAGACGCTGGCGGCGGTCGAACCGCAGGTGGCGGCGCTGGAGCCAGCCCTGACCGGCCAGGACGATCTCTACTGCCTGGGCTATGGCCTCACCTACTCCATCGCGCTGGAGGGGGCGTTAAAGCTCAAGGAGGTCACCTATGCCCACTGCGAGGGGATGCTCTCCACCGAGTTCAAGCACGGGCCGCTCTCTGCTGTGCGCGAGGGCTATCCCGTCATCTTCGTCGCCGGGCCGGAGGACGTGCCGCTATTGGTCAGCGGCATCAACGAGACCACCTGCCGGGGCGGGCGGGCCATCGCCATTGGGGAAGAGGATCCACGCCTGCGGGCTAACGCCCACGACCTGATCGTGCTGCCCCAGACCGGCCCACTCTTCAACCCGCTGCTGGCCACCTTGCCCCTGCAACTGCTGTCCTACCGGCTCAGCCTGAGCCGGGGCTACGACCCCGACTTTCCCCGCAACCTGAGCAAGACGTTGACGGTGGATTGAGTATGAACATCGTAATGGTCGGCCCCTTCGGGCTGCGCTGTGAGGTTGCTTTCTCAGGGTGGGTAGGGTATAATGAAAGTGAATGCCAGCAAAGGCATAGGGAACTGTGTTCCAAAGCCCAAACTCCAAATCCCAAAACTGCTCAACATTCTGAATGTCATTCACAATCTTGGGGCAATAATGACTTGGTATTGCTGTCGGAGGCAGTGACATGATGGCTCAAACTATGACACTGGAAGATATTAGAGAGCGATCCCTGGAAGAGGTTTTGTGGGACGTGGTTAAGAGCTACACATATCTCGTCGTGCGCATGCCTGGTGGCGAAGAGGTCGTCATTGAGTCAAAGCCACGACTCAAACCTCTTCCTGTACTGGAAGGCTATGTACCCAGGGGTTGGAAGGATGCTATCTACGCCGACAGTTGAGGAGGGGTATGTCTCAGCATGTACTACTGGACGCTGGCGTTTTTATTGGGGCTTTGCTCAAGGGGGACCCTCGCCACCAGGAAGCACGGCCGTTGGTTGAGCAGGCACGCTGTGCAGAATTGCTTGCTTGCACAACGGCGGGCATTCTGAGCGAGGTCTATGGGGCGCTGACCTGGGAGAAAGCGCAGCCTCGTCACCCTCCGGTCCAGGCGGCAAATGCAGTCCGCTTGCTGGTTGAGCCACCTTCGGCAATCAAAGTGCTTGGAGAAGACCTGGAGGTGATCCTGCGTGCGCTCGAATTGGCAGCCAGCCACAAACTCACCGCACGGCGAGTGCACGATGCTCGGCACGCAGCCGCAGCACTGGTTGCAGAAGTGCGCAAAGTCTACACCTACGATGTTGATGACTGGCAGATGTTCGAGGTGGACGGTTTAAGGATTGTTGGACCTGAGTCAGTTCTTGCTCGTAGCAAGAGCACCGGTGAACGTTAGTCTCAACTTTGGTGGGCTGCAAGTGAGTGTCAGGGCCGGGCCTTTCCGCGCCCCGGCTGTTGTTGAGATGAGACATGAACGTCGTGATGGTTGGTCCCTTCGGGCTGCGGCCCCGAACCACGATGAGCGTGCGGGCGCTGCCAATGGCAAAAGCGTTGGCAGCTCGTGGTCACGTCGTGACCATGCTTCTTCCTCCCTGGCAGAACCCGGAGGACGCCGGCCGGTGCTGGGAGGAGGACGGTGTCGCCGTCGAAAATGTCTCCCTGCCGCCGTGCATCCCCGGCCTCTTTCACTTGATGATAGCTCTCCGGCTGGTCCGCCGGGCATTGGCCCTATGCCCCGAGGTGGTGCATCTCTTCAAGCCCAAGGCCTACAGCGGCCTGGCCCATTGGCTGCTGTCCCGTCTCCCTCGCGCTCGCCGCCCTCGCCTGGCGGTGGATAGCGACGACTGGGAGGGTCCCGGCGGCTGGAACGAGATCGGTGACTACACCCCGGCTCAACGGCGGTTCTTCGCCTGGCAGGAACGCTGGGGGCTCACCCACGCCGATGCGGTCACCGTCGCCAGCCGCACGCTGGAGAGCCTCGTCTGGGCGCTGGGCGTCGCGCCGGAACGAGTGTTCTATGTGCCTAATGGTGTCGGAAATCGGAAACTGGATACTGGAAGCTGGATGCTAGATGCTGGCACTGAGCATCAAGCATCGAGTACCGAGTATCCAGTCATCTTGCTATACACGCGCTTCTTCGAATTCCCCATCTCCCGCGTCATCGAACTGCTGCGCCGCGTGCGCGAGCAGGTGCCAGGGGCGCGCCTGCTGGTCGTGGGCAAGGGGCTCTTTGGAGAAGAAGACGAACTACTTCGTTTGGCAGTCCAATCCGGGCTGACCGTCGCGCATCCCGCGTCACGCATCACGCATCACGTTTCATGTTTCACGCATGACGTGACCTACCTCGGGTGGGTTCCCTCCGACACACTCCCCACCTGTTTCGCCCAGGCTGACTTGGCCATCTATCCCTTCGACGACACGCTAGTCAACCGGACCAAGTGTGCGGTAAAGTTGCGCGACTTGCTGGCAGCCGGAGTGCCGGTCGTGGCCGAGGCGGTAGGACAGAACCGGGAGATGATCCGTCATGGCGAGACCGGCTGGTTAGTGCCCTCTGGCGATGTGGACTCTTTTGCTGGGGCGGTGACGCGATTGCTGGACGACGAGCAGTTGCGGGAGCGGCTGGGCCAGGCGGCCGCCCGTGACGTGCGGGAGCGGTTCGCGTGGGAGCGGTTGGTGGAGACGGTTGAACTGGCCTATGGGGTGGGGCGATGAAGCAGCTTCTCTGGCGCTGGCTCCCAGCGCTGGTCTGGATGGGGCTGATCTTTGTACTCTCTGCCCAACCGGATCTTCCCCGTGTTTCCGATCCACGGCTGGATACACTGCTCAAGAAGGTCGGTCACGCGCTGTCTTATGGCACCCTGGCCTGGCTCTACCTGCGGGCGTTGCGCGAACGTTTTCACTGCGCAGCCACCTCTCGCGTGGCGAGTTTCGGCCTGGCTGTGGTCTACGCCCTGAGCGACGAGTATCACCAGACCTTTGTGCCAGGGCGCAATGGCACGCTGATGGATGTGGCAGTGGACGGGGCGGGAGCGTGCGGGGCTATGCTGCTGGACTGGTGGCTGCAACGTCGGAAGGCGCTGTCTCGGCGGGCACCTGACGCTGTATGATGATCTCCCCAAAAAGCTGCTCCTGCCATACCTGCACTCGATCCTGCTTGATCAGTTCCAGCAGCGCCAGCAGCGTCACGATAACTGCGACGCGAGTAGTGGCACCCGAAAGGACCTCGCGGAAGTGGATCTGACGTCGCCGGGCCAGTTGATCCTCGATGCGGGCGATTTGCTCGACGATCGTCACCGTGACAGGCGCAACAACCTCTCCGACCGGCGGGGCGGGCACCTCGTCCAGCGCCTCCTGTACGATAGTCATCAGATCATGGAGTGTCACGCCGCCCAGGTCAAGCTGCGGCTCCAGACGGGGGAGAGGAGCGATGCGCACGTAGCCACGCAGTCCTTGCTTCTCTCGTTCATGCAGTAGCCTGGCGATTTCCTTGAAACGCTTGTATACCTGTAACTGGTACACCAATTCGTCGCCCACCTCAACTTCTGGGGTCAGTTCCGAGGGACGCGAGAGCAGCGCCAGGGACTTGATGAACACAAGTTTCGCTGCCACGACGAGGAAATCCGCCAGTTCTTTCACCTGTCGTCGTTCCAGCTCCGCCAGGTAGGCCAGGTACTGGTCGGTCACCTGGGCTAACGCAACCGTGGTGACGTCGAGTTCCTCCCGCTCGATGAGGTGGAGGAGCAGATCTAGAGGGCCCTCGAAGACAGGCAATCTAACCTGGTAGTGCTCAGACATAGCCATAGCATCGGATTATAGCATAAACGGCCTGCTTTCCAAGATTTCCCTCTGTCCATGATTTGTGGTATAATTTTAGCCCAGCAGCCCCGGCGTTGAAGGATCGAGCGGCCCGGGGCGGTAATTTGCGTGTAGGAGACGTTTGTGTTCAATCCTATTGATGCCTTTCTGGGGCTGTTTTCCCTGGATATTGGCATTGACCTCGGCACAGCTAATACGCTCGTCTATGTGCGGGGCAAGGGTATTGTCATCAACGAACCCTCCTGGGTGGCCATAGAGCAAGACAGCAAGAGAATCCTCGCCATCGGCGCCGAAGCAAAGGAGATGGTCGGTCGCACGCCTGCCAGCATCGTCGCTATCCGCCCCCTGCGCAATGGGGTTATCTCGGAATTCGAAGTGACTGAGGCGATGTTGGACTACTTCATCAAGAAGGCGCATAGCCAGTTGCTACTTCCCTTCCCCCGTCCCCGCGTCATCGTGGGCATCCCCAGCGGCGTAACCGAGGTCGAGAAGCGCGCGGTGTACGATGCCACCATATCTGCCGGTGCGCGGGAAGCTTTTCTGATTGAGGAACCGATGGCCGCTGCAATCGGGGCCGGGTTGCCGGTCACAGAGGCGCGTGGCAGCATGGTTGTGGACATTGGCGGCGGCACGACCGAGGTGGGCGTCTTCTGTCTGGGGGGCTTCGTGGTCGCCCGTTATCTCCGCATCGCTGGCGATGAGATGGACGAGGATATTGTGCAATACGCTCGCCAGAAGTATAACCTCTACATCGGCGAGCGTATGGCTGAGCGGACTAAGATCAACATCGGATCGGCGTACCCGCTGCCCGAGGAAATGACAATGACGATATGCGGGCGCAACCTGGTCACTGGGCTGCCCGAGGCAGTCGAGGTCAGCAGCATCGAGATCCGAGAGGCACTGAGCAACTCGGTTAACAGCATCGTGGACCTGATCAGAGACACGCTAGATCAAACACCGCCCGAGTTGATCGCCGATCTGATGGAGACCGGCATCTGCCTGGCTGGTGGCAGTGCTTTGCTGAGGGGCATGGCTGAGAGAGTCAGTGAAGAGACAAACATGCGAACCTGGGTAGCTCAGGACTCGATGACCTGTGTAGCCCGTGGTGCTGGCAAGGTACTGGAGGAACTGGACACGCTGCGCGAAGTATTGGCCAGCGCTGACGACCGACGTCCCAGGTCACCTGCTTTCTGATGGGCTTTCAAGCAAAGGATTAACCGCCTTCTAATCATCGGTGGGCAGGATTATGAAGCGATCTCCTCGCCGTCCCTGGCTTCCCTTAGCACTACTCGTCCTCGGGTTGTTGCTGCTGGTATTGCACGAATCCGGGTATCTGACCCCGGTGGAGAACGCGCTTCACTACGTGCTTGACCCGTTGCAGCGTGCGCTCTCACACGTGGCGATAGTCGCAGGAAACCTGTTCCAGACAGTGCGCGAAGTGCGCGAACTGCGCGCTCAGGTCGAAGAACTGCAAACGCAGGCGGATGCCCTTACTGTCGAGAACGTGCGCTTGAGAGAGTACGAAGCCGAGGCCCAGCAGCTTCGTGCTTTGCTAAACTTTACCGGTGAGCATTGGATCTCGGCTTTCGTGGGTGCCGATGTGATCGGTCGGGAAGCCTGCAACACCTTCCCATGTGGAGAGGTAGTGGGCACAGATCCTAACCCCTACCTGAGCTACGTCACCATCAACGTGGGAGCACAGCAGGGAGTGAAGGTAGAAATGCCGGTCGTCAGTGGCGGGGCTGGGCTGGTGGGGCGGGTCGCGCAGGTGAGCGCGCGCACAGCCAAAGTCCAATTACTCAACGACCCCGATAGTGCCATCACCGCTCTCCTTCAGATATCCCGTGTCACTGGTCTGGTCGTGGGGCAGCCCGACGGCACGTTGCGTATGGAGTATATCCCGCAAGAGGAGAGCATCGGCGCCGACGAAATCGTACTAACCTCTGGGCTGGGCGGCTTCATGCCCAAAGGATTGGTCATCGGCCAGGTGACCGAAGTGGAGCAGATGGACTATGAACTGTTCCAGGTTGCCATCGTGCGGCCAGTGGTGGACTTCTCACGGTTAGAACTGGTACTGGTGATCACAGAGTTCGAGCAAATCCCCCTCGATGAGTCTCCGGCCGAGGAGCCGTAGCCTCACGCGGCACGTTTTATGCTTTGCGCCAGGAGGTGTGAGATAAGCCTCTACCTGAGCCTCCCTCTTCTGACCGGCATAGCCTTGATCCAGAGCACCTTGCTATCGCGGGTGAATCTGTGGGGAGCGCGACCGAACCTGGTGGTGCTGGTCGTGCTGGTCTGGGCCGTGGTGCGTGGCGTGGACGAGGGATTGGTGTGGGGTCTTATCGGCGGGCTGATCGTTGACCTGCTTTCGGGAGGGCCACTGGGCGCAACCGCACTGGCCTTGCTATCAGTGGCATTCCTGGCAGGGCAGCCATGGGGGCAGGGTTTCGGTTTGGCGGTGGCGCGGCTGTTGCTCCTGGCACTTCTCGGCACCGTAGCCTATCATCTTGTCCTGCTGCTCGTCCTGGCATGGACTGGGCATGCGGTAGATTGGGGATTCGCGCTGCTGCGCGTAGCAGGACCGTCGGTGTTGCTCAACACACTGCTGGTCCCGTTCATCCAGCAGCCTTTAGCGTGGCTAGAACGGAAAACCCGACAGGAGGGATTCACGCTGTGACACTGAACAAAGGAGCACAGCAAGTCGCTCAGAGTGAATGGCAGGCACGCTGGACAATCATCAAGCAGGCACCACGGGTCATCGTATTGAGCTTGCTGGTTCTGTGTATCTTTGGGGTTTTCAGCCGTCGGTTGTGGCAACTACAGTTTTTGCAGGGCGAATACTACAGCGCCCGGGCGAACTGGCAGAGCACGCGACTCGTCACTGTCCCTGCCCCTCGCGGCATCATCTACGATCGCAATGGCACGCCACTGGTACGCAACGTCCCCAGTTTCAAAGTCACCATCGTCCCCGCCTACCTTCCCGACGACGATGCAGAGGCCGAGGCCGTCCTCATCCGCCTGGCCGTGCTGCTCGATATGCCTTACACCACAGCCGGAGTGCACAAGAGTGCAGACGAACCTCTGGGCTTGCGAGAGATGGTGGAAGAAGCGGTTGAGATCGGGGCTTTGTACCGCCCGTTGGAGGTCAAGCGAGTAGAGCGGGACACGGCACTAGTGGTGAAACAAGAGAGCATGACTATGCCCAGCGTGTCTATCGAGGTGGGTTCGCGGCGCGATTATCCATACGGCACGCTGGTGTCGCAGATGCTTGGATACCTGCAACCCATTCCTGAGGAACGTGAAGTGGAGTGCGTCGCGCAAGGTTACGATCCAGACACCGATCGTATCGGTGTCGCCGGGGTCGAGGCGACCTGCGAGGACATGTTGCGAGGGCAGAAAGGCAGGCGAATCGTCGAAGAAGACGTGATGGGCCGGGAAATCCGTGTGGTTGAGGAGCGGGCTACGTCTGCGCCTGGTGACAACGTCTATCTGACGCTAGATCTTGATCTGCAGCGCTTTGTCGAGGAGGCATTACGGCGCGGGATGGAGCGGGCCAATAACTCACCGCGCGGAGTGGCGATCGTGATGAACCCACAGACGGGCGAGATCCTGGCGATGGTCAGCCTGCCAACTTATGACAACAACCTCTTCGCCCAAGGCATATCGGTAGACGATTGGCAGCGTTTGAACGATGAGCTTCACCGACCGCTGCTCAACCACGCCATCCTGGACCGCTTGCCGCCTGGGTCAGTGTTCAAGATCGTGGTGGCGACGGCAGCCCTTCAGGAGGGGGTGCTGACACCACGCACGCGCCTCTCCTGTCCCGGAACGATCGTCGTGCCCAACAAGTACTATCCCAACGACCCCGGCCGTGCCCAGTCTTTTCATTGCTGGAACCTGCGTGGCCATGGTTCACTGGACGTGGTGGGTGGCCTTGCTCATTCGTGCGATGTTTTCTTCTACAAAGTTGGCGGCGGCTTCGAGGAGACTGACTTTGAGGGACTGGATGTGGAGCGTATCGCTCAGTATGCTGAACAGTTTGGTTTCGGTGAGTCGACAGGCGTGGAGTTGCCGGCCGAGGAAGCTGGTCTGGTGCCCTCACGAACCTGGAAACGACTCACATACGGCGAAAGTTGGGCTACCGGCGATACCTACAACTTGTCCATCGGGCAGGGCTTCCTGGCGGTGACGCCGCTCCAGATGCTCAACGCCGTCAACGTCGTCGCCAACGGCGGGACGCTCTACCGCCCGCGTATCGTGCACCACGTCGCCGATGCCCAGGGGGTCGTGACCCAGCCTTTTGAACCGGAGATTATCCACACGCTGCCCATCAGTCCAGAGAACTGGTCGCTGGTTCAGCAAGGAATGGAAGAGGCGGTAGCCTATTCCTACGGCACGGCCTGGCGGGCCCAGATTGAGGGGATACGCGTAGCCGGTAAGACGGGCACAGCCCAGTTCACCGACGACATTATGTTGGGCGGCGTCGGGTACGCCCAGCCGGAACACGCCTGGTTCACCGCCTTCGCGCCGGTGGGGGAGCCGGAGGTCTCTGTCATCGTCTTCCTGTACAATGGGGGCGAGGGCTCAATATTTGCGGTGCCGGTGGCCCACGAGATTCTGGAGTATTATTTCGGCCGTGGTGAGGCCGTGCCCTGATGATTTGTTGCGTGTAGCGGGAGTTGGCCCTTTCCTCTGGTGGGCGCAGGTACAGCAGGGCTCGCCCCCTCCATATAGTCACTTTGCGCCTGACTTCCCTCCTCTCGCTGGCAGACCTGCCCCTCGGCCTTTTCAGCCCTGGCTGGTACCTGCTGGCGACGACGCAGCACCTGCACGCAGGTTTTCGCGATTCTATGTCCTGTGCTATAATCACCAATTGAAAAACTGGAGTGGCAGGGGTCCACAGATGAAACTCAGACACAAAACCTACAGAGCTACTGCCCAGAGCATCAGGACTCTCGCTCTCATGACCTCTGGTCGGGGGGAGAATCTGCAAAGGCGTCAGATGGAGAGCGTAAGCGCGTTAACGTCCCTGTAACACTTCCGACTCTCTTATCTCCTCGTTTCCAGGCTATAATCAGTACCGGGGAGAGGTCCCTCACCTCATACATCGGCCAGGGCCGTCTGGCACATTCCCCATGTACTGATAATGCCATTGAGACGCCAGGAAGGGAGCATGAATCCAGATACGATCACCATCAAGGGCATCCGTCAGGGACTGCTTGTCACGCTGGGGGAGGGGGATTGGGCCAACCGGAATTGGAGTGCTGAACTGCTTGCGTTGGAGGCACGTCTTGGCGCTAATCCGGCTTTCTTTCGCGGTGGCCGTGTCGCTCTTGACGTTGGAGCGCAGGAACTGAGTCGCTCTCAAATTGGGGAAGCGCAGGCACTGTTGGCCCGTCACCAGGTTGAGCTGTGGGCAGTGGTCAGCACAAACCCGGTCACAGAGACAGCCGCCCAGGAATTGGGGTTGGTGACTGACCTCGGCTTAACCGGGCCAGAAACCACACCCGAGGAAAGCGAGGAACCGTTTGTCGAGGGGTTGGTTGTGCAGTGCACGCTTCGTTCCGGCCAGAGCCTGCGCCATCCGGGTCACATTGTGATCATCGGTGACATCAACCCTGGAGCGGAAGTAGTGGCAGGTGGTAATATCGTGGTATGGGGCCGGGTGCGCGGGATGGTACACGCCGGGGCGCTGGGAGATGAGGAAGCTGTGATCTGCGCCCTCGATCTGGCTCCCACACAACTCCGTATCGCTGGTCACATCGCCCGTTCCCCGGAGGGGCAGCGGCGTGACCCTGTGCCGGAGATGGCCTCGGTGCGAGGAGGACAGATTGTGGCCGTGCCTTCGGCCCGAGCCTAGCCCGAGGGCGTAGGCAAGCGGTAGTGAGTTGGAGGGGGCGGGGTAAGGA
>CAZMOT010000110.1:0-10960 GCA_964568065.1 uncultured Anaerolineales bacterium
CTGTCACCCCTCCCACCCTCACCCCGACTAACACGCCCCCTTCAGTTACTGAAGAAGACAATTATGAGCAAAATGACAGCCTCGCCGAGGCGTACCCCCTGCCGGTTGAGATGTCGGTCACACTCAGCGAACTCGCAGGCGTCGCCAACTTTTACCCCGCCGATGACCCGGACTGGTTCAAGTTCTGGGCCAAGTCTGGCAAGTGGTACCGGGCCACGACCAGCGGGCTGAGTGGCGTTGACACTTTTGTAGAGATTCGCGACAAGTATGACGTCGGGGTGGCGGAAGACGATGATGGAGGAGGCGGCTACGCGTCGCAGGCTAAGTGGCAGGCCAGTTACAGCGATTACTACTACATCCACATCACCAACAATGTTGACACCCCCGGCAGCTACAATCTGACGGTGGAAGAGGTCGACGCACCCTCTACCGAGCCCACCTCCACCCCTGGCCCCACGCCCACTAACCCCGAGGCTGATCGTTGCGACAAGATCGGGGCCGGGAACCACGACTTTGACAATGCGTGCGTCATCTCCGTCAACGTATCCGAAGAATTCAACTTCTCCCCGCCCCCATACGGTGGTCCGGACAACGATTTCTTCAAGATCTGGGTCAAGCCGGGGTTCATCTTCGAGTGTGCTACGTCGAACCTGGACCCCGGCGTGGATCCCAATATGATCATGTTCGGCGGCCCTTCGTGGGACGACGCTATTGGCGGCAACGACGACGTCGAGCCGGGGGACTATAACAGCGCCCTCAGCTACTACGCCGCCTACGAGGGCTGGCTGTACGTGCTGGTGGGAACCGGTGATCGCACTCCGACCGATGTATATAACAGCGATTACACACTGCGTTGTGATACGCATACGCCCGGTCAAACCAGCACCCCTGCGCCAACCAACACACCTGCGCTCACCCCGACGCCAGGTTCGCAGACCGCCACTCCCACGCCGACAGGCTCTCCAGCCGCCACCCCCACACCCGCCGAGGGCCTGACAGTGCGCCCGCTGACCACACCGACCCCGGTTGTCGCCACGACCCCGGCCCCCCGCTTTATCCCCATCAGGCTGCTGATCTACTACGATGCCAACGACGACTACCAGCCCGGCGCGGGAGAGGGTATTGCTGGTATCTCGGCTCAGGCTTACGAGGTCGCGACTAATCAACTGCTGGCCCAAGGTTTCACCGACGAGCAAGGCAACCTCGAGTTCACCGTCGCGGCGCAGGGCCCTGTGCGCGTGAGCGTCCCCTTCTTCGGCTTCAGCCAACTGGCGGCCGGCGAGGGTGCCAGTATCTACCTGCGCATCCCGTCCCAGCCGCTTCCGGGAGGAGCCCCCTGACCCATACAACGAACAAAACCCCATGAGTGAATCAACTCCCACCCCGGCAACGAAGAAACCTCCACAGGTCAGCAGGCGAGGGCGTGGCTGGCTGTTGATCATTCCCATCGTCGGCGTTATACTTCTCCTACTGACTATTGTGGTGCTGATTCTCCTTCTGGGACTGTGGGGCGTATTGTTCGGAGATGAATCTAGTCCCGGCATGCCCCTGGAGGTAATCAAGCTTACGCCTACCATCTCTGCTTCCCCTTTGCCACCCCCAAGTTGCGAAACGATCATCAGCAGCGGTGAGGTGCAGGTGGCTGTGCCCCTCCCTATCTCCCTGACGGTGGGCAGCGAATCGTTTCCCGTCGTGGCAATCGTGTCTGAGCAGGAGGAGTGGACCTATCCATCGGGTTATCCAGGATCGGCTGCCTGGATCTGTGGCACAGTCGTCAACTACGTCCTGGGGCTGGAGGCAACGCCGGAGAACGAAGCCCTGCTGACCGGCTTGAGGCCAGGAGACGAGATCAAACTGCATCTCTCCAATGGTGTGGTGCTTTTCTTTCGTTTCGTTGAGCGGCGGGAGGTAGCGGCAAATGAGGCGAGCGTTTTTGAGCAAATTCGACCTCGTTTGACGTTGATCCTGGAAAGGAAGGCTGGCACCTGGCAAGTCGCTGCGGCCGACTACGTCGCCGAGACGGAGCCGGTTCAGCCCCCCCAATCAGGGGCGCTGGCCCAACCCGGTCAGCCGGTGCGCGTGGGCGATGCGCAGGTGACTGTCATCAGGGGTCACGCCGAACGCGGCGGGCCCGACCTTCTCCCTGGAACAATGCACTATCTGGTGGAATTCTCGGTCGAAAACGTGGGTACGGTGCCGTTGGACACCGATGTGTTCAATGTGCAATTGGAAGATGGTGTAGGGAGCGGGTACCTGCTTTCGCCTGCGGCCAGCGCCATAGGGGAATACGGCTCGCTCAGCGGAGAGATTGGGCCCGGTGCTACGGTGCAAGGCACGGCGGGATATCTGGTGCCGGAGACGCTCGCCGGCCCCACGCTCGTCTGGACCTTTAGCCCCTGGCCCGGCTCAGAGTTGCGAGCCAGCGTGAGCATCCCCTACGAAGCAGAGTCGGAGCCGGTCCCGGGCGACCAGGCCGAGGTGACCATCACCGACGCCTTCCTTGACGACGATGTATTAGTCATCGAGGGAGAGGTGCGAAATACGGGGGTCGCGCCGTTCACGGTGGAATTGAGCGACGTCAGCCTCACTTCCAGCGCCGGGATGAGCGACCTGCGCATGGCGGCCCCGCCGCTGCCCTGGACGATTCAGCCGGGCCAGACGCAGGTGATCGAACTCCAGTACTCGAAGCCAGATGCCTCCACGGCACTACTGGCGTTGCTGGGGTATTCTTTCGAAGTCAGGGGGTTGCCGTAGACTCAGTAGATCCAAATTCTTGCCTCAATAAGACTTTGGAAGTCTCCAGGCATGGCTCTAGGCAAAATCGTCCTGGTTTGTCGAGCATTTTCGTCAGCGGAACGTTCTCCAAGACTTCCAAAGTCTGAAATCTGGATTTACTGAGATCGGGGGGTTTCACATTCCCAGGATGACCCGCGCCTGGGCAATGTCATCGTGGATCTGCTCCACCAGCGCATTGACTGTGGGGAAGGCTCGCTCGTCTCGCAGACGGGCAATGAAATTGAGCGCCAGTACCTGGTCGTAGAGGTCGGCGTCAAAGTCCAGTAGATGAGCCTCGACGGCCAGCGTATGCCCGGGGAAGGTGGGACGAGTGCCGATGTTGATCACCGCTGGATGCGTCCCCAGATGCTTGGTGTGCGCCAGGCAGGCATAGATCCCATTGGCGGGAACCAGCCGCTCGGGCGGGGGAGAGATGTTGGCTGTGGGTACCCCGATGCTGTGCCCTCTCCCATCCCCACGGACCACGACGCCCGCCAGCCGGTAGGGACGACCCAGACAGCCCGTCGCCTGGGGGACGTCCCCCGTCCTCAGCGCGGCCCGCACGCGGCTGCTGCTCACCAGGGCTCCCTCCCACTCCACCGGCTCGACGATACGCACGGCGAACCCTCGCTCTGCTCCCAAGCACCGCAAGAATGAGATATTCCCCTCGCGCCGGTGGCCGAGTGTAAAGTCGGGGCCACCCCACAGTTCGGCCAGGCGGAGGTGATGCATCAATGTCTCGATAAAGTCAGTGGCTGGGGTGCGGGCTGTTGCCAGCGTGAAGGGGAGCACAAGCACGACGTCGAGCCCCAACGCGGCCAGCAACTCGGCTCGCTGCTCCACTGTCGTCAGCAGTGGAGGAGGATCATAGCCTAACGTAGTCGCCGGGTGGGGATCGAAGGTGATGGCGACAGCAACGTTGCCCGTCAAGTGGGCTGCCTCTGCCATTCTGGTGATGAGTTGTTGGTGACCCCTGTGGACGCCGTCGAAGACGCCGACGGTCACGTACCCCCCCGCACCCCCCTCCTCCAGAGGGAAGAGAGAGCGGGTCTGTGCCAGGACTTTGGCTAGCCCTCGGCCTGAGGCTCGGCCCGAAGGCTCAGCCGAGCTGTCGTGGACGACGCGCATCGGCTAACGCTCCGACTCTTCGTCAGGTTCAGGGCGCGGCTCAGGACGACGCCGTCGAAGACGACGCGCACAGAATACCTTGCGGGGCCGCCACACACTGGCTGCTGAGTCGTAGGCCACGAGCGCCAGGAAGGTTTCGTCAGGCCCATAGGCGCGGGCTAGCCCCCTCCCTTCTCCCCCCCCTGGAGGGAGGGGCTGGGGGGGGGCAGAGATCGCCTGTCCTGAACAGAGTCGCCTCGCCCCGTCCGCGTCCAGGTGCAGCGCTGGGAAGCGGGTCAGCGCTGCGTCTATCGGGTGCAACAAGTTGGACCAGCGGCCCTCGGCGGCGGCCTGGGCGAACTCCTCCGGTGTGACGGCATCCTCCAGGCGGAATTCACCGCTCGCCAAGCGGGTCAGACCAGTGAGGTGGGCGCCGCAACCGAGAACCTGTCCCAGATCGTGGGCCAGCGCACGTACATAAGTCCCCGGCGAGCATGTCACCTCCAGCGTACACTCTGGCGGCTCCCAGGCGGTCAATTCCAGTCGAAAGACCTCCACCTGGCGTGGTTGGCGTTTCACTTCGACGCCGCGACGGGCTAGCCGATGAAGCGGCGTGCCCTTCCGCTTGATCGCCGAGTACATAGGTGGCACCTGCGCAATCGTGCCCCGGAAGCGCGCCAGTGCTGCCTCAACCTGGGCATGGCTCACCTCGACCAGTGATTCCGCCACCACCCGTCCTTCGGCGTCGTAGGTATCGGTGGTGACTCCCAGCCGCACGCGGGCGCGGTAGACCTTCTGCCCAGCCATCAGGTACTCGGCCACGCGAGTAGCACGCCCGATGCAGACGAGCAGCACACCGGTCGCCAGCGGATCGAGCGTACCGGCGTGGCCCACGCGGCGTATGCCGGTCAGGGTGCGGACGCGGTCTACGACGTCGTGAGAGGTCGGGCCGCGAGGTTTGTCGAGGTTGAGAATCCCGTCAGGCATAGACACACCACCGAGTGCACCTGGGATGCGTGATGAGTGTTGCGTATTGTGCATTACGTATGGCGCTGGCGAGATAGGTCGGCCCGGAGAGTGACCAGGACGCGGGTCTGGGCGTCCTCCAGCGGCCCAGGGAGGTCGCAGCCAGCAGCGAGAGCGTGACCACCGCCACCGAATTGGAGTGCTACCTGTGCGACGTCGAAGCCAGGCACGGCACGCAACCCTACCTCGATACGGCCGTCCTTGCGCTCTACGAAGACTACAGCGGCATCTGCCTCGTCGGCGCCGACGAGGAAACTGACCAGTCCAGCATCACCGTCACCGACGTAACCCACCGCGCGACGAGTCGCCAGTGGGATACTGGTCCAAATCACGCGGCTTTCGATCTGTAACTGGGCTAACGCCGCCCCCCACAGATGGACCGCAGTGGTGGAGCGGTGGTCAAGGCCACGACGCGTGATATAGGGAAGTGAGGCTCCGGCCTTCATCAACCGCAGTGCGGCCTCCATCACCTGGATGGTGACGTTGCTCGTGCGGAAGCCGCGCGTGTCGGAGACGATGCCAGTCAGCAGGCAAGTGGCCAATTCAGCGTCGAGCGGGACAGCCATGTATTCCAGCAGCCATAACACGATTTCGGCAGTGGACGAGGCGTGGGGGTCAACCAGATTGACAGCACCGAAATTCAGGTTGGTCAGGTGGTGGTCAATGTTGAGCAGCGGCACACTCTCAAAAGTCGGCATCTGTGGAAAATGACCGAGTCTCTCCAGGTCGGAGCAGTCGAGGGAGATGACGAGGTCAAAAGTGGCGCTGACGTCTTGCACGATGGCCTCGGCGCCGGGGATGTAGTTGAAACGGGCAGGGATGGGATCCGAGCAGGCCATGATTGGTTCCAGACCCATCTGACGCAAGGCTCGGCCCAGACCCGTCATACTGCCGATGGCGTCCCCGTCGGGAGCAACGTGACTTGTGAGCAGGGGATGGTGAGCCGGCCGGATAAGTTGGCGCGCTCGTTCCAAACACGCCTGCTCAAGTATCGTCTTCTTCTTCTTCTTCTTCTTCCTCTTCTTCTTCGTCACTGAATCCTAATTCGTCGAGGATGCTGACGATGTGTTCACCACGTTCCAATGACGGGTCGTAGTGGAAGACCAGTTCCGGGGTGTTGCGCAGCCGCAGCCGGCGACCCAACTCGCGCCGCAACCAGCCGCCTGCACTCTCCAGGCCAGCCTGTGCCTCCGCTTGCGCCTCGGATCCGCCCAGCACGCTGAAGTGCACGTCAGCACGGCGAGCATCGGGCGTAGCCGCCACGTCGGTGATGGTGACCATCCGCAGGCGAGGGTCGTTAGCCTTCCGCTCCAGCAGGTCCGTCAGGTGGGTGCGAATGAGGTCAGAGACTCGCCGTTGATACTTCTTGCCCATTGAGATTTGGAGTTTGGGATTTGAGATTCTTCGTCACGCGGGTTCCTGCCGTTCCTTCACGTAGAACTGGATCACGTCGCCAACCTCAAAGTCCTGGAAGTCATCCAGCCCCACGCCACACTCGAAGCCCGTTTGTACCTCGCGCACGTCTTTTTCGAACCGCTTGAGCGACCCGACGTGGTCGTCGTGAAGTTGCTCCTTGCCCCGGAAGACCCGCGCGCGCGCGTTTCTCCGTGCCTCTCCCCGGCGAACATAGCACCCAGCCACTACGCCGACCTTGGGGACGTTGAAGGTAGCCCGTACCTCAGCCTCGCCGACCACCACGTCCACGTAGATCGGCTCCAGCAGCCCTTTGAGAGCCTTGTCTACCTCATCTACCAGTTTGTAGATTATGTCAAAGATACGGATGCCCACGCCCCCGTTCTCCGCCAGGCGGCGAACAGCCGGGTCGGCTTGCACCTGAAAGCCGATGACGATAGCGCGGGAGGCGATGGCCAGGTTGATGTCTGATTCACTGATGTTGCCTGCAGCGGCGTGTATGATGTTGACCTTCAGATCCTTGGCGCCTAGTTTCTCCAGCGAATTGACGATGGGCTCGATGGAACCCTGGACGTCGGTCTTGACGATCAGGTTGAGTTCCTTGGTCTGCCCAGCCTGGATGCGGCTAGAGAAGTCATCGAGGGTGAAGGCCCTGACTGGCGTGGACGCCTTGGCCTCCATTTCTTTCTTGCGCCTGGCGACGATGGCCCGCGCAGTACGCTCGTCCTGCACGACTTTGAACATCTGACCTGCCTCGGGTACATCGGAGAGGCCCAGGATCATAGCCGACGTCGAGGGTGGTGTTTCTTTAATGGGACGTCCTGCATCATTGAGCATGTTGCGCACGCGGCCGTGGGTCAGACCAACCACTACAACGTCGCCCACCCGCAGCGTGCCGTTCTGAACCAGTACAGTGGCGGTTGCGCCACGGGTGCGTTCCAGTCGCCCCTCCAATACCGTGCCCAGTGCGGGCCGACCGGGGTTGGCCTTGATCTCAACAGAGTCCGCGACGAGCAGGATGGCCTCTAGCAGATCATCCAGGCCAGTTTTTTTCTTCGCCGAGACGGGGACGCACAGCGTGGTTCCCCCCCAATCGTCGGGAGTCAGGCCCATCTCGGCCAACTGCTGCTTTGCCATTTCTGGTTGGGCGGTGGGCATGTCTATTTTGTTGAGGGCAACGATGATGGGGACGCGGGCAGCCAGGGTGTGGTTGATGGCCTCAACGGTCTGGGGCATCACGCCGTCGTCGGCAGCCACGACTAGCACGACGATGTCGGTGGTGTTAGCCCCCCGGGCGCGCATCGCGGTAAAGGCCTCGTGCCCCGGCGTGTCAAGGAAGGTGATACTGCGCCCAGCATGTTCGATCTGAGAAGCTCCGATATGCTGCGTGATTCCGCCGGCCTCGCCGGACACCACATCGGTGTGGCGTATGGCATCCAGCAGTGAAGTCTTCCCATGATCCACGTGGCCCAGGATGGTGACAACCGGAGGACGCGGCTTGAGATTCGCCGAGTCTTCGCCGGCGTAAAGACGCTCCCAGAGCAGAGCCGGGCCCTCTTCGGCGGCCTCCTCTGAGATCAGTGGCGTCTCCTCCTTGGGCTCGAACCCCATTTCCTGGGCCACAATGGCGGCCGTCTCGTAGTCTATCTGCTGGTTGATATTCGCCATGACACCAGCGTTCATCAGCTCTTTGATCACAACGATGGGAGTAGTGTCCATCAGCCCCGCCAACTGCCGCACAGTCAAAAAGTCCGGGATCTCCACCACCTGTTTTTCCTGTTCCTGTACCTGATCACTCATATCCAGTTGCTCCCTTCGCCGTTCCGTCACTCCCGTCGGACTCTGTTACCAAGGGTTATCGCAATCCGGCCGCGTACTCCTGCAATAGGGTTTCGGCTTCAGCCGTCAATGTCACCTTCAGTGCTCGCTCCAGTTGTCGCCGCGCCACTGCTGTCTCCCAGCAGTCACGTTGACGACAGAGGTAAGCACCCCGTCCGCTGCGCTTACCCGTCTCGTCCACCATCACCGCCCCATCGGGTGTGCGCACGATGCGCACCAACTCCCGCTTAGGCCGTACCGTACGACAGACGACACAGGTGCGCTGCGGAACGTGCTTACGACGCTGAGACCGTTTGCCCATGCAGTCGCTACCCCAGGTACTCTTCCCAGCCGTCTGCGTCCTGTTCCCTCTTGCGCCGGCGGAGAGCGACGACCTCACCTAACTCCTCGTCGTATACCAGTTCCCGACGGCGGCTGCGCTCCCGCCTGCGCTCCTCCTCCAATTCGACCTCATCAATTTCCTTTTCCTCAAACTCCTCCTCGAAGAAGACTTCTGGACCTTTCGCCGGGACGGAGACCTCTTCGGCTACGGCCTCCTCCTTTGGTATTTCCTCAATGGCTTCTGGCGCTGCGACTTCTAAGGCGGCCTCTGGCACAGCCTCAGTGACTGCCTCCACTACTGCAACCAGTTCTTCAGATACTGGCTCGGCAGGCGGTGCTGCTTCTGCCTCCTCCACTCGCACTTTAGCAGCGGCCTCCTCCGGAGGAGCGACCTCTTCCACCTCCTCCTCGGCTTCCGGCAGTGCCAGTGCCTCAATGCACTGCTTAACCTCGGCCAGGCTCTTGGGACCGATGCCATCCAGCTTCAGCAGCCCCTCGTCCCCCTCGGCCAGTCGTTCCATCACGTCTCCAACAGTTGCCAACTCCGCTCGTTCCAGATGGCCTAACACACGTGCGCTGAGGCCCATCTCGGCCAGTGGAATCTCATGGGCCTGGGGTGGGATGCGGGCCAGGGCAGCCTCGATAACCGCACGACGTTCAGCCTCGGCGGCCTCAATGGCCGCACGGCGGGCTGCTTCTTCTTCCATAAGGCGCGCACGCTTAGCGTTGCGGATCGAAGCGTAGTAACTCCAAACCCCTTGGATCACCTGCCGCATAGTGAGCAGTTCCTCGCTGCTATAGGGCAACCTCTCCTGCTCATGCTGCCGCAGGATACTGGCGACGGTGGGGAGTAATTCCGCTACTGCCACTAGCGCGGGGAGAACGTTGGGGTCTTCGTTCACCTGACGCAATGCCCAAGTGGCCGCCTCGGTAACTCCCTGGATGTCAATACGCCAACCAGTCAGTTTTGCCGACAACCGAGCGTTCTGCCCGGCCCGTCCAATGGCCAGTGAGAGTTGGTCGTCGGGTACGACTACGTTGGCAGTCTTTCCCCCAAACGGGTCTTCATCTAATTGCACACTCAACACCTTGGCTGGGCTGAGCGCCTTAGCGATGAAAGTGGATACGTTAGGGCTCCATTCGATAACGTCAATCTTCTCCCCGCCCAGTTCGTTGACAACAGACTGGATGCGCACGCCGCGCATACCGACGCAGGCTCCCACTGGGTCCACCCCAGGTTGGCGGGCGGCTACGGCCACTTTGGAGCGGGAACCCGCCTCACGGGCAATAGACTTGATCTCGACCGCACCGTTAAAGATCTCGGGCACCTCCAATTCCAACAGGCGGCGCAGCATATCCTTGTGGCTGCGTGAGACGATGATCTGCGGGCCACGGCCAGTTTTACGGACTTCCAGCACATAGGCCCGCAGACGCTGGTGAAGGCTGTAACGCTCACCAGGCACCTGCTGGCTGCGCGGCAAGATCGCCTCAGTACCTTCAAGATGCAGTGTAATCGCCTGGGACGTGATACTCTGTACCGTGCCGTGGACGATCTCCCCTTCCTGCTGGACGTAGTGCGCATACCGTGCTTCCCGCTCAGCTTCGCGAATGCGTTGTAAGATAATCTGCTTGCCACTCTGCGCTGCAATGCGACCGAAATCCTTGGGAGTATCTTCGACCATCACCTCGTCTCCCACTTCGGCGTTGGGTTGGACAGTACGCGCACCAGCCAGCGTAATCTCCAGTTCGGGATCAGTGACTTCCTCTACCACATGCTTCCCAATGAAAATACGTGCCTTTCCGGTCTCCAGGTCAATCGTGGCTGTAACGTTCTGATTTGCGTTGGCACCGACGTTGCGGTGATAGGCAGACACCAGTGCCATCTGCACGGCATCGAGTACGACATCCCGACTAAGACCGCGATCGCTACAGATCTGGTTAAACGCCAATAGAAACTCTGACTTCATCGTCTCTCTCCTACCAACGAGGGGCTACGCCCTCATCCTGGCTACGAGCCAGAGCAACAAGCGACATAACAGACACTAGCCACCTTCGATACTGAATACAACCGCAGGTTGGCAACTGTTCGAAGGCAATGCATCCTGGTGACCGTATACAAAGAAAAGTGGGGCTTGCCCACTTCTCTACCACGACACTTCGCTACCACCACACCCATGTGCCGGTGCAATTATAACATAGACACCGTGAACGTGCAAGTAGTCGTGTTCATTCATCTATAATCTGAGTGAAAGCACATTGTTCACTCAAAAGAAAACCCGAGTTTCGTCTAGGACACCTGTCCTGATACCCTAGCTTCGCTAATCAGCCCCGGCGAACAGCTCCGGGTGATACTGGCGGGCAATTTCAACGTATTCTAGCACAACGTGCCTTCCGCGTCCAATCAGGCCGCTGATCTCTTGCGCCTTCATGCCCCGCTTTATCAGCAATTTCACGCGCTCATAGTCCTTCAGGTATCGCT
>CAZMOT010000111.1:0-10816 GCA_964568065.1 uncultured Anaerolineales bacterium
GTTCCGGTAGCCGCAGCCTAGCAATCCAATGTCAAAAAGTATGTAGACTTAACAGGTCAAGGCCCATCTAAACTATCTTTCCGAAGTTGCCCAGTTCAAGGCCAACTCGGTGGATCGCTACTGGTTTTACCTCAGACACCTCTTGCTCTGGGCGGATGAAGTCCCATTCAGTAGAGCCCCGGACATACGGCCGACCCTCCCATCTTACCTGGCCTCTGTATGTCCACGTGGTGAGACTAGGGCTTTTGCGCCTGCCACGCTGAAGAAGATCGTGAACACGAACAAGCGGTTCTTCCTCTGGGTGAAGGCAACCTGTCCGCGTGAGTTCCGGGGCCTCCCAAAGCGATGGATTGAGACGCTACGACCGCCCCGCAGCGTCCAACCGGCACTGCATCACGAGTTTGTCACGTTGGACGAAGCTCTGCAACTGGACGCCCTGGAGATCGAGGAAAACAATCTGGCGCTGCGGCGCGATCAGGCCGGTGCAGCACTCCTCTACGTATCAGGGATGCGAGCCAGCGCGCTTGGTTCACTACCGCTGGAAGCTGTGGATGTGACGAGCCGGACGATTAAGCAGTGGCCGTCGCTCGGTGTCAGGACGAAGAACAGTAAGACTGCGACCACTTACTTGTTGGAGATTCCCGAACTGTTGGCCGTGGTTGAACAGTGGGACGCGCTCGTCCGGGCACGCCTGCTCCCCGATGCCATGTGGTACACACCGACTGTCAGCCGTTGGGGCGAGCAGACGCTTTCGACCAACTCGCCTGGGGCTAATCGAAATGTCGCTATTGCCAGGCGGATGCGCAAACTCTTCGCCGCCGCTGGCCTGCCGTACAAGTCGCCCCACAAGTTCCGCCACGGCCACGCTGTCTACGCCTTGCAGCACGCGCAAACGATGGCCGACTACAAAGCCGTCAGCATGAACTTGATGCACGAGAATATCCGTGTGACGGACAGCATCTATGCCCCTCTGGCAGGCGATGAGGTCCAGCAGCGCATTGCCCGGCTGGCTGATTGCACCTCGGCGCCGTCACCGGTGGATGGCGACCTGACGGCGTTCATTCGCAGTCTGTCTGATGCAGAGCTATCCCAGGCATTGGTTGTCATAGCCGAGCGACTGGCGCGGTAATGGTGTTGAAGACCAAGTGATTCACAGTCGCCAGTTGTCCGCTGGGCTGGCACGGCGATGGGCTTGCTGCACATCGATTTCCTGGACTGGACCAGCCAGGTCGGCTAGTTTCCGCTTCACCTGTTCTTTAATCTCTCCATCGAGTAAAGGCATCTTTTATCTCCTGAATTATCCACTACTGCTCCTGCCGAATTGACAAAGCCAGCGGTACGTCCCTCGCCCAGGTCCAGCGGGAAGTCCTACTCAGGCTGGCAGGACCGCATCAGATGAAGAGCGTGATCGTCGAATCCCGTGCTTCCTGGATGTAGGTGCCCACCGCACCGTACTCGTCAATCAACTCCTCGCGCAGACCCTCCCGGTCAATACCCATAATCTCCATCGTCATCTCGCAGGCTATGATCCTGCCGCCCAACTCCTTGAAGTCCCGGAACAGCTTCTCCAAGGAAGCGACATTTGCCTCCTTCATCCGCTGCTTGATCATCCACTTGCCCAAGCCCAACATGTGCATCTTGGAGAGCGGTCCTTTCTCCAGCCCGCCCTTCTGCAATCGCTGCAGACCCCAGAAGGTGAAGTAGATCGAAGCCTCCATGCCCATCGCCAGCGCCCCATTGCCGATGATCAGCGCGCTGTAGACTTTATCCATATCGCCGCTGTGCAGAACAATAGTCACTCGCTCGGCCGACGTATCATTCTGGTTCATTTTGCCCTCCACGTCCGCCGTAGTAAAGCCTTCGGGGTGGCGAGTCACTGATGACCCCGCCATCCCGGGCGACGAACTCAATGCTTGTGCTCAGCCTCGCTATGACCCTTGATGTACTTCTCTGGGTCCTTGTCGAAGGCAACCTTGCAGCCCCGTGCACAAAAGTAGTAGGTTTGCCCTTTGTACTCTGAGGTGGCTGCCGCCGTTCTAGGATCAATCATCATCCTACAAACCAGATCCTTTACCTTCTCCATGATCCTATGCTCCTTTCTTGTGAAATACAGACAACAAGTCACCCGCGGGCGATATCAGTCCAGCGTTTTCAGGAACTCCAGCCAGCGAGGCATGAGCCAGTCCAGTGGCTCACCGTCCGGCTCGATCCCCTCGGTGATGGCCCGTTTGATGTCTGCGTCGGTGAAAGGCTCGTGCTCCATTTCCCCTTCGCCCTCCTCGCCGTGTTCCGCTGAGGTTAACGTCCGGTAGCGGATGTCGGAGGCCTCAAAGACGCGCATCATCATCCGCACCTGTCCGCCGCGACCGTCGGGGCCGTGACAACTCGCGCATGTCGTCATCCCACCGCCCATCATCCCCCTCCCCGTATCCGGGACGATAGGCGTCCCTCGCTGGCTGGTGGCGGTAAAGCAGATCTGTTCGCCGTTGGAGCGGTATCCCCCGCCAACCGTCGGCCCGGTGAATTTGAGAACCAGGGCCAGGCAGGCTATCAGGAGCAGGCCGACCAGCACTCCGCCCCCGACAACGAGCCACCAGGACGTTTTCTTCTCGTTCATCTCACAGCTCCTTGCCGCAGTAGGGGCAGTTCCGCCAGCCGGGCTCGGCCGGCCGACCGCAGCCCGGGCAGGTTTTAGCCGCAGCCGGTGGTGCAGTCGCCCTGCCCACGTTGCGCACTAGCCAGACACCGCCCACGATCAGCAACCCCACCAGGCCTAGGGGGATCAGTAGACCTAGCAGCATAAAGAGACCGCCCATCATACCACCGCCACCGAAACGGGCCGTCCCCTCACACCAGGGACACCAGCCGCCCATCATCCCCGGCCCCATCCCCCAATAGCCGTCGCCAAAAAGCATTGGCAAGAGGCTGAGGCCTACGAGAAAGACTACCAGCACCACCACTCCAAAGACCAACACATGTGTCCAATTGATTCTACTCATTCTGTGAAACATCCTCTCCAAAGAGCAAAGCATTCAACCTCTCCTGGTCGAAGCCAATCACCATTTCATCGCCTATCAATGTTACCGGGGTGGTCATTACGCCCAACTGCTCCAGTTCGGACAAGGCGGCTTCATCCTGGGCCACATCGTGCTCCACAAAGGTAACTCCTTGTCGTGAAAGGAACTCTTTCACCCGGCCACAGAACAGTCAACCGCCTTGAGTGTAGACGATCACTTGTTTATCCATTTCTGCGCCTCCTATCATCAGTCCTCGGGTGGAGTTGGCTCAGCTTGAGTGTCCTGCGCTGCTCAAGCCCAATGGTGACACCGACGATCAGGTAGTAGGCCGCGTAGCTCACCATCTCCAGCAACGATGGGTTCCCGTTGTATCCGAACAGTGCCTTGAGAATGCTGCCCACCGTCGAGTTCTCATCCAGGGTGGGATTGACGTCCCACACATGCTCGACGATCACCGGCAAGATACCGGCCTCCTGCAGTTCGTGTGCCCCGCGGGCCACCAGTCCCGCCGCGAACAGGATCAACAATACGCTGGTCACGCGGAAGAAGGCCCGCACGTTCAGGCGTATACTGATCACGAACAGAAGCCAGCCCACGGCCACCGCCATAACCAGCCCCAGCCCGCCGCCGATCAGGGTTTGCGCTGGCGTGGCGCTGAAGGCCGCTGCGGTAAGGAATAGGACCGTCTCGATCCCCTCGCGCACCACGGCCACAAACGCCAGAGCGAATAGCGCCCATCGGCTGCCACTTGTCACTGCCTGGCGTACATCCGTCTCCAGTTTGGCGCGGATGCTCTGCCCCTGGCGCTGCATCCAGAAGATCATCCAGGTGAGCACACCGGCAGCCAAGAGCACGGTGATCCCTTCAAAGAGTTGTTCACCACGTCCCTCGAAAGCGACACCCAGGGCTTGCAGGGCTACTCCAGCGACGACACTCACTGTCACTGCTGAGGCCATGCCCCACCACACGGCGGCCTGTCGCCTATAGTCCATTTTCTTCAGATAGCTCAGCACGATGCCCACAATCAGAGCCGCTTCCAGCCCCTCGCGGAAAGTAATCAAAAGTACTGCAATCATCGCCAAACCCCCTTTCTCAGTCTCAGTCAGAACGAGGGAGGACACTTCATTGCACGATTCGGGACGGGGTCAGACCCGCTTCCCTCGTGAACCCCCATTGCTTTTAATGCCGGACATAACTGGGTCGGATGTCCACCCTGCGCAGCAGGTTGGCGTTGGTCACCACGGTTACTGAGCTGGTGGCCATCGCGATCTCGGCCAGCACGGGGTGCATCATCCCCAGAATGGCCAGTGGGATCATACCTGCGTTGTAGAAGAAAGCCCAGAATAGCCCTTGCATCACTTTGTTAAAGGTGGCCCGCGAGAGCTTGACCGCGCTGACCACACCGGAGAGGTCGCCGTGCACCAGGGTAACGTCGGCGGCCTCGATGGCGATGTCCGGCCCGGTGCCGATGGCGATGCCCACGTCTGCCTGGGTCAGTGCTGGGGCATCGTTGATTCCATCCCCGACCATGGCCACCAAGCCGTCCGTCTCTGCCTGCAACCGCTGGATCTCGAGCAGCTTTGCTTCGGGCAGCACCTCGGCCAGCACGTGATCTATCCCCACCTGACGGGCGATGGCCCGCGCCGTGCGCTGGTTGTCGCCGGTGATCATCGCTGTGCGCAAGCCCAGCGCCTTCAGCTCGCGGACGGCGGCCACGGCGTCGTCCTTGAGGGTATCGGCCACGGCCAACAGGCCCAGTAACTCCCGGCCCGCGGCGACCAACATCGCCGTCTTTCCCTCGTTCTCCAGGCGGCGCATCTCGTCTTCCAACGCCGCCACGGCCACGCCATGTTCCTCCAGCAACACCCGGCTACCCACCAACACGCTCTTTCCGTCAACCGTGCCCCGCACGCCTTTGCCGCGTAGTGCCTAAGTCCCGCAACTCGCCCAGGGACAGCCCCTGCTCCTCCGCCCGGTGTACAATCGCTTTGCTCAGCGGATGCTCGCTCCCTACTTCCACCGATGCCGCCCACCGCAGTAATTCGTCATTTGAGATTTGAGATTTGGGATTTGAGGTTTGATCCGTTACCTCGGGCTTGCCTTTGGTCAGCGTCCCCGTCTTGTCAAAGACCACCACCCGCACATCCCGCATGGCCTGGATCGCCTCGCCGGAGCGGATCAGTATGCCATTCTCGGCCCCGATGCCGCTGCCGACCATCAAAGCCGTAGGTGTAGCCAGTCCCAACGCACAGGGACAGGCAATGACCAGCACTGAGACAGTGGTGATCAAAGCCAGGGTGAACGTGTTCAGGCTGGAGTCCACCCAGGGTAGAAAACCGGCCGCCCATTCGGCTATGGGCTGCAGTGTATCGGGGAACAGTAACCAGGCCAGAAAGGTGAATATCGCGACACCAATGACGATGGGCACAAATACGGCCGTCACCCGATCGGCAAAGGCCTGGATGGGCACTTTGGTGGTCTGGGCCTGCTCGACCATACGCACCACCTGGGCCAGGAAGGTGTCCTTTCCCACGCGGGTCGCCCGTACTTTGAGCAGCCCATCCTGGTTGACCGTGGCGCCGATCACCTCGTCGCCGGCCCGCTTGTTGATCGGCATAGACTCGCCCGTGGCCATAGATTCGTCCACCGCGCTCTCCCCGCCGCTGACGACTCCATCGGTGAGGATCTTTTCGCCGGGGCGGACAACCATCACGTCCCCCACCTGCACCGCCTCAATGTCCACCTCCCGCTCCACGCCGTCTACCAAAACGCGGGCGGTCTTGGCCTCCAGTTCCAACAGTTTGCGGATGGCCTGCGAGGCACGCCCTTTGGCGCTCGCTTCCACATAACGGCCGATCAGGTGGAAGGCCATGATCATGGCCGCCACTCCAGCGTAAGTGGGGATGGGCGCAAAGAAAGTGGCGATGCCGGTGAGGAAGGAGGCCCCGGTGCCCATGGCGATCAGAGCGTCCATGTTGGGTGCGCCGTGGATGGATGACTTGTAGGCCGCGACGTAGGTGCGCAGGCCAACCCAGAAGAGTACCGGCGCGGCCAGCAGCAGCATCCCCAGTTTGAAGATGGTCGCGTTGGGCCAGGCCACTCCGAATAGCATCTCGGGCAGCATCCACAGGATGATGGGGCCGGTGAAAGCCCACGCCAGGAGCATCCGCCGCCGGGCGTCCTGCATCTTGCGCACCTCGCGGGAGAGCTCTTCCTCCGCCCGCTCCTCTGCTGTAGGCAGCACCTCGTAACCCGCCTCGACCACGGCGCGGCGGAAATCGGCCGACCCGGTCACGGTGGGAACGTACTCCACGGTGGCCTTCTCGGTGGCTAGGTTGACGTTGACGTTCAACACGCCCGGTGTCTTGGCCAATGCTCCCTCGATGTGGGCCACGCAACTGGTGCACGTCATGCCGCCGATGGGCAGGCTGATGGTTTCGGTGATCACGTCGTAGCTCGTATCGCGCACGGCGCCCACCAGCCGATCCAGGGAGATCAACCTGGGATCCAGAACTACCGACGCTTTCTCCGTGGCCAGGTTGACGTTGGCGTCCAGGACGCCCGCCACTCCTTTCAGCCCGTGTTGCACGTGAGCCACGCAACTGGCGCAGGTCATGCCTTCGATGGGTAGAGCGACCGTTTGTTGTTTTTCGGTCATTGATGCCTCCACTGACAGATCCGGCATTGGCTCGTTAGCATTCTCATCAGATGAAGAGTGTGATCGCCGAATCTCGCGCTTCCTGGACGTAGGTCCCCACCGCGCCGTACTCGTCAATCAGATCCTCCCGCAGGCCCTCCCGACTGATGCCCATAATCTCCATCGTCATCTCACAGGCGATGATCTTTCCTCCCAGTTCTTAAGTCCTGAAGTAACTTTTCCAGGGAAGCGACGTTGGCCTTCTTCATCCGTTGCTTGATCATCCACTTACCCAGGCCCAGTATGTGCATCTTGGAGAGCGGCCCTTTCTCCAGCCCGCCCTTCTGCAACCGCTGCAGACCCCAGAAGGTGCAGTAAATGGAAACCTCCATACCCATCGCCAACGCGCCGTTGCTGATGATCAGCGCGCTGTATACCTTGTCCATATCGCCGCTGTGCAGGATGATCGTTGTCTTCTCAGTCGTCGTTTTGCGCTGCTCCATCTTACCCCTTCCTTGTCAGCCCATTGTCAGACTCAGGAGGCCGGTACGCGGTCAGGCTATTTCGCGCATGAATTGCTTGACCTGGTAGTCCCACTCGCGCGTCTCCAGCTCTATCGTTGTCCTCTTCTCGCCCTCGGTCGCAGTTACAGTAACGTACCCTCCGCCACCCTCGAAGGAGATACAGCAGGGATTTTGCTCGACTGCATTGAGCCCAAGCCCACCTTCACCGAAGTAGGTTGTCGCCTTCTCGATGGCTTCTTCTGGACTCAGTTTGGTTTCGACGCTGTAGCGTGCCATTTCTCACTTCCTGTTGACATGTCCTATCGCCGGATGCGGATCGTCCAGTCAGTGTCTGTTCCCTCGGTGCTTAGCAATTCCAACCCCAAGGCCTTGATCGCCATCGGAATCTCTTGTCTTGAGGCCGGATGGGTGCCGACTGCCTCGACTACGTCTCCTGGCGCAGCCTTACGCAGCGCCTTGCGCACCTCCACCAACGGCACAGGGCAAGTCTCTCCCCGGCAGTCCACTTTGATCTCTGCCGGCATCGGGCAAGCCCCCCCGGGTGTCCACCTTGACCTCAGTCATCGTTCTTCCTCCTCACTCCACGAATTCTACGACCACCTGTTCCACATCCCACAGGGGCTCGATCTTCTCCATGATCTCCTCGCGAATGTTAGCGGCGAACTGGTGATCCCCCGGCAGTTCAATCGCCACCCGCACTGTCCCTTCGGAGACCTCAATCTCCTTGACCAGTTTGGTGCGCACCAAGTCCAGCCCCACTACTGGATTCATCACCCGCTTCAGCCGTTTGCGCACCACCTCGACCGTCGTGGGCTTGTGCTCCTTGACCAGGCCGTGGCGCTCCTCGTAGTTCTCGATGGCCGCCCGCAGCCCGTCCACCGCCAGCACGGAACAGTGGGTTTTGATAGGGGGCAGCCCCCCCAGCGCCTCGGAGGCATCCTTCCAGGTGAACTGCTTGGCCTCCTCCAGCGTCTTGCCCTTGGCTAACTCGGTGATGATCGAACCGGTGGCGATGTTGGAGGCGCAACCGTAGGACTCGAACTTGATGTCAGTGATGCGCTGGGTCTCGGCATCCACCTTCAGGTAGACGGCCACCATGTCCCCGCAGGCTGGGCTCCCCTCGACCGACTTGGCGTCGGCGTCCTCGATCTGCCCCACGTTGCGTGGGTGGCGGAAATGTTCCATCACAATTTCGCTATATGGTAATGGCATCTCTTCACCTCTCTCTCGTAGATTCGTAGGCTCGTGGATTTGGCCTCATTCCTTGCCCAGCGGGCTGATGCGTCGCAACTCAGCTACGACCTCGGCCACTGCCTCTGCCACCGCGTCCACATCCTTCTCCTTGTTGTAGCGGCCGAAGGTGAAGCGGACGGAGCCATGAGCCCGCTCATGGTCGCCGCCGATGCCCAACATGACGTGGCTGGCTTCCAGGGATCGGCTGAAGCAGGCGGAGCCGGTGCTGACGGCAAAACCCCGCATATCCAGGTGCAACAGCAGCGACTCCCCCTCCACGAAGCGGAAGGACACATTGGCGTTGTGCGGCAGGCGGTGGATTGGGTGGCCGTTGAGGCGCGTGTGGGGAATCTCCAGCAGCCGCTCGATCAGCCGGTCACGTAAGCCTTGCAGGCGGGCCGTCTCCTCCGGGGTGACGAGTTCCACTGCCTTGGCGAAGCCCTCCGCGCCGGGGATGTTCTCCACCCCCGGCCGCAGGTCGAACTCCTGGAAACCTCCGTCCATCCATTTGTGGATGGAAGTCCTTTGGGCTTTGCTCAGGGCAGGCCCCTCGCGCACGTAAAGCCCGCCGATTCCCTTCGGCCCGTGAATGGTGTGAGCCGAGACAGTCACCAGGTCTACCGGGATCTCCTGCACATCCAGCGGAACGCGGAGGAAACTGTGGGTGGCATCGGTGTGCAGGAGGGCCTCCTTCTCTTGGCAGATCTCGCCGATACCCTTCAGGTCCTGCAGGGTGCCGATCTCCTGGTTGGCCGCCTGGATGGAGACCAGGATGGTTTCGGTGGTAATGGACTCCCGCAAGTGGTCCAGGTCCACCCGCCCTGTCTCGTCCACACGCACGTGGGTCACCTGAAAGCCTTGCTTCTCCAACGCGCGAGCGCTGTGCAGTACCGGGAAGTCCTCGATGGGGCTAGTGACGATATGGCGACCCTTCTTCTCCGCCAGCGCCATAGCCACTCCCTTGATAGCCAGGTTGCTGGATTCGGTGCTCCCTGAGGTGAAAACAAACTCCTCCGGTGTGGCCCCAAGCGCGTCGGCAATTGTCGCCCGGGCGGCGTCCAGCGCATCACGGGCGTCAATCCCCAGTGAGTAGCCGAACTGAGAGGTGGCGACGGCGTAGACGTCGAAGAAGTAAGGCTTCATCGTCTCCAAAACTCGCTCGTCCAGTCTGGTAGCCGCCGCATTATCAAGGTAGATATACTCTCGCTCCATCCTGTCTCTCCTTCAATCAGATTACGTTTGCACTGACGATCTCGAAAGCACAGGTGATCGCCCCGGTGGGACAGACCTCTTCGCACAGGCACCAGCAATCGAAAGTGTTAGCCTGCGGTGAGCCCAGCCGAACCACACAGGAGCGACGACAGGCTTCCTGGCAGGTGAAGACCGGTCCCCGTTCTCCCAGTTTCACGGCATGGCAGAAGCAGGCCTCCACGCATAGCCCGCAGAGGGTGCAACGAGTCTCGTCAACCTGGGGTAGGGCCCACATCTTGCTCATCTCATCTCCCGTACCGAAAACGATCGCCACAATTGTATCATTGAGGCGGTCGTTTGTCTGTGACAAAAATCCCTTTTCCCTACGTGCCTGTAGCCTCTCGCTCCAGTCCCTCTCGATCCACCACGACGACCCGCCCACGCTCGTGGCGGATCAACCTGGCATCGGCGAAGGCCCGCAGTGTGCGCCCCACCATCTCCCGCACCGTGCCCAGGTGCGCGGCGATCTCCTCTTGCATCCATTGGTCGCCCTCCCGTCAGCGAAATAGGAAGAAGCACTGCAATGAGGCTCTAATGAGTTTCACGGCAAACCTGGCTTCGTTGGGAAGCCGGGTCTGTCTATAGGCGAAAACAGGTTGTGCCTACGGTACCCCAGTTCCTCCGGCGGCGTCGTCCAGGAGGGCCTGGAGGTAGGTCACTTCTGCCTTCAGTTCCTCGATCCGGTGACGTATGTGCAAGGTAGCTTCTACCCCAGCCAGATTGATCCCCAAATCGGTGAGGCGGCGGATACGGCGCAGTTCTAGCAGGTCGGCCTCGGTCAGCGTCTCGCTCACCAAGCCCCGTTGGACGTAGCGACGGATGGTGCGGGGAGACAGGCCCGTCCGGCGGGCAGCGACGGTGATCGTGATGCGGGTAGTCCGTTCTCGCTCGGTCATCGCCCATCAGTCTCCTCTTGCGAGATGCGTCGCAGTTCCTTGAACAGTTCGCGCTGGTGTGGGGTAAGGTGCATCGGAAGGCGCACCTCTACTCTGGCGTATAGGTTGCCGTAGTGGTCGGGCTGCCGCAGTTGAGGCATCCCTTTGCCCTGCAGGCGGAAGACGCGCCTGTTCTGCGTGCCCGCCGGGATGGTGAGCATCACGGGGCCGCTCAGCGTCGGCACCTGAGCCTGGCCGCCGAGGATGGCCGTGTAGAGG
>CAZMOT010000112.1:0-10795 GCA_964568065.1 uncultured Anaerolineales bacterium
GTGGTGGATACCGATGCCCTGGTGCGGGCACTGCAGGAAGGGCGGATCGCAAGGGCGGCCTTGGACGTGACCGACCCGGAGCCCATCCCACCCGATCACCCGCTGCTGACCCTGCCCAACTGCATCGTCGTCCCCCACATCGCCAGCGCCACGATCACGGCGCGGGATCGGATGGCAATGATGGCGGCAGAGAATCTGCTGGCGGGGCTGCGCGGGGAGCGGCTGCCGTACTGTGTGAACCCGGAGGTGTACCCGTGAACAAGAGAAAGGGTAGAAAGGAAAAAGTCTCCGGCCTGATTGACCGCTTCATCGAGGGGCTGATCAGCGGCAAGATGAATGTCGAAGAGGGTGAGTGGATCATCGAGGAGTTGCAGAGCCTCGCCGACGATGCTGTACCTCGTGTCACGGAGATGCTTGTGTCTCCGCAGCAAGAAAATCGCCTCGCGGCGCTCGTGCTGCTGCGCGAACTGGATGACCCGCGTGCGGTTAAACCACTGCGGCGGATGTTGCACCAATCCAACTACAGCGATGAAGAGAAATTGAGAGTTATCCAGACACTGGAAGCATTGGGGTCACCGATTGACAAGGCCACCTTCCGCCGCGTCATCTCCGACCCTGACGCGCTGATGAAGAACTCGATGGATCAGATGCTGGCGACGATAGAAGACCCAGAGCAGGTGGAAGCCTTTCTCGAAATGATGGGGGAGGCGTCGCCAGAGATGTCGGAGTTGTACGTACGTGACATGCTGGCGACCCTTGGCGACCAGCGGCTTCTGCTTATGCTAACCGCGTTGCTCCACAACGAGCACGACGGTGTGATCGTAGCCGCTGTAGATGCCATCGAACGGCTGAAAGAACCGGCGACCATCCCCCTCCTGGAGGAACGCGCCCAGTACGACCCCTCCCACCGGGTGCGCCACACCGCTGAGAATGCTGCCCTGCGGCTTCTGACGCGCATCGGTGCTCCCAGCGAAAAATATCCATCTCAACCCTGGATCCCCCCCTCTTCGCTGCCGGTCGCCTACTGCATGCTGAGTACTATAGACGGCAGCGGCGGGCAGGTGCTCTTCGCCACGCGCGAGCAACCCGACGGCGATCTGCAGCTCGTTGACCTGATGTTCAACGACCACGAGGGCATCAAGGATTGCTTTAGTGCCGTCGTGGACGAGGAGGAACTGGAGGAGATGATAGACTCCTTCGGCGGTAACGAGTTCGTGGATATTAACCTGGAGCGGGCCCGCGCCGAGGTAGCCCGTGCTTACCAGATCACGCTCGACGCACGTCGTCGTCTGCCGCCTGCTTTTATAGCCTGGCAAGGCTGGCTGGAAGGGGAGGACTCGCGCTCGATAGAGGAGTTTCCACTGCCCTCCCTCGAACCGTCCCGGCAGGCGGAACTACTGGCGGAATGCACAGAACTCTTGGAGATGGATGAATTTGACTACTGGTTCTTCAATCCCGACGAGGTGGCGTCCTTTGTTCCTCGCTACCGCAAATTGCTTCGGCAGGGACAGGCGGAAAGGGGCCAGACCCCTTTTGAGACCCTACTAGATAGAGCCATCAAGTCCCTCATAGATAAGGAATATCAGCACCTCTTGGCAAACCGGCTACGTCGCCAGACATGGCTGCTGGCGCAACTCTACGAAGACGAAGAAGTGTCATTGTGGGCGCTGACCGCTGCCACCGCACTTGAAGAGGGTGTGGTCGTCGAACACCCTCTACTGCGAGAGATGATGGACCGCAGCTTTCTCAACGCCATCGGGCAATATATGTAGCTGAAACGTGAGATATCACGGTATTAGATCGTCGCGTTCCACGCATCACGTTTCATTGGAAGAGGAACTCCACAAATGAGCCGAGTTATCTCTATCGAAGCGCCAGGCAAGATCCGCAGCCAACATCGTCGCACCATCGCCGAGGCGCTGCGCCGCCTGAGTCAGAAGCCGCAGTTGGACGACGAGGCCAAGGACCTGGCCGCTCTCATCGTGTTCTCCCTGCACGGCATGGCCGGCACGGTTGACCAGACCATTACTGCCTGGGAAAAACGTGATTATTGGATGAAAGCCGAGCGCTTCCGCGAACAGTGGCGCTGGCTGGAACCCGTCGCCGACGAACTGAGCGTCGTTATTTACAAAGGTCATTGGGACCAGCTTCCGGCTGTCCTGGCTGGGCTGATGCCCCACTTTGCCGATGTGAAGATCAAGCAGATGACCCGCAAACCGGCTCTATGGCGGGGCGCTTACGAAAAGTTCATGCGGGAGGACTGAGCGGACCGCGTTCGTCACTTAGACAGACAGCCCCGGTGGCTCTTTTGAGCACCGGGGCTGCTTCGCGTCCTGCGCGGCGCTACAGCCGCTCCTCAACGCCGATGGGCATCATCACCAGCCCGCTGATGACCTTGGGATAAAAGTCGGTGGACTTTTGGGGCATCTTTTCATCGGCCGCGGTGCAGGCGCGTACCTGCTCCATCCGCGTCGGGTTCATCACCAACAGGAAGTTCGCCTTTCCCTGGTCCACACCGTCGTACCCCATCTGGGGATCGCGCAGGTACTCGATGTTCTCCTTGCGCTCAATAGTCGCTTTGTCAATCCCCAGCACCCGCTCGATGAACAGTTCGTGCAGTACCGAGACGTCGAGCAAGCGCCAGTCGGAGGCTCGGTCGGGCAGCAGTTTCTCCAGCACCGCCGGCTCCTGCAGTGTGAGCGTGGCGTAGGCTCCGTCGTAGAAGCCAAGGCGTGGGTGTGCGAACTCTGCCTCTGCCAGCGCTTTCTCCAGCGCCGCCCGGTCTGCCACTGGCGTCACTTCAAAGTACTTCTTCGCCCGTTCCAGCGCCTCCTGCCCGCTCATCTGCCCGTAGGAGTAGATCAGGCGGTGGGTGGGGAGGATCACCAGTCCGGGGTCCTCCATGCTCACCAGCGTCACCATGCGGTAGTTGAAGCCAGCGTTAGGGGGAGCGTCGGGGTGTGCGGCGCGCATCTCGTCCCGGTAATCGAGGGCGGTCTCGTAGCGGTGGTGGCCGTCGGCGATGATCAGGTTGCGCCTGGGGGCCATCTCCTCCACTACTGCTGCGATCACCTCCGGATCAGTCACGGCCCAGAACTGCTGCACCACGTCGTGCTCGAACAACTCGCACAGTTCAAGCCCCGGCTGTCCCTCGATGGCCGTACCCAGCAACTCGTTGATCCGGTCGCCGGGGTAGAGCATAAAGATGTGGCCAAAGTTGACCGCCGTGGCCCGCATCAGGTTGAGCCGGTCCACCTTGGGGCCGGAATGGGTGCGCTCGTGGGGCAGGACGACACCCTCGTCGAACCTGCTCAGTTCCAGCGCGGCGATCAGTCCCTGGCGGGTTTTCGTGCTGCCATCGGGAAGGGTAGCGGTCTGGTGGAGGACGTAGAGGGCGGGTGACTGCTTCCGCATCAGAATGCCCTCTTGCAGCCACGATTGATAGTAATCGCGGGCACGGGTGTAGACGTTGTTCTCCTCGTTGTCCCCTGACTCTTCCTTCCCCTTGATGATGCGCACGATGGTGTGGGGACTCTGGTCGTAGTACCTGTTCTGCAGCCCGTGCCGCACCCGGTCATAGGGCTGGCTAATGACGGCGGAGAGATCGCTGATTTTCTCCGGGTTGTAGCATACGCCTCTGAAAGGTCGAATGGTTGCCATATTCACTCCTTTGTGTGTTTCGGATATTATGGTGTGCAGACGGTAACAAAGGCAGCCCCGCGTTCAAGTTGTTGTTGATCCAGTGTGACCAGGTGGTCGCTCAACTGTTCCGCCAAAGCGATGTAGATTGCATCGCAGCCACGTACCCGATGGTCGGCGGCGATAGTGGCCGCCCGTTCTGCCAACGCTGTCGTCACTGGAATCAATTCAATAACATTTGAGCGCAGCAGTTGCTGCACGACCTGGTGGGCTAGTGCTGGGTCTGCCGCACCGTGACTAAGGGCAGCGGATACTTCGGCCAACAGAATTGCCGGCGCGACCACTGGTTCCTGCGCAGATTTTGCTTGCTCGAACCACGCCCAACTGCTGCTGTGCTCGCTCGCGTGCGTGTTGATTAGCGCAACGTACACGCTGGCATCAATGACAGCCATAGATCACCGTCTCTGCTCGCTGACAAGTTCCACGCCACTCTTGGGTGATGTCCAGGCTGCCGCTACCTGTTGCGCCAGGGCTTTCATTTCTGCCATTGCTTCGTCTAACTCGACCTGGCGCAATTTCTGCATATCCTCGTCGGTCACTGGCCGCAGCACCGCCACAGGCTCATCCCGCACGGTAATCACGTATTCGGCCATCTCCTCACGCACGGTGCGCACGATACGAGATGCCTGATTTTTCAATTCACGCACACCAATAGTGATGGGCATTGTCCATCTCCTGGCTACTTGTAGCTACAGTGTGGCTACATTATAGCCGCAAACAAGTGCAATGTCAAGGGCAGAGAACAGTTCAGTGTGGCTTTTTACCCGTACCCACAGCTAAGATTTCGATCTCCGGTTTGCGTCGCAGCAACTGGTCGCGGATGGCGTGGGGCGTATCTTTGTCTAACAGATAGCGAATCCGGGTCAAGAGGCGACTATCTTCTCTTGCTGAAGCGCTACCCGACGTGCTTTGAGCTCGCGCATTCGCTTAGTAACTGGCGAGGGGTTACGTTGTTGTTACAGCCACGCCTGCTTGGCATACGCCCGCCGTGCTTCGAGGTAGGCATCCACTTCAACACGGTTGCGCAAGTAGTACAGGAGGGTAGCGTACACTTGCTCAAGGGTCAGGTTGCGATAGCGGACAGCAATCTCCTCCGGGCTGGCCCCTTCCAGGTAGTCGTCCAACACGATCTCAATTCCAATCCGGGTCCCCTTGATGCGGATGTCGTCCGGACTCAGGAAGTCAAAGTACCCCTCCAGCCCTGCCGGTACTTTGTCTATCTTGACCCGGCGCGGTTGCTGTACGTCACCCTCGGTCACTGGCCGTAACACCGCCACAGGCTCATCCCGCACGGTGATTACATACTCGGCCCTCTCCTCACGCACGGTGCGCACGACGCGGGAGGCATGGTTTTTCAGTTCACGGATACCGATGATGGTAGACATTGTCTGTCTCCTCATTGCTCATGGCTACACCAGTGACTACATTATAGCCGCAAGCAAGTACGACGTCGAGAGGATTCAGTCAGTTAGGGCACCGAGACAGGCCAAAGCCCACCCCGATGCCCCATCTCCGCATCACTCGTTCTCCGACACACACTGAATGTTGCGGTCAGCGATTGGCCACCTCGATGGCGATCTGCGCCACCTCCTCCCCCACCCGGGCCTTGGCCTCGCCCGTTCCCGCGCCGACGTGAGGAGAGCCGATCACCTGTGGCAGGTCCATGAACCGCTTGCCCCGCTCTTCCTTCTCGTCCTCGAAGACGTCCAGCGCCGCGCCAGCCACCTTGCCGCTGGTGATGGCGTCGTACAGTGCCGCTTCGTCCAGCGTGCCGCCACGGCCGCAGTTGACGATGTAGACCCCGTCCTTCATCTTCTCGAACGCCTCTGTGCCGATGATGTAGTGGGTCTCCGGCGTATGGGGCACGTGAAGAGAGATGTAATCCGAGCGGGTCAGCAGTTCGTCCAGCGAGACCTGGGTTGCACCAGTCACCTTGGTGGGAGTGCGACGATAGAAAAGCACTTCCATCCCCAGCGCGTTCGCCTTTTGCGCCACCAGGCTGCCGATGCGGCCGCAGCCGACCAGCCCCAGCGTCTTGCCTGCCAGCTCGCTTCCCTTGCTGAACGCCTTCTTCTCCCACTGGCCGCCCTTCATTGAGGCGGTGGCCTGACGGATGGGGCGGGCCAGCGCGAGCATGTACCCGATGGTCAGCTCCGCTACAGAGTTGGAGGATGCGGCAGGGGTGTTGCGCACCTCGACGCCCTTCGATTCGGCGTACTTCACGTCAATGTTGTCCAGCCCGACGCCGCCGCGGATAACCACTTTCAGATTGGTGGCCTTGTCAATCAAGGGCTCGCGCACCTTCGTGCGGCTGCGGACGACCATGCCGTCGTAGTCGGCGATGATCGCCTCCAGGTCCTCCGGCGTGATGTCGTCTCGCACATCCACCTCGATCCCTGCCTCTCGCATCGCTGCGATGGCCTTGGGATCCGTTGGGTCACAAACGAGCAACTTCATTGGTTCACCTCCATTTGATTGATAAAGATGCAAGATGCAGGATGCAAGATACGATGAGCAATGGCTCTCTCGCTTCCTGCCTCCTGTCTCCTGCTTCTTGCTTCTACAGTCCTAGAATATCCTCAATCTGCCCTGTGAGCCACTTGAGGTCGTCCAGGGTCAGGTCGCCCATATGCGCGATGCGGAAGCACTTCTCCTTCAGGTCGCCGTAGCCGTTCGAGATCATCGCGCCCCGCTTGCCCAACTCCTCGTTGAGTCCGGCGACGCTGATGCCGCGCGTGTTCTCGACGTTGGTGACGGTGGGCGAGAGGTACTTCTCATCAGAATAGAGCGCAAAGTAGCGACGGGCCCAGTCCTGGACGTGGGCGGCCATCTCCTGGTGCCGGTTCCAGCGGTTCTCCAGCCCCTCGGCCAGCACGTCATCCATCTGAGCGTTGAGGGCCTGGATCAGGCTGACGGCCGGAGTGGCCGGCGTTTGATGCTTCTCGTATCTCTTATCCATCTGCTCGTACGAGAAGTAGTAGCCGTGGTTAGGCACCTGCAGGGCTCGCTCCCGCGCCCGGTCGCTCACCGCACAGATCGTCAGCCCTGGTGGGAGGGCGAAGCACTTTTGCACACCGGCCAGGCACACGTCTAGCCCCCAGGCATCGAACTCGGTCTTGATGCCGGCCATACCACTGACGGCGTCCACCAGGATCAGCACGTCGGGGTACTTTTCGCGGACGAGTGCGGCGATCTCCTTGACCGGGTTCGTCAAGCCGGTGGAGGTCTCGTTCAGCACGACGGTGATGGCGTCGTAGCCCCCTTTGGAGAGCGCCTCGTCTACCTGTTCGGGCGTGGTGGCCTGGCCCATCGGCACCTCCACCTTGTCGCAGGGGACACCGTTGGCGGCGGTGATCTGGTGCCAACGCTTGGAGAAGGCTCCACAGATGGCGTTGAGCACCCGCTTGGTGGAGGCCTGGCGGACCGAGCCCTCCATCACGGCAGTAGACGAGGAAGTGTAGAGGTAGACCCGCTGCTTGGTGTAGAGGAGCTGCTGGAGCTTGGGAGTCACCTCCGCCTGCAGAGCGGCGTACTCCTTGGAACGGTGGCCGAGCATCGGCGCGGCCTGGGCCTGAAGAATCTCGTCCCTCACGTGGGTAGGCCCTGGAATGAAGAGTTTCTTGTACACAGTTAACCTCCTTAAATGGTGATATGGTTGAACAAAAAAGGGACACACAAACACAGTTGGCTGTGTGTCCCCTGTCTACCAACCTGAGAGATTCCTCCCGATTAGCTACCGGGCGTTGCCCCGTCGGTGTCCTGCGGATAGAGCCGACCGCTGCGGTCGTTAGCATCCGGCGGATACTTTGTATCCGAAGGACTTTCCAGAGGTGCCGAGACACAGGGTCCTGCGACCTGAGAGTTTCACCGCCACGATCAGCCTCCCGCGCCGGCTTGCCCCTTCGGTGCCCGCACTCAAGCGGTCTCTCCCCTGTATCCCATAGCAGAGCGATACGATTTACTTCTATTCTACACTACGCAATAGTAAATGTCAACACCTTCAGCACAGGATGACCGTGGTCTGCTTTCGCGTCACGGAAAAGGATGGTGGCGGCTGTACTCAGCTCAGCGGCGCTTGTGCCCGCGCTAGCAAACGGGCCGCGCGGGGCTTGCACGGGTCTATCAACATCACCATTGCCAGTAGATCAGAGGCCTCCTGATAGTCGCCTCGATTCAGCGCCTCTTCGGCTGCCACGATCTGTTGGTCGAGCAAATGAACCTGCCACTCGACCAGATCGTCGGCCACCTCGACCAACCACTGCTCTGCCGACCATTCGTTCAAGCTGGGGCTCACCAGCGGATACCGGTCGCCCCTGACCGACAGGAAAGCCACCGGTGCCTTGTCAGGAAAGCCGGGCTCGCAAGTCACGTAGAAGACCATATCCTCGTGCTCATTCTTCGGCATCAGCCGGAACATCACTTTTCCACCGGGAGCCACCGCCGGTTCGACACGATACTTTTGCGCCAGCCGCTTGCGCTCGAGCTCCAATCGCCTGGCAACGTCAGGAGACTTGTACCAATCGGTGGGGTCTGGAGATGGAGTGGGCGGGGACTCTGGTCTGGCCCGGGTTGGCGTTGGAAGGGCGTCCGTCGTCACCTGCAGCAGCGTCGGCTCCGGCAACTGACCACGAGCCGAATGATTGAGGTTAAAGGAGAGGGCATGCGTCTTTAGTTCGCCGAAATACAAGCAGACCACCAGGCAAACCAGGTCTTTGAAGCGGAAGTCGGGATCTTCCAGCACTCTTTGGGTCTGCACCCACTCTGCGTCGGTCAGTTCCTGGTCTGGCGTGCGGTGGAGATACCAGACGCCGCAGTAACTGGCCTCCGGGGCCAGCTTCCGGACCTGCTCCAGTTGCTGCGACGTGCGCGACTGGTCGAGGCAAAAGTCCTTCCGACCGAAGCCAGTTTCGGGGCGCGGCCGGACCGAGCTGACCACTAAACGGCGGCGTTCGTCGAGTGGGTGGCCAAAGATGAGCCCGCCTGCCAGGTCGCCGCTGATGCCGGCCCGCTCTGCCTCAGCTTCCAAGGCGGCCTGGGCTTTTGGTGTGATAAGGATGATAGGGATAGAGGTATCTGTGGACATCATCTCGCGTGCTCTTTCCTGGGTGGGAAGCGACCTTCCCACAGTTAGTACATTATATAACGCTTGACGGGAAAGAGCAATCGAGATTGCCAGGGGAAAATGGAGTGATTGGCGGGTTTCCATATCAATAGCTTCAGTTGTTCAAAACAGGAGCGAGGCGACTGAAGTCGCCACTATAATTCTTTATCTTGCCCGGCGAGTGGCAACTCAATCACAAAGCGACTGCCTGCGTCAGGCTCGCTCTCAACGGTGACGTGCCCACCGTGGGCCTGAACGATACTTCGTACGATCGCCAGGCCCAGGCCACTGCCCTCGATGTGACTACCTTGGCCCCGGTAGAACCGCTCGAAGATGCGTTGTTGGTCGGCCGGGGCGATGCCAGGGCCGCTATCTTGCACCCACAATCGCACGATGTTTTCATCAGCGCCAGCCTGTTCGGCGCCGATCTCCACTTGCCCGCCAGCAGGAGTGAATTTCAGTCCGTTGTTCAGGAGATTGGATAGAGCTAGCTCGATCCGTGCGCGGTCGCAATGGACTTCCAGGGAAGACGGCGGCGGCTTGATCGAAAGTGTGATGTTTTTCTCATGCGCCAACGTTTTGAAAGCGCCTGCTGCTGTTCTGATTAGTTCTCCCACGTCGTGGCTGGCCATGTCCAGGGCAACCAGGCCGGCATCGAGCCGGGACAGATCGAGCAGATTATGCGTAATCCACTCCAGCCGATCCAGTTGAATCCGACTTTCGGCCAGGAACTCGGCGCGGGCCGCCGGATCATCGGTCGCTGCGTCCTGCAAGAGTTCGTTGAAATTCTTGAGGGCTGTGATCGGCGTGCGGAGTCCGTGCGACGCGTCGGCAATGAAGCGGCGCAGACTGTCTCGTTCGGCGGCCAGTTCGGCGAAACTGGCTTCCAACCGCTCGGCCATCTGGTTGAATTGCCGGGCCAGTTGGCCGATTTCGTCCTGGCCACGCATAGGGGCGCGGATGGATAGATCGCCGCTGCTCATCTGGCCCGCGGCAGCGGTCAGGCTGCGCAACGGTGCGGTCAGCCCCCGACCCACCAGCAGACCGACGATGGCCGCCAGCAGCGTCGTCCCGCCCGCGGCCAACAGAAAGGCCCGGCGGGCAGTCGCCAGCGCCTCCGCACCAAAGTCTGGCCCCTTGCTTAGCTCCACGTAGCCCATTGGTCTGTCCGCGTTGCTAATAGGTACGGTGATCGCGTGCTCTGAACGGAGTGTCGTCTGGAGATCAAGAGTTCTTTGCAATGACAGGGCGTCGGTCATCGGAAAGGCTGGCATCACTTCCAATTCCTGCCTGGCTCCGAAGATGAAGCGACTTCCCCACGGGCCTTCTGTCCTGTGCACAGCCACGAACTCGGTGCCAGGAGGCAGTTGCTCAAAAATGACGGACGGTTCGCCATGGGGAAGTCCTGCCATTGAGAGCCAGCCGGCGTGCAGTACTATAAAAGTTCCAGAAGGCTCAGCCAACGATTGATGACTCACATGTGGCACAATCCACATAAACTCGCTCACTTCGGTAGGATGTCCAGAATCGGCCAACACCCGCCGATGGTCGTTGAGTATCCTCACCTGGACATTTCCCAGGAAGGAGGCAGTGCGAGCCAATTCACGCAGGTCTGCTTGACGCACCACCGGTTGCATCAGGGGCAACGCCTGGTGCGCCACCGCCTCGGCGTTCGCCGTAAGATATTCCAGCTCTTGCTGCTCTATGTATCGCTTAATCAGCGACAGAGCCAGCACCCCCACCAGGCTCACCGTCAGCAGGGTCAAGAGCGCGTAGCTTGCTACCAGTCGCCATCGAATGGAACGGAACATGGTACACCACCTGCGAAGTCAGGATATTGGATATTAGAGATTAGAGAGTGGATGGTAGACAGGGAGTTGTTCTACCACTGTCTACCGTCTATTGTGTGTCTACTCAGACAAGGCCTGGTGATTTAGATGACTAGACCTTCCCTTCGTAAGTTTTTCGACCAAAGTCGGTCATCCGCTCCAAGCG
>CAZMOT010000113.1:0-10771 GCA_964568065.1 uncultured Anaerolineales bacterium
GCCCGGATGCGCTGCTGGTCGAGCCACCGCCCCGCCCCTTCGACTTCACGGTGGTCAACCCAGAGCCACCGCGCCGGGTGCCCAACGCCACCCGCGCCTTCTGGGTCACTGACGGTACGACCGGGGAGCGGCGTGAGATCATCGCCCGCCTGCGCGTGCAGACCGAACACGTCGCGATGTGGGTAGAGGAGGGAGTGTGGCACGATGTGCGCCAGTTGGAGGAAGCGGCGGCTTTCTTCGAAACGCAGGTCTATCCCACCGTCCGCGCTGCCTTCGGCTCTGAGTGGACGCCGGGGGTAGACAACGACCCGCACATCCACGTTCTGCACGCCACCGGTTTGGGCGAAGGTGTGATGGGCTATACCTCCAGCGCCGACGAGTTCCCCCGCGCCCTGTACCCCTTCTCCAACGAAGCCGAGATGATCACCGTCCACGCCGGCTGCGTCGAGGTGGGGAGCCCCGCCTATTACGCCCTGCTGGCCCGCCAGTTCCAGCGTCTTATTCAATGGTTCCAGGATCGAAACGAGGAGCGGTGGGTGAAGGAGGGGTTGGCAGAGCTGGCCGTCCGGCTGAATGGGCTTGATCCCGGCTGGGTAGAAAGGGCCTACCTGGAGGACCCCGATACGTCGCTCACCGTTTGGGAGGATGAAGAGGCTGCCCCCCATCGAGGAGCGGCCTATCTCTTCGCCACCTACTTCTACGAGCGCTTGGGCGACGAGGGCACGCGGACGCTGGTGGCCCAGTCGCCCAACGGGGCTGCCGGCTTTGACGCGGCGCTGGCCGAATTGGACGCGGCTCTCACCTTCGAGGATCTCTTGGCCGAGTGGCTGGCGGCCAACTACCTGGACGGCGAACCAGCGCTGGACGATCCCCGCTACGGCTATGCCACCCTCGACCTGGAACGGCCTGCACCTGCGGCCATCTACGAGAGCTACCCGGTCACGGTGGATGCGTCCGTCCAGCAGTTCGGCGCGGACTATATTCTGCTGCGGGGCGACGACGACCTTCGCATCCAGTTCACCGGGGCGACTGCGACGCCCCTGCTGGACGTGCTACCTCACAGCGGGCGCTACTTCTGGTGGTCGAACCGCGCCGACGAGTCGCTGACCACGCTCACGCGGGCCTTTGACCTTTCCAAAGTCTCCGATGTCGAGCAGGCGACGCTGACCTACTGGGCGTGGTACGACGTCGAGCAGGACTATGACTACGCCACCGTCGAGGTCAGCACCGACGGCGGGGAGTGGTGGCAGGTGCTCTCCACTCCCTCCGGCACGGGTGCCAACCCCTACGCCAACAACCCGGGCTGGGGCTACACGGGCCCAAGTGGCGACCCGCCAGGCTGGATTCAGGAGCAGGTTGATCTATCGTCCTACGCCGGGGGTGAGGTGCTGGTACGCTTTGCGTACCTGACCGACGAGGCGGTCACGGGGGCGGGCCTCCTGCTCGACGACGTCGCCATCCCCGAGATCGGCTATGCCGACGACGTGGAGACGGGGGAAGATGGGTGGGAGGCGGCAGGTTTCATACGCAGCGACAATCTGGTAGTTCAGCGCTACCTGGTGCTGCTGATCGGGCTAGGCGACACTATCACGGTCGAGCGGCTGCCCGTGGAGCAAGATCAGACGGCAGAGTGGACGGTGCCGCTGGGCAGCGAGGGCTGGCGCGAGGCGGTGCTCGTGCTCTCCGGGCTGGCACCCCTCACCACCCATGCGGCGTTATATCACCTGGCGATTGACGAGTAGAAGGAAACCTGACCAGGTTCTATTTATAGCCTTCGCAAGGATGGGGTAGTTTAAGAACTCGCGCTTCTCTGGCACGGGCAAAGAATTGGGACACGGATTCACACAGATTTTCACGGATATCCTCCCGCAGGTTACGGCGTAGCTTGTGTTGGAACGTCAAACCGCTTCAAAAGGTGGCGTTTTAGGCCAAAAGCTATCCCAACCTGCGAGAGGATGGAGCCGCTCTACCGCTCATTCACGGGTATTGCTATTAAAATCTGTGTGCATCCGTGAAAATCCGTGTCCTATTCCGAGTTCTTAAATCATCCCAAGGATGGCTGGCTAAAGCACTACGACTGGGGCTGTTCGGACGTCGTCTCGACGGTGACCGTGCCGCGCTTGAACGCCTCAAGCTGGGCGCTCAGTTCGGCCCGGCGGGCGGCGGCGGCCCGCCTCCCCTCTTCGATTAAGCCCTGCACGCGGGTGCGCGCCCGCTCTCGCAGTTCTGGACCTGCATAGGGGGCCAGCAGTATCGCGACCGCGGCCCCAACCACAGCCCCAGCCAGCAGTCCAGCCAGGAAACTGAAGGGTCTTCGCATCTTATTAACCTCCGATCTTGTGGTACGAGCATTATACACTACGTTGCGCCGGTGGCAAAGTATTGACTTTCGCGCAAGTTGGGCTATACTGAATGTGTGCCAGCAAACACAGAGCCTTCCGTCTGCAGTAAAGCCCGAGGCGGCAGCCAGGGCAGTGGGAGCGCCTCGGTGGTAAATCTCCGACTACTACAGTGTCCGCCCACCATCAGGGCTTCGGCGTGAGCGCTCAGCCGCACGGTGTTGGCGGGCGTTTTGGTGTATAGCGCGAAAGCGGTGTGATGTGCGAACCACTCTGCCGCCAATTCTAGGAGATGGACGAGATGAAAGATGGAGACAAGACAAAAAAGCAACTCATCAATGAACTGACAGAAATGCGGCAACGAGTTGCCGAGTTGGAAGCGTTAGCATCCGAGCGCAAGCGGGCGGAGGAGGCGCTGCGGGAGAGCGAGGAGCGATACCGCACCCTGTTGGAATCTATCTCAGATAGCGTCTATGTCTTGGACCGTGAATGGCGACACGTCATAGTCAACGATGCGGCGGAGCGTTTTGTGCAAATACCGAAGGAGACTCTGCTGGGGGCCAAGCTCACTGACTTGTTCCCAGGTGTTGAGGAAACTGTGTTCTTCGAGGTGTTTCAGCGTGTGATGGAGACCCAGAAGCCCGATATCGCTGTAGACGAATACACCTTCGAGGATGGACGGAAGGGGTGGTATGAGGTGCATGTATACCCCGTTCCAGGAGGTATCTTGTGCATCTCAAGAGACATCACCGAGCGCAAGCGGGCGGAGGAGGCGCTGCAAGAATCTGAAGAGCGCTACCGCATCGTCTCTGAAACCATCTCCGATTGGGCTTACGCTGATCGCGTCGAGCCGAACGGCGCGGTCGTGGCCGAGTGGACGACTGACGCCATCACCCGTATCACCGGATTCAGGCCCGAAGAAGTGCACGCACGCGCCAGTTTTCTGGACTTTATCCATGCTGATGATCATCCCATTCTCCACGAGCGGACGCAGGCCCTGTTGTCTGGTGGGTCGCAGGTAAACGAGTACCGTTTCATCACCAAGAGCGGCGAGGTACGGTGGCTGCGCGACCACGCCCACCCGGTGTGGGATGAGGCGCAGGGCCACGTCGTTCGTGTCTACGGCGCGGTGCAGGACATCACCGAGCGCAAGCGGGCGGAAGAAGCGTTGAAGGCATCGGAGAAATACACGAGGAGTATCATTGACAGCTCCCTGGACATGGTCATTACCGTTGACGTGGAGCGACGCATTGTTGAGTTCAATCAAGCGGCGCAGGAGACTTTTGGCTATCGTCCCGAGGAGGTGATTGGAAAACGCGTTGACATCCTCCACGCAGACCCACAGGAGCCTCTCACTGTGTATGAGACAGCGGTCAGGGAGGGGAAATGTGTGGGAGAAATTCTCGAAAGGCGCAAGAACGGCGAGGTATTTCCAGCTTTTCTTTCCGCTTCCGTCCTGCGTGATGCCAGTGGTGAGGTCGTGGGCGTCATGGGCGTCGCTCGCGACATCGCCGAGCGCAAGCGGGCGGAGGACACGCTGCAACGGCGCAACCGCGAGCTGGCCATGCTCAACCGGGCGAGCGGGGCGCTCATCTCCACCCTCGACCTGGATCAGATAATCATCACCGTCTTGGAGGAAGTGCGCCAACTGCTGGACGTGGTCGCCTGCTCGGTCTGGTTGAGCGACCCAGAGACGGACGAACTGGTCTGCCAACAGACTACTGGCCCCCAAAATGAGGTCGTGCGCGGCTGGCGGTTAGCGCCAGGCCAGGGGCTTGTCGGCTGGGTGGCCCGCAGCGGCGAGGGCCTGATCGTGCCGGACGTACGAACCGACGAGCGTTACTTTGAGGGGGTAGATCAGCAAACCGGGCTGGGGCTGCGCTCCATCCTCACTGCCCCGCTGCGGGTCAAAAACGGTGTGATCGGCGTGCTGCAGGTGATGGATACAGAGGTGGGCCGCTTCGACACGCCAGACCTGGAGTTGCTGGAGCCGCTGGCCATGGCTGCGGCGATGGCGATCGAGAATGCCCGGCTGTACGAACAGGCGCGGCGGGATGCCGAGACCAGGTCTGTGCTGCTGCGCGAGGTCAACCATCGGGTCAAGAACAACCTGTCCGCCATCATCGGCTTGCTCTACGCCGAACCGCGCCCCGCCATACAGGATTTGATCAGCCGGGTGCAGAGCCTGGCCACGGTGCATGACCTGCTCTCTGCCTCCGAGTGGGAGCCCTTGTCGTTGAGCGAGCTGACAACCCAGGCCATTCACTCCGCCTTGCAGACGCTCCCGCGCGATAAGCGCGTATCTGTAGACGTGACTCTCTCTCCAGTCCGAGTGACGTCCGACCAGGCACACCACCTGGCGCTGGTGATCAACGAACTGGCGACCAACACCGTCAAGCATAGTTTGCGAGAGCGCGACACAGCACGCATCGCCGTCCGCATCGGGCTCGAAGAGGATGCTGTTGGGCGTACAGTGCTGTTCGAGTTTCGAGACGACGGGCCGGGCTATCCGGACGAGGTGTTGCGGCTGGAGCGTCACAGCGTGGGGTTTGATCTGATACGGAACATCGTGCGCAAGAACTTGCACGGGGAACTGTCATTGCGTAACGATCGTGGCGCAGTGGCGACTATGCGGTTCGAAGCTGAGGTGGAAGTCAACTGATGGACGACGCCCACTGGGACGGTGGGCGTCCGACGGCTCAGGCGAGGATAGGAACGCTCGCGGCCAGGGAGCGGAGGCACCGATGAACGAACAGGCAGTACACATATTGCTGGTAGAAGACGAAGAGGGGCACGCCAGGCTGGTGCGCCGCGCCTTCAAATCGCACGCCGCTATGGTCAACCTGACAGTGGTGGGCAGCCTGGAGGAGGCGCGGGCCTGCCTGGCAGAGTCCCTGCCGGACCTGGTCATCGCCGATTTGGTCTTGCCGGATGGCCAGGGGATAGAACTTTTGCCTGCTAAGGGGGAGCATCACCTCTTCCCCGTGGTGGTGATGACCGGCTGTGGGGGCGAGGAGGTGGCGGTGGAGGCGATGAAATTGGGGGCGTTGGACTATGTCGTCAAGTCGGAGACGACCCTGGCCGATATGCCCCGCATCGCCGCGCGCGCCCTGCGCGAATGGGATCAGATCACCAGGCGCAAGCGATTGGGGCGCGAAATCGAAGAGCGCCGTTTGTACCTGGAGAGTGTGTTGGCCAACGCCCCCGACGCCATCGTCACCCTGGATGCCCAACACAACATCCTGGAGTGGAACGCCGGGGCGGAGAGGCTGTTTGGATACACCCTGGAAGAGGTGGTCGGGCGAAACATTGACGAGTTGATCACCGGATCCGATACCGATGTGCTCGAGGAGGCGACCGGTTTTACCCGGCGAGTCCTGGCTGGGGGGAGCATCCCTCCAACCGAGACCGTCCGTTACCGGAAGGATGGCTCCCCGGTGGATGTCATAGTTGCCGGATCCCCGATCCTGCTCGGAAATGAAATGGTCGGGATGGTGGCTGTCTACACCGATATCAGCGAGCGCAAGCGGGCGGAAGAAGCCTTGAAGGCATCGGAGGAATACACCAGGAATATCATTGACAGTTCCCTGGACATGATCATTGCAGTTGATATGGATAGACATATCATCGAGTTCAACAAGGCAGCGCAGGAGACTCTTGGCTATCGCCCGGAGGAAGTTATTGGAAAGCACGTTGATATTCTCTATGCAGACCCACAGGAGTCCCTCGCTGTCTATGAAATGACAATCAGGGAGGGAAGATGTGTGCGGGAAATCCTCGACAGGCACAAGAGCGGCGAGGTATTTCCAGCTTTTCTGTCTGCTTCTGTATTGCGTGATGCCAGTGGCGAAACAGTGGGAGTCATGGGGGTCGCTCGCGACATCACCGCGCGCAAGCGGGTTGAGGAGGCGCTGCGACAGAGTGAGGAGCGGTACCGGCGGATCACCGAGGCGGTGACGGACTATATTTTCACCGTGCGCGTCAAGGACGGGCGTCCGGTGGAAACCACTCACAGCCCGGTCTGTGTCGCCGTGACCGGTTACAGTCCCGAGGAATTCGCGGCCGACCGCGACTTGTGGGTTCGGATGGTGCCTGAGGAGGATCGGGCTGCCGTCCTGGAGCAAGCCTCGCGCGTCCTCGCGGGCCAGGATGTGGGTCCCCTCGAGCATCGCATCGTGCGCAAGGAGGGGGTGACCCGTTGGGTAAGGAACACTCCCGTTCCCCATTGCGATGCCCAGGGGAAGCTCCTGTCGTACGACGGTCTGATTCGCGACATCACCGAGCGCAAGCAGGCGGAGGAGGCGCTGAGGCTCAGGGTGGAGCAATTGGCTGCTTTGACTCAGGCATCTCAGACTGTGACTACCTCCCTCGAACTCGACCAGGTGTTGGCCAGGATTGTATCCCTGGCCGGCAAAGTGGTGCCTGCGGATTATACCGATGTAGTGCTGGTGGATGAAGCAGGCCACACAGGCCGAAGCACCGAAAGCCTGCCAGGCGTACCGTCCATACAGTACCGCATCCGCGATGAGGGTCTCACCAGTTGGATCGTGCGTGCGCGCCAGGCGGTGGTCATTGATGAAATCGGTGAGGATGGCGCTATAACCCCCGATCTGGGCGAAGGAGCGCCGCGCTTTATGAATCCGCAGGCTGTGGAAATCGGCATCAAGTCGGCCGTATGCCTGCCCCTGATTGCCAAGGGAAACCTGCTGGGTGTGCTCTACCTGCACAGCCTGCACCCTGGTGCTCTTCGCGGCCAACTGCCTTTGCTGACTGCTTTCGCCAACCAGGTAGCCGTGGCTGTCGAGAACGCGCGGTTGTACGAGGAAGTTCAACAAGAACTGGCCGAGCATAAGCGAACGGGGGAGGCGTTACGACGGCGCAACCGCGAGCTGGCCATGCTCAACCGGGCGAGCGGGGCGCTCATCTCCACCCTCGATCTGGATCAGGTGCTCGCCACCGTCTTGGAGGAGGTGCGTCATCTGCTGAGCGTGGTTGCCTCCTCGGTCTGGTTGGCCGACTCAGAGACGGACGAACTGGTCTGCCGGCAGTCCACCGGTCCCCAAAGGGAGATCGTGCGCGGCTGGCGGCTGGCGCCGGGCCAGGGACTTGTCGGCTGGGTGGCCTCCAGTGGCGAGAGCCTGATCGTGCCGGACGCATGGGCCAACGAGCGTTACTTCAGGCCGGTAGATGAGCAAACCGGGCTGGGGCTGCGCTCCATTCTCAGTGTGCCGCTGCGCGTCAAAGGGGATGTGATCGGCGTGCTCCAGGTATTGGATACAGAGGTGGGCCGCTTCGACACGACAGACCTGGAGTTGCTGGAGCTGCTGGCCGCGACTGCGGCTATCGCCATCGAGAATGCCCGGTTGTACGAACAGGCGCGGCGGGATGCCGAGACCAAGTCTGTACTGTTGCAAGAGGTCAACCACCGGGTCAAGAACAACCTGTCTGCCATCGTCGGCCTGCTCTACGCCGAACGACGCCACGCCGGGGCTGCGACCCGAGAGGTGGAGGATCAGGCTGTTTATCAATCCATTATACAGGATTTGATCAGCCGGGTGCAGGGCCTGGCCACGGTGCATAGCCTGCTCTCTGCCTCCGAGTGGGAGCCCTTGCTGTTGAGCGAACTGACAGCCCATGTCATTCGCTCCGCCTTGCAGGTGCTCCCGCGCGATAAGCGCGCGTCCGTAGACGTGACTCCCTCCCCAGTCCGAGTGACGTCCGACCAGGCACACCACCTGGCGCTGGTGATCAGCGAACTGGCGACCAATACCATCAAGCATGGTTTGCGAGAACGCGACACGGTTCACATCAGCGCACGCATCGGTCTCGACGACCATAAGGTGCTGTTGGAGTTTCGAAACGACGGGCCGGGCTATCCGGAGGAAGTCTTGCGGCTGGAGCGTCGCGACGCGGGACTTGATCTGGTGCAGAAAATCGTGCGCAAGAACTTGCGGGGGGAACTGTCACTGTATAACGACCGTGGTGCAGTGGCTGTAATTCGATTCGAAGCCAAGGCGTAGGGAACTGCGTTCCAAAGCCCAAATCCCAAACTCCAAATCCCAAAACTGCTCAACATTCTGAATGTCATTCACAATCTTGGGGCAATAATGACATAGGGAACTTTTCCAATGACAAATGAACAAATGACAAATGACCAAAAAAGCGGTTCAACGTTGTGAATGTTATTCCAAATCCAAGGGCAATAATGACATAGGAGGAAGGGCGGATGAGCAACCAAGAAAACATCCATGTGCTGATCGCCGAGGACGACTACCTGGTCAGCGAAATGATCAGGGGACTATTGGAGGAGATGGGATATACCGTCGTCGGGGAAGCGGCGGACGGCCTTGAGGCTGTCGAGATGACAGAGTCCTTGCGGCCCGACGTCGTCCTGATGGACCTCAAGATGCCCGATATGGACGGCATTGAGGCCGCGCAATTGATTTGCGAACGCTGTCCCACGCCGGTGGTGGTGCTGACGGCCCATGAAACGCCATCACTCGTCGTACGGGCCAGCGAGGCCGGCGTGGGAGCCTACCTGGTCAAACCAGCCAACGCGCGCGCGATAGAGCGGGTCATCACCGTCGCCAGGGCACGTTTTGGTGACTTGATGGAACTGCGTTGTCTGAATGCCGAGCTGCAAGCGCGCAACGAGGAACTGAACACTCTTGCCAGCACTGTGGCCCACGATCTGCAAGAGCCTCTGCGCACCGTGGCGGATTCTCTGCGGCTTTTGACAGAGCGCTATGAGGGCCAGCTCGATGCCAGTGCCGACGAGTTAATCGGGCACGCCGTGGACGGGGTCACCCAGATGCAGGAGTTGATCAATGGTCTTTTGGCATATTCGCGGGTGGGCACTCAGGGCAGGGATTTCGCGCCAACCGACTGCGAGGCTGTCCTGGACCGCGCCCTTGCCAACCAGCAGGTGGCGATTGAGGAGAGCTGCGCGACGGTGACCCACGGCCCCCTGCCCATCGTGATGGCGGACGATGTGCAACTAGGCCAGTTGTTCCAGAACCTGATCGGCAACGGGATCAAGTTCCACGGCCAGGAGCCGCCGCGCGTTCACGTTTCGGCCGAGCAGCAGGGGGACGAATGGCTCTTCTCCGTTCGCGACAATGGCGTCGGCATTGACCCGGAGCAGGTCTATCGTGTCTTCATGATCTTCCAGCGTCTGCATACAGGAAAAGAGTATCCTGGCATCGGAATCGGCCTGGCGATTTGCAGAAAGATCGTAGAGCGGCACGGGGGGGGCATCTGGGCAGAGTCGCAGCCCGGCGAGGGCTCGACCTTCTACTTCACCATCCCAGTCGGGGATGGGTAAATCATCCCCACCAATGTAGGTTGTGGTATAGAACGTCGTGCGCGAGAGCCTGTGCGGAGAACCGTCATTGTAACGATCACAGCGCAGTGGCTACCATTCGGTTCCAAGCCAGGGTAAAGCAGGAGAGGTAGCCGATGACTAATCAAAGAGATGTCCGTGTATTGATTGCCGAGGACGACTACCTGGTCGGCGAAATGATCAGGGGATTATTGGAGGAGATGGGATATACTGTCGTCGGTGAGGCGGCGGACGGCCTTGAGGCCGTCGAGATGACGCAGTCCTTGCAGCCTGACGTCGTCCTGATGGACATCAAGATGCCCGATATGGACGGCGTCGAGGCCACGCGGTTGGTTTACGAGCGTTGCCCCACGCCGGTGGTGGTGCTGAGCGCCTACGAAACGGAGGAACTGATCGAAGAGGCCAGCGAGGCCGGCGTGGGAGCCTACCTGATCAAACCGCCCAATGGGCGTGAACTGGAGCGCGCCATCGTCATCGCCACAGCGCGTTTTGATGACATGATGGAACTGCGCCGTTACGCTGGGCAGTTGGAGCAGCGGGTGCAAGAGCGTACCGCCCAACTCCAGGCCCAGTACGCCTGGCTGGAGGCGATCCTCCGCAGCACCTCCGATGGCATTGTCGTCACCGACGCCGAGGGAGAGATCATCAAGACCAACCCTGTCGCGCAGAGTTGGCTTGACCAGACTCTCTCTCCAGAGGATGCCGCCCGGCTGCAGGAGGCAGTGCGGGACCTGGCACGGCGGGCCAAGGAGCGGCCAAAGACGACACTGGAACTGACCGGGCTGGACCTGGAGCTGAAAGTGGCCCCCATCTCGGAGCCGGGGGGTGCTGAGCCGAGGGGAGAGGAAGCGGTGGCCGTGGTGGACATCCACGACGTCAGCCACCTCAAGGCACTGGACCGGATGAAGTCCCGCTTCATCACCAACGTCTCCCACGAACTGCGTACCCCCATCACGACCATCAAGTTGTACGCGGCGCTGATGCAGCGGACATCGCCACTGGAGTGGGGGGAGTACCTGAACATACTGGTGCAGGAGGCAGATCGGCTGACGCGGCTGGTGGAGGACATCGTGCACGTCTCCCGCATTGA
>CAZMOT010000114.1:0-2392 GCA_964568065.1 uncultured Anaerolineales bacterium
CTGGCGATCATCTGGCTCCCTATCCCCGTCCCTTCCCCCCACGAGGGGGAAGGGAGTCATCCAAGAGCGCGGTCAGGCGGGCCGAGTGAAAGTGGCATATAGCGACCGCCAGCGCGTCGGCTGCGTCGTCGGGGCGCGGTACTTCCACCAGTCCCAGCAATAGCCGTACCATCTCCTGCATCTGCGCCTTGTCTGCGTTTCCGTACCCGGTCACCGCCTGCTTGACCGTCAGCGGCGTGTATTCGACCACGTCCAGACCAGCATCGGCCAGGGCCAGGAGCGCCACCCCGCGCGCCTGACCCACGCTCATCGCTGTGCGCACGTTGCTGCTGAAAAAAAGTTCCTCCACCGCGGCCGTAGTTGGCTCCCACTCCGTCGCCAGATCTCTCACCGCCCGGTAAATCAACTGCAGGCGTGCGGGAAGAGGCTGGCCGGCTGGCGTCCTGATCACTCCGAATGTCAGTGGCTTTGGATTTCCTCCCGGATGTAGTTTATCCGCTGCCTCCTCCACCACGCCGTAGCCTGTGATGGCGGTGCCGGGGTCAATGCCGAGCACGCGCATCGGGGAGCGTTCGGCTGAACTCACGACGAAGCCTCGTACCTGGCCATCACCTCGTCGCTGATGTCCAGGTTGGAGTAGACCTGCTGGACGTCGTCCAGTTCCTCCAATGCCTCGATGATCCCCATGACCTGAAGGGTCTCCTTGTCCTCCAGTTGCATCGTCGTCCTGGGGACCATCGAAAGCTCGGCCGTCTCGAAGTGAATGCCCGCGTCCTCCAGTGCTTGCCGCACCGCCTGGAAATGTTCCAGTTCGGCGTAGACCTCGATCATGTCGTCGCTGAACACGACGTCCTCGGCCCCCGCCTCCACAGCGACCTCGAAGACAGTCTCCTGATCTACTCCATCGGGCGTAATCGCAATGTACCCCTTGCGGTCGAACTGCCAGGCAACGGCACCTGCGTCGGCCAACGTTCCACCTTGCCGGGTGAGGACGCGGCGGACGTCGGCGATGGTGCGGTTCTTGTTGTCGGTGAGCACCTGCACTAACACGGCGACTCCATTGGGCGCATACCCCTCGTACACCACCTCCACCAAATCTGCGCCTTTGAGTTCCCCCGTGCCGCGCTTGATAGCCCGTTCGATGTTGTCCTTGGGCACGTTGGCGGACCTGGCCTTGTCCACCGCCAGGCGCAGGTTGAAGTTGACGTCGGAGTTCCCGCCCCCTTCACGCGCCGCGATGGTGATCTCCCGTGCCAGCCGGGTAAAGATCTTGCCCCGCCGAGCGTCCGTGGCGGCTTTCTTGTGCTTGATGGTCTTCCATTTACTATGACCGGACATGTCTTACCCTCCACTACTATCTCAACTGAGATTATACCACTGTGTGCCCTGGTTGTGCAAGTGCTATAACGCAATGAGAAGCCGGTGTTCTCGCCGTGGCTGGCGTCCTGTTCCAACAAACAAGGTGGAGGATGCACACACCCCCCGCCCTGTCTATTCTTCTGCCACCCCCAACCGGCTACCCACGAACTCGCGCTGGCCACGGAGGAAGGCCACGACGTCCATTGGCCGCTTGCCGGCCAACTGTACCTCCTCCAGGCGCAACGCTCCCTCGCCTGTGGCAACGGCCGCGCCGACTTCAGCGACCGACCTGCGGTCGGCCTCAGCCGAGCTGTCTGCCAGGGCAACCATAGTGCCCGGTGGTGCGTCCCCCCGCCAGCCGGGCAACGGCACAGCCCGTAGCACCTTGAGCCGCTGCCCGCGCCACGTCGTGAACGCGCCCGGCCAAGAGGTGAACGCCCGCACCCGCCGGTCCAACTCGACCGCCGGGCGTGACCAGTCGAGCAGGCCATCCTCCTTGCGGAGTTGCTTCGCGTAGGTCACTCCTTCCTCCGGCTGGGGCCAGGGCAGCAATTCTCCCACCAGGTACGGCGGTAACGTCTCTATCAGCAACTCAGTCCCCAGAAGCGCCAGCCGTTTCTCCAAATCCGCCTTTGTGTCGCCGGGTCGTATCGGCTCCTCCCTTTGGGCCAGCACTGGCCCCGTATCCAGCCCCACGTCCATAAGCATAATCGTCACGCCAGTGACCTCGTCGCCGGCCAGGATAGCCGCTGCTATCGGCGCTGCCCCCCGCCAGCGAGGAAGCAGCGAAGCGTGGACGTTGAGGCAGCCATGAGAACGAGGGGGCAGGTCGAGCACGTCCTGGCGCAGGATCTGCCCAAAGGCCGCCACGATGATGACGTCTGGCCTCCAGGCTGCCAGTTGGGCCACCGGTTCCGGTGCGCGCAGCGACTGCGGCTGGAACAGCGGCAAGCCGCGCTTCAGCGCCACCTGCTTGACCGGCGACGGTGACAGCCGCCGCCCGGAAAATGAAACATGGGGACCTCGGCGTGTC
>CAZMOT010000114.1:2402-10756 GCA_964568065.1 uncultured Anaerolineales bacterium
CGCCCTGCCGGCCGGTCCGGCTGCGTGACGACGCCGACCACCTGGTGCGAGTCGGCCAGCGCCTCCAATACCGGTACTGCAAAGTCCGGCGTGCCCATAAAGACGACCCGTGCCATAGCAGACTGATTTTAGCATGGGACGGTGCAGATTACAAATCAGCATAAGCCAATGAACAATGAACAAATGACAAATGAACAAATGACAAATGATAGGGGGTGTCAAGGGTTGCCCAAAGTGGCCTCCGGCGGTATAATGTGGCCACAAAAATGACATAGGGAGGTGAAGCGATGGAGAGCGTGGGCGTCCGGGAACTGAAGAACCGTCTGGGCTACTACCTCCGCGCTGTCCGGCAGGGAGGGACATTCGTCGTGACGGCACGGGGAAAGCCCGTGGCCCGCCTGGTGCCGGTCTCCCCACCGGGGAAGACTGCCCTGCCGCCGGAACTGGAGAAGCGGATGTGGGAACTGGCTGCTGAAGGGTTTCTGACCTGGAATGGTGGGCCGTTTCAGGTGCCTGAGCCGGCGGCAGTCAATCAGGGGCCAGGATTGCTCAGTGACCTGGTGGTGGAGGACCGCGAATGATTGTCTACGCGGACACCAGTGCTCTGGTCAAGTTGTTCGTCACGGAAGAAGGCTCGGAGGCCGCCCGGAATATGCTCCGTCAGGTCCGGGCAATGGGAACCGGGTTGTTGACACGGGCGGAATTGGGAGCGGCCCTGGCCCGGGGTGCCCGAAGGGGCCTCCTTTTGGAGGAGGAAGCGTTAGAGGCCCGGCGGAGGATGGAAGCAGCCTGGCCCACCTGGATCCACATTGCCGTGGACGAGGACCTGGTCTTCCGCGCCGAGATGCTGGCCTGGGAGTACACCCTGCGAGGGTACGATGCCGTCCACCTGGCGGCGGCGCTGGTCTGGCAGGAACGCATCGGACACCGCGTCGTACTGGCAACCTTCGATCGGGAGTTGTGGGAGGCGACCTGGCAGGCCGGTCTGGCGGCCTGGCCGGAAGAATAGCCATCGAGGTAGTAGACGAGCGGAAACGAACTAGGTTGCCGGACTTGCTCGCTTGCCTCCTGCCGCCTTCCGTGTACAATTACCTTATTCTCTGTGCCGAGGAGACCAATGTTGAATGCCCTGTCCCTGCTCGTGCGTGGGATCAAGGATCTAGGTCTTGCGACCACGTGGGACAGCATCACATACCAGATCCGCCAGAGATGGTACCGGGCCCGATTTGCCCGGTTTGCAAAGCTCAGGCCACCCGGCCCGCTCGCCGCATCGGACTACCTGCGCCCGGGTCACGTCACAGGCCACGCGCGCCAGGGACAGACCGTGGTGGTCACCTGCGCCAACGGCTCCTACGCCCTCACCGTCCTGGCTCCCGACCTGACTCGCGTCCGCTTCCACCCAACTACCCAACCAACTAACCAACTAACCAATTCCTATTCCATCGCCAGGTCCGACGACGATTGGCCTCCCTGCGACTTCCACACCTCTGAGACGGAGGCGGCCGTCGAGATCAGAACTTTGCGACTCATCTGCCGGATCGCCAAAGCATCTGGCGTGCTTGCGTTCCTCGACCTGGAGGGCAACGTGGTCAGTGAGGACAAGGCCGGCGCAGGATGGCATCGCGCCGGTCCCGTTATCTGCCACAAACGCATCCGGCCTGATGAGCGCTTCTACGGCCTGGGGGAGCGTACCTTCGGACTCGACCGGCGCGGGCGCAGGTACGAGATGTGGCACGCCGATCCTCAGTGCTACCAACTGGATCAAGACCCGATCAATATGTGCATGCCCGTGCTGTTGGGGTTGCACAGCCAGGGTCGCCAGGGGTATGGCATTTTCTTCGATAACACCTTCCGCGGCCATTTTGACCTGGGCGCAACCGATCCCGACGTCGCCTCCTTTGGGGCCGAGGGGGGCGAATTGTGCTACTATTTCATGTATGGCCCGGCGCTGAGTACCGTCGTGGAGCGGTACACGGAGTTGACCGGCCGGATGAAGTTGCCGCCGCTGTGGACGCTGGGCTACCATCAGTGCCGCTGGTCATACTATCCCGAGGCTCGCGTGCGCAAACTGGCCGCCGACTTCCGTAAAGTCCACCACGTCCCCTGCGACTGCATCCACCTCGACATTCACTACATGGACGGCTATCGCTGCTTTACCTGGGACTCGGAGCGCTTCCCCGACCCAGCCGGGCTGATCGCCGACCTTCACAAGCAGGGCTTCAAGGTCATCGTGATGATTGATCCCGGCATCAAGGCTGACCATCGCTACTGGGTCTGCAAGAGTGGCCTGGAGCAGGATGTGTTCTGCAAATACCTCGACGACAAGGCCCTGGCTAAAGGCCCCGTCTGGCCGGGCGACTGCTACTTCCCCGACTTTACCAACCCCCGCGTGCGGGCGTGGTGGGGAGACCTGTACGAGGTGTTGACCGACGCGGGCGTGGACGGGTTCTGGAATGACATGAACGAGCCGGTCGTCTTCGGGCCGCTTGGCACGACATTGCCCGACTTTGTGCGCCACGACCTGGAGAGGCGCGGCGGCGACCACGTCGAGGCCCACAACGTCTACGGGATGCAGATGGCGCGGGCGACCGTCGAGGGGCTGATGAGGTTGCGTCCCGACGAGCGTCCCGTCTGCATCACCCGCTCCGGCTGGGCCGGCGTGCAGCGATACGCGATGAGTTGGACCGGCGACAACGAGTCCAACTGGGCTCAGTTGTGGCTGACGATGCCGATGGTGATGAACCTGGGGCTGTGCGGCCTGGCCCACACCGGCCCCGACATCGGCGGCTTCGCCGGCTTCGCCACGGGGGAGCTCTTCACCCGCTGGTTGCAGATGGGGGTTTTTCTCCCTTTCCTCCGCGCCCATACTGAGATTAACAGCCCCGATCAGGAGCCCTGGAGTTGGGGAGAGCCCTATCTGAGCATCAACCGGCGCTACGTTGAACTGCGCTACCGGCTGCTCTCCTATCTCTATACTGCACTGTGGCAGTGCACCCAGACCGGTCTACCCATCGTGCGCCCGTTGCTGTTGGCCTTCCAGGACGACGCCGCCACCCACGCGCTGGACGACCAGTTCCTCTGTGGCGATGCCTTCCTGGTCGCGCCGGTGATCGAGGAGGGGGCCACCCGCCGCATTGTCTACCTGCCCGCCGGCGTCTGGTACGACTTTTGGACAGACGAGCCGCTCAATGGCCCGGCCCACGTCGAGGTGGAGGCTCCTCTGGAGCGCTTGCCGCTCTTTGTGCGAGCCGGCGCTGTCGTGCCAATGGGGCCGCCGCTGCAGTACGTCGGCGAGCGACCGGTGGACAGGCTGACATTGCACGTCTACCCCAGTCTCCCTTCCCCTTCTCAGGGGGAGGGGACAGAGGTGGGGGTCTCTCTTCTGTACGAGGACGATGGCCGCACCTGGGCTTTCCAGGATGGCGAGTGCCGTATCACCCGCTTCACCCTATCCACAGATGGGCCTCCGCTCTCGCACCTCGACCTGCGCCGCCAGATCGAGGGCCGTTACGAGCTCAGATACCGCGATTTTGAGATCGTCATCCACGGCGTGGATCGGCTGCCTTACAGCACTATCGCCGACGGTCAACTCATCGAGCAGTGCGAACTGGACGGCAGCGGCCGTGCCATCCGCCTGCACGTGGGCCCGTTCAGGCGCCTGGCGGTCGAGTGGGCGTAAACGATGGGGGGGGGCCAGTGCCTGGAACCGACAAGCTCAACGGAGTCGCACTCGGCTGGCAGCACTTGGCCACTGACTACCCGTACATCCATTGGATGTTCCGCGTGCGGCGGGACCAGGTGCGCTGGCCCGATGGCCACGTGGCCCCCTACGTCTACGTTCAAGCCACCGGCGCGGTCTGGGTGGTACCGGTGACTGCCGATGGTCAGGTCATCCTTATTCGCCAGTTTCGCTACACGCTGGATGACTGGTCCTGGGAGGTGCCCGCCGGCGGCTTTCACGACTTTACCGGCAGTCCCCTCGACCTAGCGAAGAGAGAGCTGGCCGAGGAGGTGGGCGGCACCAGTGACGACTGGCTCTACGTGGGTTCCTTCCGACCCGGTGCCAGCCTCTGGGACGAGATCTGCCACATCGTGCTGGCTCGTGACGTCCGGCTGGACCGCGAACCGCAGCGCGAGCCGAGCGAGATCATCGAGGTACACCTGGTGCCACTTGAGCGGGCACTGGAGATGGCCCGCAGCGGTGAGATGGTAGATGGTCACAGTGCGCTGGCCCTCCTGCGCTGCGAGCCGTACCTCCAATCTCTAACCCCCAATCCCAAGTCACAAGCGACAAGCAACCCAGTCACCCAGTTACCGAGGTAGAAAAATGACCCAATATTCCCACTTGGATCCATCCTCCTTTTTCTTGGCAGACGGCCCTATCGGGGCATTGCTCATCCATGGATTTCCGGGCTCCACCACCGACGTTCGGCTGCTGGGCACATTCCTGCACGAGCGCGGGTTCACCGTCTCTGCGCCGTTGCTGCCGGGCCACGGCACGCAACCAGCCGACCTGAACCGAGTACGCTGGCAGGATTGGACGGTCTGTGCAGAAGAGGCGCTTGCTCGATTGGCCACTCGCTGCGAGGCAGTGTTCGTCGGCGGCCTCTCGCTGGGCTCGCTCATCACCATGTACGTGAGCGCGCACCATCCCGAACTGGCCGGCATCGCGCTGTATTCGCCCGCCGTCGCCATCCGCAACCGGCTGATCCACCTGGTACCGCTCTTGAAATACTTCATACCCTTCTGGTCGGGCCGCAAGTCGGACGCGGTGGACGCGGATAAACTACATCCGTTGGAGACTTCCGCAAGGCTATGGACCTACGACGTGACCCCTACCCACGGCGCACACGAGGTCTATAAACTGACGAAGGTAGCCCGCCGCCTGCTGCCGGACATCGTCGTGCCGGCGATCATTTTCCACAGCATCCTGGATCGGGACATCGCGCCGCACAGTGCCCAACTGACTTACGAACGTATTGGCTCAGCCGACAAGGAACTGGTCACGTTGCACAACTCTGGCCACAATGTCCTGGTAGATGTCGAGTGGGAGACAGTGGCTGAGAAGACTTGCGAGTTCATCCAGGCGCACCGATGACTGAGACGTCCCGGTACCCGGAACTCGTCGTCGGCGCGCTGCTGATCAACCCGCAGGGTCAGGTCTTTGTGGCTCGCTTTAGCAAAATAGCGGGCCATTACGCCATCCCCGGCGGTCACGTCGAGTACGGCGAGACGGTGAGCCAGGCGCTGATGCGCGAGTTGGAGGAAGAGACCGGCCTGACCCCAACCCTCTTCCGCCTGATCCAGGTCAGCGAGCGCATCCGTCCGCTGCTCTACAAGGATGGCCGCCACCACCTGGTCTACCTCGACTTCCTGGTGGAGGGCTGGGAGGGCACGCTCCAACTGGACGGCGAGGAGCTTTCTGAGGGGCAGTGGCTGCTGCCCAAAGACGCACTGGCGCTGCCGCTGACCCACACCACCCGCCGCCTGATTGAGTACTATGCCAAAGTCGGCCCCGGCGGCCCGGCCCGCTACCAGCCGGATGATTAGGTGCCACCTTGGAGGTGAGATGAATCTTTTCCAGGCCCTACCCTCCCTCCGCCACCACCCTCTGCTATGCGACAAGACAGTCACCCTCGTTGGTGTCTCGACCATCGCGTGCGACGAGACGGCCTGCTACTTTGAGATCGGCAAGCCCAAGTATTGGCAGGCCCGAGAGGATGGCTGTACTATCGCCGGCATAGGCGGCATCGGTGGGAGCATCGAGGACGGCGAAACTATCCTGGCCTGCCTGCGGCGTGAGGTGGAAGAGGAACTCGGCGTACGGGTGCGGGCGGATAAACTACATCCGTTCGAACTGTCCCCTCAGACTTACCTGATCCACGACTGGCAGGTCACCGACACGCTGAATCTAACGCCGAGCAAGAAGTGTCCCGCACCCCTGATGGTGATCCTCATCCCACCGCGTCTGGGCGGCCTCGGCACTCCCGACCATTCTTTACGCAGAGCCTCAGGGCGAGGCCTGGCTATCGTCGCCTTCCGCACCTGCCTCCGGGACCAGCCTGCGCCCTGCGACCTCTTCGGGCTGCTGCGCGTCGAGAACCGCGCCCTGGCCGAGTTCTTCACCCGCGATGAGTGGCCACTGAACGAGGCGCAGGCCCTCCCTGGTCTGACCATCGCCCTCAACGGCCAACTGCCTCCCGGCTCGATCCTGCGCCCCATTCTGACCGCCCGCGCCTTCCAACTCCTCGTCCGCGCGGGCTACGCTCAGAAACCCGGTTTTTAACCAAGGCATGTGACTCTTTCGCATCACCGGGAGCCTTGGTAACAACGGTCTGTCCATTCGAGCGGGGAAAAACCGGGTTTCTCCAACCTTCGAGGGTTCCCCCTGTATACCGAGGGCCGTTTGCATTCCGAAGCATGCTCGTAGGGCAAGCGTCGGGTTAAAGGTGAATCCTCGTCCCACACGCGACGTGCAGACAGTGTCTCCCCGTCCAGCAACACATCCCGCTCTGTGGTATCCTACGAGCGCCGGTGTGAACCGGCCCCCAAGTGCACTCCAGCGCCAGGCCCGGACGCAGGGCGACTACGTGAGTGGCCTGGGGAGCAAGCCAAGAGGAGCAACAGCGCCGTCGCCCTGAAACCACCGTCCGGGCCATCACAACCCTTGCGAAGGTTCGACAATAATCTTCAGGCCAAAGGCATCTTGGTCTGCCGGGACTCACCTAATTGCCAGAGTTACTCACAACCTCCGCCAGGGTGGATGACCGGCACAGTGCAAGTTGAAGGAGGGGGAGAATGGAAAACACAGCGAGCAGTGTGACTCACGTGGCACGATTGAGTGGCAACCTCAGTTTGCTGGCAGCGGTCTTGGCCTGCCTGATGCTGTGGGGTGGTATCGTCTTGCTGCTCACGCATCCCTCGCTTCCACACGTCTCCGCGTCCCCCGCCGACGAGCCTGTGCTTCCCATGCCGGTTGCCCGATGGGAGGGAGTCTCGCAGACTCGGCGTTCGTTGACCGATTTGCTGCTATTCTGGCTGCCTATTGGCCTGGGGACAATCGCCTGCGGTGCTGGCGTCGCTACCCTGGCCTGTGGTCGAGGGCGAGAACCGGAAGCGTCCCGGCGCGCTCTGATCGCCCTCGTCTTGAGCGTCGCCCCAGGCTGCCTGTGCACATCGTGGTATCTCGCTCTTATGGTTTCTCCATTCCTGGTGAGGTAATGGGTTATGAGGCGTCATTTAACTTTCACTCGCGTGATAGGTGTGCTCATCACATTGACGTTGCTGCTGGCTGTAGTCGCGGGAGCGGCCCGGGGCGGCGAGGAGGCACAGGAACCAAGCGAATCATCCTATTTTGCCACTGGCGACACTGAGCGGTTGGGGGATACGGCGCTGATCTGTCTGGCACTCGTCGGTGGCACGGTGTTGCTGGCAGGGAGCGTGTGGATGGGTCAGATGCGGCGTATGTTGTCGTGACACCACTGGCTGCCGGTTTACGGCTTACGTGACAAAAACCCGAAGGATCTCGCAGACCCTTCGGGTTTTGAAGTTGGCCCACTGCCCGCAAGGGGCCTCAAGGTGCTGCGTATGACCTGAGCACCAGCGGCAGGTAGACGGCGGAGAGGCAAAGGGGGAGTGGCGCGGTCAGGAAGCCGCTTGTATTCACGTTACCGCCGACCGTATCCGCGCCGGTGGTGTTGGGGCCGGTCGCTGCCCCCCATCAGTTGCCGGTGGCGGTTTGCAGTGCGCCCTGGCTGTTGAGGAAGGAGGTGGTGCTATTGCCAGCGATGCAACTGCCTGTCACCTTGGTTGCCTCGAAGGCGTCCCTGGTGTTGAACACGCCGCCGCCGTCGGGGGCCGTGTTATTCAGGATGCGGCTGCCTGTCACCGTTGTCGTGCCGTCATAGTTGTAGATGCCGCCGCCCCAGCCGGTGACCTGGTTGCCCGCGCCGAACCCGCCGATGGTACTGCCATTCTGCACGTCCAGTGTGCCCCAATTGTAAATGCCGCCGCCGTCGCCGGCCGTGTTTCCGCTGACGGTGCTACCATCCACCATCGTCGTGCCGCTGCTGGCATTGTAGATGCCGCCGCCCCGCTGGTCGGCCTGGTTGCCCGCGCCGGCCCCGCCGATGATGCTGTTGGTGACGGTCAGCGTGGCCGCGTTGTAGATGCCGCCGCCGCAGTAGGCCGTGTTGGCGCTGATGGTGCTACCATCCGCTGTCGCCGTGCCAGCCTCGTTGTAGATGCCGCCGCCGCTGCCCCAGGCCATGTTGGCGCTGACAGTGCTGCCATCCACCGTCGTCGTGCCGGACTACTTGTAGATGCCGCCGCCGTCTAGCGTGGCCGCGGTGGCG
>CAZMOT010000115.1:0-10698 GCA_964568065.1 uncultured Anaerolineales bacterium
GGGTTCATCGTCGCTTCGTTCGCGACGGCTCTGGCCCTCGGATCGCTGTGGGCGCTCATTCCGGCGGCGCTTATGATGGTGCTTCTCATCGTCCGCACGGCGCTTGAGGACAGGACGCTGCAGGAAGAGCTCTCAGGCTACAAGGAATACGCCGAGCGCGTTCGCTACCGGTTGCTGCCGGGCATCTGGTAGTCGCCAGTATAAAGAGTTAGCCGCCGCGTCGTGATGCCCGCAGCTTCAATCCGTGGACACATGAGCACGATCAGCCTCCTGGAACGGGGCGACCGACCGGCCCCAGCGTTGGGTACAGAGGGAATCCATGCTCGCTTGCGGTGCAACGTTGTACCCTGGAGTTCGTTTCAGGCTGCCAGACCTGGGTTGCTTATGTGTACTTGTAGTTCAAACCGGAGGATGAGTTATGATCGGGAAAAACGAGACGAGCCAGAAACCAGTTGGCACCCGCGAATGGTATGATTTCATCGGCCAACTCGCGGACGCCTTGCCAGGCATTCACCTGGGAGGGCAAGAGGCCACGCACGCGCTGCTGGACCTGTGCCAGCTCGACGCGGCAAGCCGGGTCCTCGACGTTGGTTGTGGCCCCGGGAACACGGCCTGCCTGATTGTTGAACAGTATGGTTCGCGGGTCCAGGGAATCGACATATCCGAGGTCATGATTGACAAGGCCACGGAGAGGGCGCGCCGGCAGGGATTAATGGACAAGGTCGAGTTCCGGGTGGCCGACGCGTTCCAGTTGCCTTTCGAGGATGACTGGTTTGACGTGGTGATCGTCGAATCCGTCCTGACGCCGCTGCCCGGAGACAAGACACAGGCACTGGCGGAGATGGTGAGGGTCGTCCGACCCGGGGGGCGGATTGGGGTCAACGAAAGCACCGTCGCTCCATCAGCGCCGCCAGAGTTGTTGGCGCTGTTCGACGAGCATCCGGCCATTCATGGGTACTTTACGCCCCAGACGCTACGCAGCCTGTTCGAGGAATCGGGACTGCAAGTGGTTCAGATGACCGAAACCAAGAACGTGGAGACCCCGAACGTGCTCAAGGAGATGGGGCTACGTGGCTTGCTGTCCTTCATGATCCGGGTCTATCCAAAGATCCTGCTCAAACTGCTGCGCGATGCGCGGTTCAGGAAAGCCGCCAGGATCGATGACAAAATCACAAAGCGCAGCAAGCAATACATGGGCTACACCTTGATCGTTGGGCAGAAACCTGAGTAGTGTGTCTACTCCTCAAATGGAGGACAAAAATGGAGAATGAACAGACTTTTTTCGATTTTGCGGCTGAGGTGGGTTTCACGAAACACCTGGGAGGCATCGGGGCCACAGAAAAACTCGTTGAATTATGCCACATAGGCGAGGGCAAATATGTCCTGGACGTTGGCTGCGGCGCTGGGGTGACGCCTTGCTTCATCGCCAAAAGGTGTGGCTGTCGAGTGGTCGGTGTGGACATTTTTCCGAGGATGGTCGAGAGGTCCAGGGAAAGAGCGCAAAGAGAGGGGGTCGCGGATAGCGTTGAATTCAAGGTAGCAGATGCGCAAGACATCCCTTTCGAGGATGACCTTTTCGATGCAGTCATCACCGAGTCCGTAACTGCCTTTCCAGAAGACAAACAGAAAGCGGTCAACGAGTACGCGCGGGTGACAAAGCCGGGAGGATACGTCGGGCTGAATGAGTCAGTCTGGCTGAAGGTACCGCCTCCGCCAGAAATGGTCGCCTGGGTATCCCAGGATGTGGGGGGGAATGCGGAACCTCTGACTTCTGATGCTTGGGTGGGATTATTGGAGGGCGCCGGGCTGAGAGAGATAACTGCGAGAACCTACGAAATCAACGTGCGAACCGAGGCCAAAGAGATATTCCGGCGGTATGGTTTTGCAGGAATGTTGGGTATTTGGGGCAAAATGCTGTCCCTCTATGCCAGAAGTCCAGCCTACAGGAGATTCGTGAAGGGAGTACGAGAGGGTGGCTTCACGCCCGAGAACCTCGACGAGTATTTTGGATACGGCATATACGTCGGCAGGAAGCAATAAGATAACGACTAACGAAGGAGGGACAAATGAATACCAATGTTGAGCAACCGAAAAGCGTATCTGAGGTGATCAGCGAGGTTGGCTGGAAAGCTTGGCTCAGGTTTGCCGCATTCACGTTGCTGTTGCCAATGGTCTTGTTCATCGCGGCGGGCCGCCTGAATTGGGTGTGGGCGTGGGTCTATGTCGGCATAGTTGTTTCTTTCACACTTGTTAGCCGGATTGCCGTGATACGCACAAACCCGGATTTGCTAGCGGAACGCGCCCAATCCCTTGATCGGGAGGACGTCAAAGGCTGGGATCGGCTGATTCTCTTTTTCCTGCTCCTGATTGGCCCGCTGGCTATGATGATCGTGGCTGGGCTGGATGAGCGCTTCGACTGGTCGCCACAGATTCGCCTCGCGTTCCAGCTCGTTGCGCTGGCCATCATGGTGCTGGGATACATTGTGAGCACTTGGGCAATGGCGGTGAACAGGTACTACTCTGCCGTGGTGCGCATTCAGAAAGACCGGGGTCAAACCGTCGTCACCGACGGGCCATATCGGTTCGTGCGCCATCCGTCCTACGCCACTGGGATTGTAGCCTACCTCATGACACCGATTCTACTTGGCTCACTGTGGGCGCTCATCCCATGCAGTCTGGTGGCGTTGGGCACAATCATCCGCACTGCGCTGGAGGACAAGACCCTGCTGGAGGAACTCGACGGCTACGAAGACTATGCCCGGCGCGTGCGCTATCGCCTGTTGCCGGGCGTGTGGTGATGGGGGTGGGAACAATGTCAATTTTGCGTGTGTATGGCCAGTGGATCGTCGTGACGGTGATGGTCGCCGCGGTGCTGTTCGCTTCGGCGGGACGGGTGGATCTGCCCATGTTCTGGGTCTACCTCGCGGCCCACTCCGGCGCGCAGTTGGCGATGGCGTTGCTGGTCTTTAGGCGGAATCGCGATTTGCTGGAGGAGCGGCAAAAGCCGGGTGAGAACGCCAAGGCGTGGGATCGTCCCCTGCTCAGAGTGTACACCCTGTTCACATTGTCGCTCTTCGTGACGGCGGGCCTGGATGTGGGGCGTTTCCACTGGTCCGATACGGCGCCGTTGTGGGGGCAGGTCGCGGCGCTGGTAGGGTTCGTTCTCTCGTTCGCGTTCACCATCTGGGCGATGGCGGTGAACGACTTTTACTCGCGAGTCGTGCGCATCCAGAGAGATCGGGATCAGTACGTGGTCACCAGTGGCCCCTATCGGTTCGTGCGGCATCCGAGTTACATCGGCACGATTTTTTCCTGGGCCTGCGCGGCGCTGGCGCTTGGATCGTGGCTGGCCTTGGCACCTGTCGCCCTGATCGCCGCGACGTTCACGGTACGCACGGCGCTGGAGGACAGGACGCTGCAGGAGGAACTCGACGGGTACAGAGAGTACGCGCAGCGGGTGCGCTACCGCCTGCTGCCAGGCGTGTGGTAAGCAGGTTGGAGGTTGAGAGAATCAGAGGGTGTAAGAAAGGGGCTGTAAGTAAGAATGACTAGATTGTTGGATGAGTTCAAGTATGATTTGAGCTACCTAAAATTACATACCCTGCAACCCAAGTGGTTCAAGATCGTGAAAATCTTGATCCTTTTCGGCTTCTTGGTTGGTTACACATACCTGTTTGGATTGATGAAAACTGTACTTTTCTTTGCCGTCTTTGTTTTCTTAAGCTTTCTCGTTCATCTAGTGTATCGCTTCAAAACGAACAAGTGGAAGCAAAGTTGGCTTGATTTTGTGGTCGTTGAAGAAAATGGTGTGATGAAAACCAAACGCATAGGGAAATTCTACTATTCAGCGGTCGCTCTCAACGCCATTCTCTCTCTGGTTATCAGCCAAGCGTTGCCTTGAAGTAGCGCGTTGGACGTTTGCTGCTCAAGTTGAGAAAAAAAGAGTGTCAGGTTTAACCAAATGGACAAAAAAGTTCAAAGGCGAGCTAGAAACAATGCGCAGCGGATTGGGCTTCAGCCCGTGGCTTCGGCCAGCCGAGGGCGCCGCGCCGATAGAGCCGACCTGGCAGGCAAGATCGTGAAGCGCTTTCTTCAGATCGGCTTCCAATTGCTGGTTCTGGCAGCAGCCCTGTTTGTCCCGTCGTGGCGTTGGGATTGGGGGATGGCCTGGGCTTTTCTGGGGGTCTCTGCTGCCGTGTTGATCGTCGGCGGGGTCGGGCTGCTCAAGATCAACCCCGAGTTGGTGGCCGAGCGCACGCAGATGGGAGAGGGCACCAAGGGCTGGGACAAGATGCTGACCGTGCTCTATGGCCTGATGGGGATCACGACCCTGTTTGTCTCCGGGCTGGATATGCGCTTCGGGTGGTCAGGAGGAGTTCCGCTGGCGGTGCAACTTGCCGCGCTGGCCCTTTTTGCCCTCTGCGATCTGTTTGCTTTCTGGGCGATGTGGTCAAACGCGTTCTTCGCCACGACCGTTCGCATTCAGGGCGAGCGGGGGCACGCGGTCGCCACGAACGGCCCGTACCGCTATGTGCGCCATCCGGGTTACAGCGGATGGCTGGTCTGCAACATCGTCCCGCCGCTGATCCTCGATTCGCTCTGGGCCTTTATTCCGGCGGTGCTGACGGTGGGTATCATTCTTGTCCGCACGGTGGCGGAGGATCGCACGCTGCACGAGGAGCTGCCCGGATACGCGGAATATGCCCAGCAGGTGCGCTGTCGCCTGCTGCCAGGTGTGTGGTGATATCGAGGTGTGAACATGGAAAACGAGATTCTGTTCCGCGTGGCTCTGCTGGTTATGGCGATTGGGTACATTGCGCCTCGCTTCTACTATCGTTCGCAGACTCGCCGCGCCGATCCCCAAAGCCAGGCGATACTGAAGGACACGACCGAGAGCAGAGTTCGTCTCGCTCTTATGGGAATCAGCGGGCTTGGCACACACTTGTTGAACATTGTCTGGCTCGTCAATCCTGTGTGGATGAGCTGGTCACGTCTACCACTGACGAATTGGCTGCGCTGGCTGGGGATCGCTGTGGGCCTGGCGACCGTATGGCTGGGCTACCTGGCCCACCGCACCCTCGGTATCAGTTTTACGCCTACGCTCAAGATCGGGGAAAGCCGTCAACTCGTTACTCAGGGTATCTATCGCTGCATACGCCATCCGATGTACACGTCATTTTTTACCTACCTGGCTGCGAGTTTCTTGCTCACCGCAACCTGGTTCATCGGTATGTTGGGGCTGGTCTATTCATTGCTGATCCTGGAGCGGGTGGGCCACGAGGAGCGCATGATGCTCGACACGTTTGGCGAGGAGTACCGTCAATATATGCGACGCACGGGACGTTTTCTCCCTCGTCTGATCCGGCGGTAAACGGAGTAACGTTTTCTACTCGAAGGAGAGAGAGTTGAATAACGAACTCATCTTCAAGGTCATTTTCTTCACTGTGTTCGTCCTGCTCATAGTTGTCAGGGTTTACTATGGCCTAAAGGCGCGGAGAACAGGTAAAGGTGGCTGGGCTGTCAAGGAGGAGGCAGTCGAGCGTGAGGGATGGGGGATTATGTTGTTGCGGCTCGTTGCACTTCCCTGTGCGCTTGCTGTCGTCGTCCTTTACGCTGTCAATCCCCCGTGGCTCAGCGCGTTCGCCATACCGTTTCCGGCGTGGGCACGCTGGATTGGCGTCGGGTTGGCCGTGATGAGCATCCCCTTGCTCGCTTGGGTCCATCATACGCTTGGGGAACACTGGTCCACCAGCCTACAATTGCAAGAGGAGCACACGCTCGTCACCAGTGGACCCTATCGCTGGATCAGGCATCCCATGTACACGGTACTCTTCGGTTTCTTTGTCGGGGTTGCACTCATATCGGCCTTTTGGTTGATTGTGCCGCTGGTCGTGGTCTCTATCCTCATGCTCTACACGCGGCTTGATAAGGAAGAGGCCATGATGATCGAACAATTCGGCGACGCATACCTCGCCTACATGCGGCGCACTGGACGGTTACTGCCACGCCTCATTCACAGATCGGATTAGACAAATGATTCTCAAAAACCTCTTTCGACGCAAAGGCCGTACGATCCTGACGCTGGTGGGCATCTCCATCGGCGTGGCCGCCATCGTCGCATTGGGGGCAGTGGCCAAGGGACTAAAGGCCGGCTTCTCCGCGATGTCCCAGAGCAGCCAGGCCGACCTGGTGCTTAGCCAATCTGAGTCAATGACTTCTCTGATGAGCAGCGTCGACGAGAGCGCGGCCGAGGATGTGCGCGTTCTCCCGGGAGTAGCCGCTGTGGACGGTATGCTTTATTCCAATGCCCTGATTGACAATGAATCTTATCTCATACTCTTTGGCTACGATCCTGAGGGCTTTGCCATCAAGCATTTCCGCATCATCGAAGGACAATCGCTGGCGGACGCGCGCGGCGTGCGCGGTAAATCCATCATCCTGGGCAAGCGAGCAGCGCAAAGCATGGACTTGACGGTGGGCGATACGCTTCGTGTCACCGGCAGCGCCTTCCGCGTCGTCGGCATCTACGAGACGGGGACCGGGTTTGAAGATGGCGCGGCCGTCGTCCCGCTTTGGGAGGCTCAAGCGATGACATTGCGGCCGCGCCAGGCCTCGGTGTTCTACATCAAGTTGAGCAACCCAGATGAAGCCGACAGTGTAAAAGCGCGGATAGAGCGGCGTTTCCCCGACCTGGCGATTTCTACGACGTCGGGGTTTGCCAGCGAGGAGCAGTTGCTCGAGATGTTGGACGCGATAGGGATAGCGATTGCGGGGCTGGCGGTCGTCATCGGCGGTATCATCATGACCAATACGCTCTTCATGTCGGTCTTTGAGCGGACGCGCGAGATCGGCGTGCTGCGTTCCTTGGGCTGGGGTCGGTGGCGGGTGCTGGGCCTGATCCTCGGCGAGGCGATCGTTCTTGCTCTATTAGGCGGGTTGACTGGTATCACTCTGGGCGTGCTGGCTGTCGTCGCCATGAGCCAATCCGGTTCTATGCTTGGTATGTTTGGGAGCCAGTTCACGCCCGATCTCTTCGGACGGGCATTGGTCACCGTGATCGTATTGGGGATAGCGGGCGGAGCGTACCCGGCCTGGTGGGCCAGCCGCCTGCTGCCGATCGAGGCGCTGCAGTACGAGGGGGGCGGCAAGGCGCACGTGCCCCGCTTCCTGCCTGGGATGATGCGCAACCTGTGGAGGCAGCGGACGCGCACGGTCTTGACCCTGTTTAGCATCGGCGTGAGCATCGCCGCCGTCGTCGCGCTGGGCGGGGTTGCCCAGGGGATGTTGGGGGCATTCACCGGGATGATGATGGGCAGCCAGACTCACCTGTTCGCCGCCGAGGCGGGCATTGATATGGATTTTAGCGCCATTGACGAGCGGGTGGGGGCGCGCATCGCCGCCCGGTCCGACGTACATGCGATATCCGGCATGTTCTGGACCGCCGCCGTTACCGACAAGATGCCTATGCTGATCGTATACGGCTACCACCCCCGCGAATTTGCCATCCGTCGCTACCGCATTATTGAGGGGGAGCCGTTGACGGGTCGCCGCCAGATCATCGTCGGCCGGATGGCGGCGGAGCAGTCAGGGCTGGAAGTGGGCGACACGCTCCGCATGCTGGAAAGCAACTTTCGCGTGGTCGGCATCTACGAGACAGGTACCGCCTTTGAAGATGCCGGGGTGGTCATCGGTCTGCGGGAGGCGCAGTCTGTCACCGGCAAGCCGCGCCAGGTGCAGTTCTACCTCATCAGCCTGCGCGACCCCGAACAGGTCGAGGTGGTGAAGGAAGAGTTGGAAGCGGCTTTCCCGGATATTGATTTCTCTCTCTCCTCTGAGCTGGGTGAGAGTACGAGCGATTTCCGCATAATGCAAGAAATGGCCGATCAGCTTTCGCTCGTCGCGGTGTTCATCGGCGCAGTGGGGATGCTGAACACGATGTTGATGAGCGTGCTGGAACGGACGCGCGAGATCGGCGTGCTACGCAGCCTGGGTTGGCGGCGGCGGAGAGTACTGGGGATGATTCTGCAAGAGTCGCTGGTGCTGGGGGTAGTAGGCGGCATCTGCGGCATCCCCCTGGGATTGGGGTTGGTCGGATTGATCGGCCTGGCGGGGATATGGGGAGGGGCGATGGAGCCGATCTACACATCTCAGTTGTTCGTGCAGGCGGTCGTGGTGGCGGCGATTGCCGGGGTGATGGGTGGTCTCTACCCGGCCTGGCGGGCGACGCGCATGCGACCTGTGGAGGCGTTGCGGTATGAGTAGATTTGAACCTTTTTTCTTCAAAACCTGGTTTCTGGAGTTGGTATACCGGTGGATTGCGCCCTTGCTAGCAGTCTCAACTCTGTACATCACCCCTGGCCTTTCGCTCGGCGTCGTACTCGCTGAAGGGCTGTTTTCTTGTCCCTTCTCCCTTTCCTTGGACTGGCTTGACCGACCACGGGTGGCCGGGGGGCTCGTAGAACACTTCCAGAGGATCACAATAAACACAGCTCCAAGTGGTACATATTTTTGGGGGAACCTCAGTCAATGATTTTCAAGAACCTGTTTCGACGTAAAGGACGCACAATCCTCACACTCGTGGGCATCGCCATCGGCGTGGCGGCCATCGTCGCGCTGGGGGCGGCGGCCCAGGGGATGAAAGCTGGCTTTGCCGCCATGTCCCAGGGCAGCCAGGCCGACCTGGTGCTCGCCCAGGCGGGCTCGATAAGCACATTACTCAGCAGTGTTGAGGAGACGGTCGCTGACGAGTTGCGTACCTGGCCGGAGGTGGCCGACGTGGACGGCGTGCTCCTCAGCAACACTTGGCTCGACGGCTTGTCCTATCTCTTTCTCTTCGGCTACGACCCCGGTGGATTCTCCATTACTCACTTCCGCATCGTCGAAGGGCAAGCGCTGGCGGATGTGCGGGGTGTGCGGGGCAAGCCGCTCATCTTGGGCCGGCGCGCGGCGCAGGGCTTGGACAAGGGAGTGGGCGACGCACTCCGCATCACTGGTAGCGTCTTCCGCATCGTCGGCATCTACGAGACCGGGAATGCATTCGAGGACGGCGGTGCGGTCATTCCGTTGCAGGAGGCCCAAACACTTACACTGCAACCGCGCCACGTATCTATACTCTACGTCAGGCTGCGTGACCTCGCCGAAGCTGACAGGCTGCAAGCCCGGGTGGAACGGCGCTTCTCTGATTTGTCTCTCTCCACTACCGCGGGATTTGCCGACCAGGAGCAGATGTTCGCGATCCTGGAAGGAATAGCCATGGGGATCGCAGGACTGGCGATGGTGATCGGCGGGGTGGTGATGGCCAATACGCTTTTCATGTCGGTTTTCGAACGCACGCGGGAGATCGGTCTCTTGCGGGCGCTGGGCTGGCGGCGAAGGCAGGTGTTGGGCCTGATTCTGGGCGAGTCGTTGACCCTCTCACTGCTGGGTGGGCTGGCAGGCATCGGTCTAGGTGTAGTGATGACCTATCTGTTGAGCAGCTCTGCCTCGTGGTTGAGTGCGCTGGGGACGCAGTTTTCCCCTGACCTCTTCATCCGCGCGCTCGTCACGGTGATTATGCTGGGGCTGGTGGGGGGAGCCTACCCCGCCTGGTGGGGCAGCCGCCTTCTGCCGCTGGAGGCGCTGCAGTACGAGGGCGGCAGCGGGGGCCATGTCTCTCGCTCTCTGCCTGGTGGCATGGCCGTGCGTAACCTCTGGCGGCAGCGGACACGTACGGCGTTGACCCTGCTGGGGATCGGGATCAGTATCGCCGCCATCGTCGCCCTCGGTGCTCTTGTCGAGGGAGGTATCTACTTGATGACCGAGTTGTGGCGGAGCAGCCAGGCCGACCTGGTGGCCGTCCAGGCGGACACGGATAGCGACCTCAGCGCCATTGACGAGCGGGTGGGGGCGCGGATCGCCGCCCGTTCCGATGTGGAGGCGGTCTCTGGCATGATTCTCGATGCTGTCAATGCCAAGGAAATGTCTATGCTGATCGTGTTCGGCTACCACCCCCGTGAGTTCGTCATCCGTCACTTTCGCATCATCGAGGGAGAGCCGCTGGCGGGCCGCCACCAGGTTATCGTTGGACGTGATGCGGCGGAACAGATGGGATTGGAGGTAGGCGACACGTTGCGCCTGTGGAGTAGCAACTTTCACGTGGCCGGCATCTACGAGACGGGCTTGCCCTACGAGGATATTGGGGTGGTCATCGGACTGCGGGAGGCGCAAGTCCTCACCGGGAAGCCCCGCCAGGTGATGTACTATGCGATCAAGCTGCACGACCCGGAGCAGGCTGAGGCAGTGCGAGATGAGTTGAAAGCGACCTTCCCGGAGATTGACTTCTCCCTCACCTCCGAGGCTGCCGAGAGTATGAGCGATTTCCGGATTGTGGAGGAGATGATGGGGCAAATCTCATTCCTGGCGGTGTTCATCGGCGCGCTGGGGATGTTGAACACGATGCTGATGAGCGTGCTGGAGCGAACTCGGGAGATCGGCGTGCTGCGGGCGCTAGGCTGGCGACGCCGCCAGGTGATCGGGATGATCCTGCGGGAATCGCTGGTGCTGGGCGCAGTGGGCGGTGTCTTCGGCACCCTCGTTGGGCTGGGGTTGACCGGACTGCTGGCGCTGGCACCCGGGCTGATCGGGGCGATAGAGCCGACCTACACGCCTCAGTTGTTCGTGCAGGCCATCGTGGTGGCGATGGTGGCGGGGGTGGTGGGC
>CAZMOT010000116.1:0-10594 GCA_964568065.1 uncultured Anaerolineales bacterium
GTACAGCCCCCAACCCCACTCGCCCACTTGCGCCTCTCCCATTATACGGTAAAATGAGCTCGCTGACACTTTCCTCAATCCGTCTGGAACACCAGGAAGGAGACATAAGCCCGTGAGCGAAAACTCATCCGATACCCTCGTCCGTACCTTGCGCGAGCGTGGAGCGCGGTACGTCGTCGGCACAGAGGGCCATCCGGTCGCCGTCCTCCTGACGCTAGAAGAATACGACCACTATCTGGATCTGCTGGACGACGAGGCGGATAGCCAGGACGATGAACTGGCGGCGCGTCTGGCTCAAGCAGCGACTCGGCCCACCCACGGAGAGCGCCAATCCTTTCGAGACTATCTCCATCAGCGCGAGACGTCCCGTGCCAAAGTACAGAGTTGAACTCCTCGACCGCAAGACACACCGGCAACTGGACCGCATCCGCGAGCCGGATTTCAGCCGCATTGCCGAGGCCATTCTGAGGCTGGAAGACAACCCGCGTCCACCGGGATGCCGGAAACTGCGTGGAATGGAAGGCTGGCGCATCCGCATCGGCAACTGGCGTGTGATCTACTACATCAACGACCAGGAACACCTGGTTATCATCGTAGCGGTCAAGCGTCGCCGGGAGGACACGTACCGGTAAGTTCACCGGTACACCTCCACTGCCCTTCTATGCTCCTCCGCCACCCGCTCCCGCAGTTCGGGCGGCTCCAGCACCTCCACTCGCCCCCCGTAGTACAGCACCCAATTCACGAACTCGGGCGTGATGGCGGCAATGTGCAGCTTGAACAGCACGCTCTCGTCCGGTTGCACTTCGGCCTTTTGGCTGGGATGCCAGTACTCCTCCGCCACCCACTGCCCCGCCTCCGGCTCGAAGCGCAACACCACGTCCACCGGCTCCCCTGCCCCGCTGCGCATAACGCCCCATCCCGATCCCATATAGGCGTCCACGTCAAAGTCGGCGGGGATGCGGTAACGCTCGTCCAGCAGTGTCGCCTCCCGGATGCGGTCCACCTTGAACATCCGCACAGCCTCCCGCAACTCGCAGTAGGCCACCAGTTGCCAGGAACGGACGTAAGGCATGATGTGATAGGGCCGCACCACCCGCTCGCTCACCGCGCCGCCACGGGAGCGGGTCTCGTACACCATGCGCACCTTGCGCCCCTCCAGCAGCGCCCGGTTGAGCAACATCAGCATCTGCTGCCGGTGCTCCCGCTGGGCTGTGACCACCGGCTGACCGACCGCCTGGCGCAGCAGGGGAGTGAATTCGGGAGGGAACAACGATTCCAGCCGGGCCGCTGCCGCCGCCAACTCTGTCGAGCCGACGCCCGACACCTGCCGCGCCGCCTGGACGGCCAGCAACAGGGCCAACGCCTCGGCGAAGGTGTACTGTAGCGATGGCAGGCGAGGCACTTGCTCAAAATAGTATCCTTCCGGCAAGTGCAGGAGCGGCAATTTCAGCCCGTGGCGGATGATTTCCAGGTCCTTCTGGATCATCCGCTCGCTGATCTCGAAACGGGCTGCCAGGTCGCGCCGCAGATAGCGTTGCGGGGCCGTTGCGATGATCTGCACCAGTTCCAGAATGCGCGAGGTGCGTTTGGTCTCTTCAAGCTTCATTCTCAACTCCCCTGACTTTCACGCTCATTGTAACACAGGTGTGGGAACCCTGTGGTTCCCGCGCTGGTAACCAAGGGCAGAGCCTTCCTGTCCTGGCTGCGAATGACCGCTTTGACTCATGCACCTCTCATTCCTTCCCCGTGCCATACTCGACGTCCCCACCTCCCAACTCGGATGCGCCGTCGTTGCCTGGTCCCACGTCGTCGGCGACTGCATCCACGACGTCCGGTTATAGTGATAGTATGCACCAACCGGGCCATTTTTACAAATTCCCCGCTGCCGTCCCCGCCCGATCCGCCCGGCGCAGCACCCGCGCCAGCAGCACGTAGGTTCTCTTCCCTGCTTGTCGAGAGAGTAAATTGACCGACGGAAGAAATGATGATATCATAGTGCTGAAATGAACTCGAAACTCTCCCCCCAAATCGTCGTGGACGGGCCCGGCCTGACGGTAGGCGGGCGTCTTGACGTGACGATCACCGTCCACGCAACTATTGATGTGGACGCGCCCTCGGCTCGGCGCAAGGCCACCGGTTGGCTGGCGAGCGAGGTTGGCAACTTGCTGCTGGGAGGCGACCCCGCGCTGGTCATCGCCGATCGTACCGTCTGGCGCGTGCCGGTGCTGCTCACGTCGCCCGAACGGGGTGTGGTGGGCCAGATAGGTACGGTGGATGTGGACGCCACGACGGGTGAGGTGCTCTCCGACGACAGATTAATCCAGGAGTTGATCGAGTGTGGTCGCCAGGTTGCCCGTTCCACACCGTCGCCAGCAGAGTGAAGCCGGCTGCCCGCTGGCCTGTGTCGAGATGGTGTTGGCTTATTGGGGACAGGCGCGTTCCCAGGAGGCGCTTTCTCGCAAGTTAGGCACCGATCCAGACGTTGGTACCCCGGCTTCTCGCGTGCTCCGCTTGCAATCCCGCTCATTAAAAGTCTCCTACACCAAAGCTTCCCTATCTGAAATCCAGCGCCGACTGGAGGAGCAAGTGCCCGTCGTTGCGTTGGTTCATACCGCTGAACTGCCCTATTGGTCGAGGCCGTGTGCCCACGCCGTTGTCGTGGTCGAGATGGACGACACCTGGGTGTGGGTAAATGATCCCGCATTTGATCAGGCTCCCATCCGCGTATCCACGGGCGACTTTAGCCTGGCCTGTGATGCGATGGACAACTATATCGCAGTGCTCCAACCGTCCTCGTAACCATTTTTCCCCACCGAGTTGCCTGACTTTGCTGATCCACCGCACCCTAACCGCATCTCAAATCCCCCCGGCCAAAAGCCTCAGTAACTCCCCCAGCCCATAACTGCGCGGGTCGTAAGCGCCGATCTCCGCCTCCAAATCATCCGCCGTTCCCATCCCGGCGCAGATAGCGTTGCGGGGCCGTTGCGATGATCTGCACGATTTCAAGAATGCGCGAAGTGCGCTTCATCTCCTCGTAGGACCGGCCCAGTCCGGGTAAGTCACTCTTCACCTCACTACCTCTCCTTCCATCTTTGCTGTTAGTATAGCACGAGAGTGGGAACTATGCTATTCCCGCCCTAGCACATTTCTCCTTCCTGCGACGCAAACCACTCCCCCACCGCCACACCCACCTCCTCCCGCACGCCTTCAAACCGCCGGTCTAGCAGGAGCTTCCAGGCCCGCACCTCCTCGCCCAGGGTCACGAAGGTGGGGTCGCTAATGCCGGCCTCGTTCGCGATCTGGACGCTGTTCTGAATGCGGTCGGCCAGGCCGCCCAGGAGGTCGCGGGAGTAGGCCGCCAAGTGCAGGGCCATGCTTTCGTGGATGGTCAGTCGCCGGTGAACGTTTGAGCGGGAGACGCCCAACCGACGAGCCAGTTCCGCTGGCCGGATGCCGGGGTTCTGCCGAATGATCCGATCCATCCTCTCGCGTTCGTCTTGTTTGCCTTGCCAGAAAGCCATTGTGCCACCTCCATCCTTGGGATTTGCTCCCAGGATAAAGGAGGCGTGTTGCAGGGTCTGCAACATTCGGCTCTCTGCGGGCGGATTTTAAGATTTCTGCGCCGTTTAGGGGCTCTCGTGGCGAATGTGCCTGGTCTTTAGCGCTTGTGTCGCGCAACCGCTGCGCTGAGGTGCGCGCCCAGGAGGGTTATCGCAGCAACGACATAGATCCACAACATCAGAGCTACGATCGTTCCCAGGGAACCATACACCAACTCATAGTGGACGATCCCACTGCTGAGGTACCAGGCAAATCCATTCGTAGCGATTTCCCCCGCAGGGGTCGCCACCAACGCCCCCCAGAAAGCCTCCGACCACTTGACCTTTGTGTTTGGCACCCAACGATACAGACCCAGAAGCGCGAGAAATGCGAACAACCGGGGTACCGCGCTCAATAACGTCGTCCACAAGATGGTTTCATCCACCGAAAACCCTCCTCCGATGGGCACGCTAAACTGAGCTAAAACGTCGAGCACGGTGTTTGAGACGAATGAAATAACCAGCAGCACTGCCAGGCCGCTGACCATCGCCAGGGCCAGCAAACGGTCTTCTACGAAATTACGCGGGGTGGCTTCTGGCCAGGCATAGTTGATGTTGCGCGCCAGGATCGTGAGAACGCCCGTAGCCGACCATACCAGGCCGATCAACGCTATGAGGCCTACTGTCCCCCGCAGCTCGAGAACCCCTTGAATGTTCCTCTCGATCAATTGCTGAGCGACCGGGAAGAACTCGGCCACAATATCCAGCACCCACCGCTGAACCTGCTCGCTTTCCAGAATAAAACTCCCGGCGACAATCAGGGCGAGCAGCAGGGGGAAAAGGGAAAAGAGCGCGTAGAAGGCAATACCGGCGGCAGCTTCCGCGGCGCGGGCAGCACCAAAGCGTTGGATGGCGTCGTATAAAACGCCTGGAGCGCCTCCTGTCAGGCCATTGACCCGCTCATAGAGCGCCTTTACCTTGTCGGCGAGGCCCTTCCCTGAATCACCAACCATAGCTATTGAGCACAATCGCGTCGTCCGGGACGCGCCCTCCCTCTGTAGTGTAGGCTGGCAGGCGCGTACCGTCCGCCAGCCGGTAGAGTCCCACGAGCAGATACGCCCCCTGGGGCAGGCCATCTTCCAGTGGCACGACGTGCGTATCGGCCAGCACCTCGCCCGGCGACCAGTATGAGGTGGGATAGTCGCCATCCAGCGGCGGCCCATCACCCTGCCCATACAGTGCGCCATCCTCGTTGAGCAGGTGCACAAACACCGTATAGTCCTCGTCCATCTCCGCCAGCACATGCCAGTAGAGCGTCACTTCCAGCGGTTCGCCAGGCGACGGCGCACCGCTGGACACATCGTAACCTATCAATTCGACCTTGCCGCCCAACCTATACGGATACGCCCATGGGACTATGGATATCGGTGCCACCGCCAGCTTTAACATCGCCGGCGACGATACCTCACCCAGCGATTCATCGCCGGTCATCACATTGACTGTCACGCGACACAGCGCCGGTCCGTTCTCGTCCTCGTGCACGCGCAGTCGGTATACGTCGCGTACAATGTCGCCCGCGCGCCATAGGTCAGGGGGGTAGACCTCGCCGGCGGGCGTCGTATCTCGCTGACCCACCGGCCGCCCGCCCAGCGTCCACAACTGCACCACGGCTCGCAGGTCGGCGGGCGGCGTGTCCAGTGCCTCCCAGTAGAGCGTCACGCTGACCGTCTCGCCGGCCTGGGCCTCGTCGGGCTCCACCTCTACCCCCAGCAAGCACACGCTGCCAAAGACCGCGTCACCAAACGGTGTCTCTCCCGAGATGTCTTCTACTGCTCCAATCAACGGCAGCGCATAGCGCGGAGCGATGGCGCAGAACGGGCTGGCGATGCTGAGCGCGAGCAACCCTGCCCCCACCACGGTCATCGTCATACCCACCCGTCGCCGGGGTACGACTGCCTCCAACCCCAAGGCCAAAAGCAGTGAAAAAGCCGCGCTGCCGGGGAAAAGCAAGCGTCCCTCGGCGGAGGGGGTGGTCGTCATGTAGCGCACGAGGCTGACGAAAAGCAGCACGAACCACGTGCCTGCCAGCAACAGGCCCGCTTCGTTCACCTTGGCACGCGCGTCGCGCCGAACGATCAATCGCACCCAGCCGACGGTAGCCAGTACCACCACCAGGCCGAGTGCCCAGAGCACCGGTGGGGGGAACAACCCATCATACGGTGACCAGAACGAGGTCGCCACGTGCCCGAATTGGCGCACAAGCTCGGCCAGGCCGATGGAGTGCACGCCGATGTCAATCAGCCACACACGCCAGGCCAGTGGGTCGCCATAGAGCAGCCAGTTGCGCACGTACCACCAGGCCGCGACCAGAGCAGCCAGACCAAAGACGATCACCCCCTGCATCAGCAATGCCCGTCCATCTCGATCTCGCCACCACACCAGTAATAGGGCCAGCACTACCAGCGGCAGAAGCGCCAGGGCGCTCACTTTACTAAGCCAGGCCAATCCCAGGACCAGTCCCAGCGCAAACGCAGAAACCGGGTTTTTTCTGGAAAACCTGGTTTCTCGCCCCGACCAGGCAGCAAGCCACAGCGCAAACGCAGAAACCGGGTTTTTTCTGGAAAACCTGGTTTCTCGCCCCGACCAGGCAGCAAGCCACAGCGCAAACGTAGAAACCGGGTTTTTTCTGGAAAACCTGGTTTCTCGCCCTGGCCGGACAGCGAGCCACAGCGCAAATGTGCACAGACAGATAGCAGCCGCGTCATTATTCACCACACTGTTGATGTAAACGAAATGTGGATTGAAGGCAGTGATCGACGCTGTTGCCAACGCCAGACCAGGCCGGGCCGGCACGATCTCGCGGGCCACGAGGTATGCACCCACTATCGTCCCTGCCCCCCACAGCACGCTCAACAGCCGGGCGATGTGCACTGCCAGCACCGCGCCCTGGTATGGAAACGCCTCGTGCGGGGTGTGGATGAACACATTGGGCGCATCACTCTGGGAGTGAGCGGTCACCGCCGGATGGGCGACGTTGAAGCGTACAAAGTCCGGGAAATCGGAGGTGTCCAGGGGCGCGACGAACGGCGCGGCCACGAGGTAGTACAAAGGGGGTTGCCCTGCTTCGCGCAGCCACATATCCTTGCCCTCTGCGGGCTGTTCGGGCAGAGATCGCTGGGTGGCCAACACCCGCACGAAGGAGAAATGCCAGAGTTCGTCGGGGGCCTCAAAGAGGGGGACGACGACGCTGTGGATCGCGCCAAGTATGCAGAAAGACACCACAACGAAAGCCAGGCCCCACCGCGTCCTATTCCACATCATCCCGTATCACACGGACTGTTCTCGGACTGTCCCCAGTCCGCGTCCGCGTCCGAAGCAACTCTGCGCTGTGATAGCGGCTGATCACGTCGCGCAAGCGCTTGCTGAATTGCGGCACCTGCGCCAGCCCCCACTTGTGGGCGATGAACTTGACCAGCGTCCACAGTGTGGCCAGGCCGTAGACCACGCTGCGGCGGAAATTGACCGACGACGCCTCCTCGAAGTAGCGCGTCGGCACGCCGACCTCGCCGATGCAGAAGCCGCACGCCACCACCTGGGCGATGATCTCGCTATCGAACACGAAATCGTCAGAGTTGAGCAGGAAGGGGATGGTCTCCAGCACCTCGCGGTGGTAGGCGCGGAAACCGGTGTGTGCTTCGGAAAGGCGCAGGCCCAACACCACGTTCTCGCACAGGGTGAGGAAGCGGTTGGCGACGATCTTGTAGAACGGCATCCCGCCGGCGCGCACCTGCCCGCCCAGGAAACGGGACCCCAACATCACGTCGGCCTCGCCGCGCTGAATCGGCGCGATCAAATCAGGCACGAGCGTCGAATCGTACTGGTAATCGGGATGCAGCATCACGATGATGTCCGCGCCGTCCTTGAGTGCTTCCAGGTAACAGGTCTTCTGGTTGCCGCCGTACCCCTTGTTCTGGACGTGCACGACCGTTTTGAGGCCCAACTGCCGGGCGATCTCGACCGTCTCATCCTGGCTCACGTCGTCCACCAGGATGATGCGATCTACCACCTCCATCGGCAGGTCGCGGTAAGTGCGTTCCAGTGTTTGGGCCGCATTGTAAGCCGGCATGATTACGACGATGCGCTCTTTCATCTTCTAAACGAACCTTTTCATCAGTTCGTCCACTATCTCATCTACGTTGTCAGAGGTGACTCCAAGCTCACGATAAGCCCTCTCGGCGCTTGCCAGCCGGCGGGAATTTTCCATGTCGCTCAAGCAGGAAAAGATTCCCAGTCTCCTCCCCACCTGGTACAAACGCTGACGTTCGGGGTCCAGCGCCAGAAAGGTGCGCAAAATCGCCAGCATGCGCTCTTTGTCGCGAGGGAGGGTTCCTTCAAGATCGCCAAAGAGATTCAGTATATGATCGCTTTTGACGACGCTCGTGATCCCCTCCAGTTTTTCGATGAACGTCAGCATCTCTCTTGCCACCACAAGATCCGTGCATTTTTCAAAACGACCCGCCTGGTAATCCTCAAATAGCGGCACCCTATTCGGGATCGCCAGGGTTCTGAGCCGTATAAAGTCCGGGTTTATCTGGTTTAGCGCAGCGGCTGTTTCCAGGGCGTGCTCTTCAGAAAGCGCTCTTCCTCCCAGGCCCGGCATGCAATACTCCGAAAGCTCCATCCCAGCCCTCTTTACCTTGAGCCCTGCCCGTATCTGCATCTCCCTCGTCGCGCCCTTCTTGACCATTTCGAGAACTTTGTCGGAGCCGGACTCGAGGCCGATGTGCATCCTGTTCAGGCCAGCATCCCCGATGGCCTTCAGATCATGGTCCTTCATCCGGGCAACTGTGTGGGCTCGTGCGTACGACGTTATCCTTTCCACCCAGGGAAAGCGCATCTTGAGATGCGTCAAGATTTCCACCAGGTCAGAAGGCTTCATTATGAGGCTGTTTGCATCTTGCAGGAATACAGATGCCGCGCCGCCAGCAAGCCAGTTAAGGGCCGCGTGAAAGGCGGGCAGACCCTCTGGTTCGACGTTCTCGGCAACTTGAGCGATCTCAGCGCGACGTATGCGGCCAGATTCGTCGGCCTTATGTCGCAGAGTTCCCACATATCTGTGAACTGAATCTATATCCCTCTTGACGTGGTCCACCGGACGGATGGAGAACCGCGTCCCCTTGTACACGGGGCAAAAGGCACAGCGATTCCAGGGGCAGTTCCTGGTTGCGCGCACAAAAAGGCTGTAAGCCTCGCTCGGTGGTCGTATGGGGCCCTGTTCGAACCCGTCGTAAGCATCATCCCTGTTACTATACCGGTTCATCTCTGTATTTTCTATTGAGGCGCGGTTCAAACCGACCGGGTATAGTTCGACACAGAAGCGCAAAGAACGCCAGGAAAGGTTTTGCGTTCTCTGCGCCTCCGCGTTGAGAATCTTGCTGCCTACTTCTCCGACGTCTTTTTCCCCGTCTTCTCGCCTGCCTGCGAGCCCTTCACCGCCGGCAGGTGATCGTCTCGCTCACGTGCCATAGTATACTACGTTGAGTTAAGGGCACAAGTCACGGCCGATGAAGCTGACTCGCACTTCAATCGCCGGCACGCAGGAGGGTCCGAGCGAGGCCAGGCGGTGGCAGCCCGACCGGTTCCAGCCCCCACGCGGCCCGCACCTGGTCGAGCTCCTCCTGCGGAACCTCCAGCGCCAGTCCACAGGCCAGGACGCTCTCGAAGGCGGCCTGATACCCGGCAGGAGCCGGCTGATTCCCTGTGCGGCGTTGTTCCATCATCAGCCCGTAGATGTCCACCCCTTCAGGGCACGCCTCTTGACAGCGCCAGCAGGAGGTGCACAGCCATACCGAGTAGTCGGTGGCTGCCGGGTTGGCGAGGAAGGTGACGATGGCATGGCCACCCACCATCTCCACCGGGCAGACGGTGGCGCAGGTGCCGCACTGAAGGCAGCCCTCAGCTTCTATTCCCGTGATGCGCTCATTCCCCATTTCTGGTCGCTGTGGTCAATGTCATTAAGATAAGAGACCATCCCAGACCTGACAGGTTTCACAGGCCACTTTTCGGCGTAAATATGCCCCTGATCAGGTCGAATCTAGCTCAACATGGCACCTTTGGAAACCTGTCAGGTCTTAATGACAACTGTGAAATCCGCACCTGCCTCAACCGTTGCTCAGTACATCCTGTGCCAGCCGGCCGCTGACACCCAGCGTGTTCGGCGCTATTCCCATTGCCAATCCCACCAGTTGCGGCAGGAGCAGCGCCTGCTTGCGCAAGCCGGGCTCGTCGCGGACGATCAACCGCTGAAAACGGCGCAACAGCAACTGGCAGTTGCCGCAGCCGTGAAGCAGGAGGTCTGCCCCTGCGCAACGAACCGCCTCCAGTTTGCGCCGCCCCGCCGCCAGTGCCAGGTCTGGGTCGGCCAGGTAGAGAGTCGCGCCGCAGCACTCGTTCTCGCCGCCGTACTCCACCACCTCCGCGCCGGTCAGTTCGACCAGCCGGCGCAGGCTCTGGGGCTCCAGCGGATCGTCAAAGCCCATCACGTCGCCGGGGCGGAAGACCTGGCAGGGATTGGTGAGCGCTACGCTGAGGGAAAGTGGGCACGTGATCCGCGCCCGCAGGTCATCCTCCTGCTCGGTCAACAGCCGCACCAGGTGAATCACCTCCACCTGGCCGGCGACGGAAAGGCCAAGTGGCTCCAGGCGGCGATTCGCCTCGGCGCGCACGTCGGGAGCTTGCAGGGCGCGGGCGGCGCGGGTGAGGGTGCTGGTGCAGCCGCCGCACACGGTCACCACCGTCGTGTGCCCCATCCGCTCCACCAGTGCCAGGTTGTAGGCGGCCAGGTAGACCCAGTCGGCTGTGAAGGATTCGACGACAGGCGAACCGCAGCAAGCGGCCCGCTGGACGATCTCCAACTCGATCCCCAGCGCCTGTAGCACAGCGCGGGTGGCCGCCTCATATTCGGGCATACGCTGGAGGACCAGGCAGCCGGGGTAGAAAGAAAGTCTCAGTAGATCCAAATTCTTGCCTCAATAAGACTTCGGAAGTCTCCAGGC
>CAZMOT010000117.1:0-10581 GCA_964568065.1 uncultured Anaerolineales bacterium
CCAGCGGCTGCTGCGCGTCAATCTGGCTAGTCACCTCGATCACCCGCTCCACCGGCTGGCCGGTGAGGGCCTCGATCTGCTGCAGGTGGTCGGGGGTGAGGGGGTGGGAAAAGTTGAGGAGGATCATTTTCGTCGTATCTCCTTATCGTTGCGATTCATGCCGTGCTATGCTATAATCAGTATAAATCAGCCAGACAAACTGAGGTGTCCTTATGGTCAGTGAGACAACTATAGATTGCGTGCTCGACATGAGCAAGCGGCTCTCGCTTGGCGATCAGTTAGCGCTGATTAGCCAGCTATCCGAGCGGGTACGCCGCGAGTTGGATCGAGACGGCGAACCGGTAGATATGTTATCGCTGGCTGGCCTGGGCGCGGAACTCTGGCAAGAGATTGACGTGGATGCCTACCTGGAGCAGGAGCGGGCCAGTTGGGAGAGCTAGAGCAAGCGCTGGCGGCACACACCATCATCGGTGTGGACGCTGCGCTCTTCATCTACCCTATGGGAACGGCATCCCCGCTATTTCGCTCTCTCTGAAATGGTGTTTCGTCACCTCAAAAGTCCCAGGTACAGGGCATCACCTCCATTATCACGCTGATCGAAGCGTGTGTGCTTCCTCAACGCCAGGGTCGCTTGGACCTGGTGCAGGCCTACGAGCGCTCGTTGCTTCACTCTCGGCAGGTGCAGACACTGCCCGTGGACGCCGCTCTGGCGCGTCGCGCCGTGGCCCTGCGGGCGCAGTACGACATCCACGTGCCGGACGCATTGCAAATCGCCGCGGCATTGGAGGCCGGAGCCACCGCTTTCATCACCAACGACCGGCGATTGGCGAAGGTGCAAGAGCTGCAGGTGCTTTTGTTCGACGAGTACGTGGCGTAGCGTCTTTCAATCTTTCCCACCTCCCAACCGGCGCACAACTGTCTGGCCAAGTTTCTCTCCGTCGGCAGGGTCAAGCGTACCGGTCTCCCCGTAGCTGGACAACTCGATTACGGCGATGCGATAAGCCTCGGCCAGGTCCAGGTTGTTCGGGTGTACGGGATGAGCAGAGACCAGAAACTTGTGCACATAAGTACCCAGATAGCGTGGGTCGGCCACAGCATTGATCTGGTCAATTCCGGCCTTGGCCCCCTTGGACTTGACCTCACCGATGCCGACTTGATTGCCGCAGCGGACGGCAAAGTCCACCTCTAACGCTCCCAGGTTCTTTGGTCGTACACTGGTAAAGACCTCGGCGATACCAGGGGTTGCCGCAAGGGTCTCGAGTACTTGCTGCTCGAACGCATTCCGGGGCGCTTCTGTTTCATAGTCACCCAGATGGAGTCGGAGGTAGTCGTCCAGGGAGATGGTTTCGGATAGATCGTCGCTCCCTTCCAAGATGATCTTGTCTCCGTCGAAGGCGTAATGATACAGCAAGCTGCGGTTCCCCTCGGTCTGGAAATAGACGAAGGGACTGCTGTACATCTTGGCCAGACAGAACGCAGCCAGGACCATCGGCTTGGTGCCCCCGGTTAGGTTGAAGGTGAAAGCGTATTCTGATAGGTTATTGGACAGAAAGTTCTCTAGTTCATCGTGGATCTTGGGTATCTCGTATGGGTCAACTGGACAGGGCAAGCAATGGCAGACGTGCTTCAACAGCGTCGCCAGGTTCTCGGCCACACGTTGTGTGCGGTCGGTGAGGACGAGTACCGCCATGTCGGGCTTGAGGCGGCGGGTCGGTAACAGGTTGGGCGCCGGCTGCTCGCCGACGAGCAGGATCATCGCAGATGGCATCGGCTCACCTTCCCTTTTTCACTTTCACCACCACCATCTTGCCTTCGCGCTCCTCGACAGCGTAGCGGACGAAGGCTTTCTTCCCTGGCGTGTCCCCCTCGATCACCTTAGTCAAAAAACGGTACTTCTGCCCGGTCTCTGTATCCCGCAGCACGCCCCGATGTTTTTTGCTGGTGTCTATCCTGACGATCTTGCCATGCCGCCAGGTCAGAGGGGCGGCGGGTGAAGTTGGCGCTGCGGGCCGCGGCCTGGTTGTTGTCGTGGGCCGCTCGGGCACTTTTGCTGCGCCGAGGATTTGCCAGTAACCATATCCTGCGCTGGTCTTGGCACCGGCCCCTAGTCTTTCCAGCCCTTTCTTGAGCCACTCGACGGCCAGTTCGTGGGCTTGAGGATTCGGCTCTCCCCGCCAGCCGACGGCAAAGGCAAACCGGACGCCGGGCTTGACCGTCAGGAAAAAGACGGGTTTGGGGTTCTGCCCATCGGTCGGTGCACCCCGCCCAGTGTAGTAGTCTGGGTAGTGTGGGTTTATCACGTCCAGTTCCAGGCCGGGGTTATCCAATGGGATGGCTTCGAAGAACACCGCCCCGCCAGCGCTGGCTACATCTTCATCTTCACCGCGCTCAGGCTCGCGACCAAAGACGGCGATGAAATCTGAATTCTCTTCCGGTTTGCTCTCAGGGGCAACCTCCAGCAGAGCGAAATAGGCCCACGCCCGCGCCAATCCTTTCAACCCACTGCCGGGGATGATGGGAAAGCCGTAGATACGGTGGAAGGTGAATCCCACCTCCAGCGGACCTTTGCGTCCCAGGCCGGTGATGAAGCGCCAGTCAGTCTGGGCCTCGAACGGGGTTGCGCCGGAGGCCTTTGCCATCGCCTGCCAGCGGGCGCGGCAGGCATCCAACGCGCGGCGATCTGGTTTGCACTGTTGTACTTTTTCCAGCGTTGGCTTTTTGAGATTGTCTCCCGAGCGCAGGTCTGGGTTGTATCGCTCAAATAGCAGGCCGGGGTTTTGGCAGCGGGTAAAATCCGTAAACACCGCCGCCGTGTCGGAGGGAAGTGGATATCTTGGCATATTCGCACCTCCTTACAGTTCGGCCTGGGCAAAGCGTTTGAGCCAACCCAGGAAAGCCAAGGCTTCAACGGTCGCCCGGCGGTAGCGCGTGCTGTCGGTTTGGGTGATCCACCGGAGCAAGTCGCCGCTGGCGCCCATTCTCTGGACGACCCAGGTGGAGACGTGACCGTAGAGTGTCTTGTGCTCGCCTTTGCCCTTGGAGAGCCAAAAGGCCAAGGTCTGTCCCAGGCCGTTAGTCTGGATGTCGGCAGGAGCACTGGCGGCCAGAGCTTTGTATTCGCTGGCAAATCCCTTGCCTTTCACGTCATTGCGCACATCCTTCCACGCCTGCGCCGCTCGCTTTTGTTCTTGTGTCTGTCGTGTACTCATCATCCGCCTCCTATGTGAACCGCAGATAGACCGAACCACGGCCTATCGTCTCGTTGCCACCCAACTGGATGCGGGTCAGTTTTAGGTTCTTGACCTCGTCCAGCACCTGCTTGCCCGTTAACTGCGGGCCCTTTGGGGCGCGGCCCGGCGTGGCCAGCAATGGGGCGTAGAGCAGGGTATCTGTAGGCAGGTTCTCCTCTGTCCACAACGCCCCTTCTTTCACGGTCTTGGTGTCTGGCTCGAGTTTGATCCGTGTGACCACTTCAGTCGAGAAAGTCACAAAGTCACGGAAGTCGTCGTTAGGCAGAATGACCAGACGCTTGGGCAGTTCAGCCCGCCAGTACTGGTACTCGTCTCCCTGCGACAGTGCGTTTTGCGCCAGCCATTGACCGATGGTCTGCACGATGTTTTCTTGTTTGGGCGTAAAGGCAAATTCTTCCAGCACCACTTTGTCTCCGGCTTTGAGCACATTGCCACTCACCAATGCCTCGCCTGATGCTGGCTTAGTGGATAGTGTCCATCCCGGCTGAACGCCGACCACCGAAGCGTCGCGCAGGAAACGGTTCAACACCTCTGCGCTGGTGGTCCAGGCGAAGACGCCCGCCAAGGAGCGCACGGGGAAGAGCAGAATCTTAGCGTCGCCCGTCGAAAGTGCGCCAGCGTGTTCTGAAGCGTTGTCGGTCTCCGGCCCAAAGACAATCTCAAGGTTGGATAGTTTCTTGGCTCTGGCCTCTGCCCGCAGCCGTCCCTTCAGGCTGCTGGCCTGGACGATGGGGTAGCCCGTCACGCGCTCGCGCTGGATGGGCAGATCCACCGCTCCCAGGGCGCGCCCGCTCCCGGCGTGCAAGGGGGTCTCTACATAGACGTACAACATTGTTTTTGCTTCAAACATTTTACCACCTCCCGATGATGATTTGCCCAAAGCCGATCTCGGCCCCGGCATCTGTGATCGCACTGTTGACCAGGTCAGGTTTGACGTTCGCCTGGCCCTGGCACTCGAAGAAGTACACGCTGCCCGCCGGGACGTACCGGCGAGCCGGTTTGTGATCGTTCCTGGCCCAGTCAAAGCCGCCGACGCTTTGATAACGCCCCACAGCCGCAGCCACCAGGTCCACCTTCCCTTGAAAGAATCTGCCCCAGTCCTGCGGTTGCCAGCCACCTGTGAGGTACGTGGGAGTTGCAAAGTAGACTTTGAAACGATCTGGCAGCGGGTGGGGCGGGACGGGCCAGTCCGGGGCATTGGACGGCTCAAAGCGCCCTGCACGTCCCTCACCACCCATGCGCATCGCGCCAGTAGTGGTCCAGTCCTCCAAGCCTTCCAGGCATTTGACCTCTACTTCCAGCCCCACGTTCTCACAGGGGCGAATGAACTCGACTTCGTACAGGAGCCCTCCGCCTTCCTCCTGGCGGGTCGTGCGGGTAGTATCGTCCAGCCCGATGCCGAAGCGGCCCTCGCGTTGGAATAGTTCCTTCGCGGGAGTGAAAGTAGCCAGCTTGCCGCCCAGGTAGTTCAAAAGTTCGGCCTCGCTCAACCACTGTTCCTCCTTGCGCTTTTCCAGTTCTTTGTCGTCCCAGAGCAAGAGTTCGGTAGGTGCGCTGGTCAGGATGCCAGTCAGCTTTTTATCCTGAGGCGCGAGAGGGCAGAGTCGACCACCACGCTGGGCGGCGTCGGCGGGCGCGGGGAAGTAGCGGACGATTGGGTCATTCTCACGCTCGCGCCGGGCAACGAACGGCCCGCGAATCCGCAGGTCTCTATAATCTGTAGCTGTGCCAACTGCTTTCTTGATATCTTGCTTGTTTGTCAAATCCACACCCTGTACGACCAAGTGGTGTGAGCGAATGACGCCCTGCATCACGCTGGGATAGGGTGGGAAAAGGCTCTGCGCTCGGTGGTCGCTGCCCGCACTGAAGGGACGGCCGTCGCGGAAGAGCCATACATCCACAGGTTCGATAAAGAGTTTCATCCAGCACCTCCTTGCGCCACAAAGCGGGCCAGCGTCAGCCAGCGGCCCAATCCCTCTGTCTTGTCGGGCAGGCTGTCTGCCCAAGTGCACAACGTAGCTGCCCAAACATCCTCGCTCTCCGTCCATTTGGTCGGATGGCGATGGCGGCGCAGTTGCCGCCGCAGTTCGGACTCAAAGGACTCGTCGGCGTGGGGTAGGGCGTAGGCAGCTTGGGCGGCAGCATAGGCCATTTTGGAGGAGATGGCTTCGCTTTGGAAAAGATTCACCACTCGTTCAAAGGTGTCGCCCATAGCAGCCCAGGTGGTGCGCGCATCCACCGTCTCGCCACTGCGCTTGAGCACTCGCACGCAGAGGGCAGCTTTTTTGTCCGTCACTTGCTTGGCCTGGTGCTCGGCCTCCCGCGCGGTCCTCAGCGCTGCACTCAAGGGATACAGACGATGGGCGATGGCGATCCCCGCAGAGGCCGTGCCGCCAACGACGTTACGAAACTCGGCTGCCAATTCTTGGGCCAATGGTAGCGCGGTGGAGAGCGGCGCTAGCGCCAGCACGTCGTCTCCGCCAGCGTAGACGGTGTGCCCCAGGTACTTTTCGACAAGGGGGCGAACTTTTGCCGCAAAGGTGATGATTTTCTGGCTCAGGGCCTGGTGTTCGCTCTCCGTCCGGCATTTGCTTACCATCTTGCCCATATTATCACCATCCAGAGCAATGATGGCGTAGTAGGGACGAGGGCGGTTGTTGACTTTGCGATATAGAGCGCGCAAGTTCTGCCGCACTACTTCCAAAGGCCCATCATCAGGTTGCTCCAGCCCGTAGCTATCATCCAGTCGCTCCGGCGTCAGTGTCTCTAGGAAGAACAGATCACCACCATAGGGCCAGTCAGCGTCGTTAGAGATACGGAAGAGATGGTCACCCAACAGTGCTTCGACAGTCTTCCGATACATCGCCAAGGCGGGTTTCTCCTTCTTTGCCGCAGCCATAAAGTCCGCTGCGGCAACCAGACTCACCGAAGGGGAGCTTTTGACCAGCCCTCCCCACCGTTTGACAGCGCCGATGGCGTCAAGCCGCTCACGGCCTCCTGGGCGCAGCTCGGCCCTGGTGATGTTTGGGGACTCGGCGACCTGGGCCCAGTAGGCCCTTGCCTTCATATCGCCTGTATGCAATGCGCTGCGCCTGCCACTGAGGGAATCCTTGACCCCGCCTTCCTCAATCTGTGGAAAGATCCGCGTCCGTTTGGCAGCATCAAAGGCACGGCTTGCGGCGCCGTAAGCGGCGTGATAGTCGCCTTTTTCCGGGGCCGCCACCCAGTAGGTTTCCCAGAGAGAGTTCACTTGCCGATCCCAGATTGCCTCCCAGACAGGGTCCGGGGTGGGGCCATCGTCCATCAGGCGCTGACGAGCGTTGCTCACGTACTTTTGCCATTCGGTCTGAATAGCCTGTTGGGCGGCCTGGGGCATTGCCTCCACGCTGCCGGTGGGCACTCGTGCCACCAGTTTGTTGGGCACGTCGTCACCTAGCTTGACCGGAAAGATCAGCGAACCGCCTGCGTTTTGAATAGCCACACCTGCTGCCGTGGCCAGTTTTACCAACAGGCGGCTCCCGGCGTCCAGATCGCCCAGCCGTCGCGCTTCGGCGATAAAGCCTTGCACAGGGCCAAGGCTAAAGATGAAGATTGCATCATTTACGTTCATGCGTTCCATCCTTTCACGCGCAGGTATTCGCCGGGGAATTTGTCTAGAAACTCCCTCACGAACCCATAGTTAGCGCCACTAAATCTGGAAGCCAGCACGACGCACAGCAGTCCATACGTGGTTGGCCCTGTTTGGATAGGACGTACCCACAGTGGAGAAGCTTGGCGTGGATTGATTCCTCCCAATGCTTTGTTCTTTGGTACTTGGTTCATAAACGACGTCACAGCCTGCATCGCGGAGGATGCCTGCAAGTCGCACAGGCGGATCAATCCAGATTTTGTGGCACAGGGATAAGCCGCTGGTCCTACAGTCAGTCCCGATACAGAAACCCCGTGTGCGCCTGCTAGCTTTCTTGCAGCCTTAATCGCCTCATTCGCCACCTGAGCCACGTGGGATTTCCAGGTGTCAATGGCAGTAGGAAATGCGGCTAGTTCAGATTTTGGAGTCTTGACAATCCGCAACGTGCCATAGCCGCGCCGAGAGCGCAAGCCCACACCGCCGAATGTCAACGCCAGTTGCAGGCTGGCACAGGCGGCATCCCAGACGGCAGGATCTACCCTCCGCGTTTGGGACATCACGAGTTCCAAGCCACCGGTGAGCGCATTTCTCTTTCCTCTGCTCTTGTGAGGCAAAATGAAGGCTGTACAGCTTTTGAGATTCTCCAATGATCGCAAGCGAATGCCGATGGCAGACCCAAGCTCTGTACTCCCGAAAACCGCACTCTCCAGTTTGTGGAGGTCGTCCAGGTTTGAGTCTCCGATAACTCCACCCAGGGCAGCCCGCAGCCAATGGCGCAGAACCCCTCGAAACGCCGGTGGGCGCAGTTCAGACTGGGCGCGTGGTTTTGCCCCTCCCAACAATAGCGGCGTCACCGTCTCCAACGTCACTGTCAATTGCTGCATCCTTTCATCTCCTTCAACTGCATCCAGTATACTACGATATTCCCTCACCCCCAATAGACAAACCTCCAACTGATTTTGGAACTTGTTCCAATGTTTTCCCCCCCCTTTCGTGCTATCATAGGTCCAGCGCTTGAAAATAGCGCCCGAACTTTTCGCGCAAGAAATGATAATCCAGCCGTGCGTCTTCTGGGAATTCCCATCCGTTGCGGCACTCGCTCAGGATGACGGTCTTGTGGGCGTGAACGGTCTTGACGGTTACGCACAACGTTTCGGCCACCTCCTGGGGGCTCTGGCCGTCCGCGAAGGCGCGCAACACGTCCAACTGGCGGGGGGTGAGATGTTCCACCACCGCCCGGCAGCGTGCTCGTTCAGCGCTATCCAGCCAGCGGGTCTGGGCGGCCACGACCTCCATCGGCGAGGCCTGCGCCAGCGCCCGCAGCGCCGGGAGGTAGGCTCCCCAGGGAACCAACGGCACCTGGAGCAGCCGCACGCCATCCTCCGGGCGGGCGTGCATGATGGCGCCATCGCGAGCCCGCTCCAGGAACTCGTAAGGCGTATACATATGCCAGAGCCGGTCGCGGTGGTCAAAATGCAGCATCGCCGCCGACATAGCCAGCAGGGCCAACATCCGCCGCCCGCCGGTGATGCATACGTGCAGGTGTCGTCCTTGCGTTTTCAAGGAGGCAATCAGTTCGTAAATGGCGCTCCAGGCCACGTTGACGGCCGCGTCGTCGTGGATGTCGTCCAGTCTCTTGCTGTCCTTGCGGATGGGGAAAAAGCGTAGACGACAAGGCCGGCCAGCATAGTGGTCATCGGGGAACTCGGCCGTCAGTTTGGTCAACGCCTGACCGACGAGCGAATCCGCCTGCGGGGAAAGGTGGACCACGATCACCTCGTGGATCACCTCACCCCGCCGGAGCAACTCATCCAAGGCAAAGGTCACCACTTGCGGGCCACCGGCCATAGTGGCCACCAGGGTGCTAGCGGTCGTCTGGTTCGTCGCCATCCATTCTCCTTGGCTGAAAGGAATTGGTATTATGGAACTCTTTCCAGCCGTGCTGATTGGGGGACCTCCCAACAGCGGAAAGTCTGTCTTGACCTATAATCTCACCCAGACACTGCGTGAACGAGGCGTCCAGCATTACGTCCTGCGGGCAGCCCCCGATGGCGAGGGGGATTGGGCCAGCGAAGCGGATCAGAGAATGATGCGCACTATCCTGGTTCCCAGTACCTGGACGCCTGCTTTTGTAGAACACGTCTGCGAGAGTCTGGCGCACCGTCCCTTGCCCTTGATTGTGGACGCAGGCGGTCGCCCCACTGCCTGGCAGGAGGCCATCTTTGATTACTGCACCCACGCCATTTTGCTCACACCTGGTGATTCTGCTCACGCCACGTGGCTGGACCTGGTGAACCAGCACAACCTGATCCTGTTGGCCGATCTGCGCTCAGCATTGCACGGTATCAACCAGGTGATAGCCACGCGGCTTGTGCTGGAAGGTGTTATCGCTGGCCTGGAATGGGGAGAACGGATCAGTGGGGCGACGTTCGACGCGCTGGTAGAACGAATAGCTGGCCTCTTTGCCTACGACTCTGATGAACTGCGCCGTTCTCATCTGACCTCCGCGCCAGTCGAAACTGCCATTGACCTGGACCGCCTGACTCACACCCTTGATGTTCCATTCACGGGCGACAAGGCTGTCTGGGAGCCGCACCACCTGCCCCGTGTGCTTGACTACTTGCCAGAGTCCACGCCTATGGGCCTTTATGGACGGGGACCCAACTGGCTCTACGCGGCAGTGGCGTTGCTGGCTCATCCTGAGCCTTTCCATCAATTCGACGTTCGCTTGGGCTGGGTGACACCGCCAGCGTTGCGCCTTGGTATGCCCTCCGCCGACGCTCTTGTGCAGGCCCACTTGCAGTCTCGGGCCGGCCACATCCACCTGGCGTTCACGATCACAAAGACGTACCTCGATTACACAGAGGCCGGGGGGCTGGTCACACCTCCCGTCCCGCCCGCTCAGGGCGTGGTGCTGAGCGGAAAGCTACCCCTCTGGCTCTACACCGCTCTGGCACTGGCCTACGCCCCTCGCACCCCACTCTCGTGGCTGGCCGTCTACCAGCCTCAGTGGGGAGATGAGGCCATCGTGGTCAGTTCCCGCAACCCCGAACTGTCGGTGGGGGATCTGGTAGTGTCGCCTCCCTTCGAGCAATAAGCGCCGCCCGATTCCTTTCGCAAGACGATCCCCTGCCCGGACAAAGTGGCAATGAGGCCCAGTATATAGCAGATGCCGGCCGTACTGTTCGGCCAGGCAAAGTCCTTCGGCTTCGCTCAGGGCAAGCCTTGACGGTGGACGGGCGCTGTGGTAGAATGCTGCCCTCCAGAGCGGCCCCCACCGCCTTGGATAGTGCCTCGGACTCTGCATAAGTACCGAGGTTTTTCTTCGTTGTAAGTATACCCATATCCCTGTTTTGTGCAACTTGAGGTTGGCGGGTAGTCCCCCTCTTGGGTGTTGTTGACAGATGCTGTTCAGACTTTACCGCAAAGACGCCAAGAACGCGAAGAAAACATGAGAAATCTTAGCGCCCTTATTGTGAATGACATTCAGCCTGCCACGAGTACTCGCAGTGGAATGTTGAGCAGTTTTGGGATTTGGAGTTTGGGATTTGGGCTTTGGAACGCAGTTCCCTATGCGGTTCGTGGTTGGTACGGCGGGCGCATCCGGGCCAGCCAGTACCAGCTTGTCGTTCATCATTGCATCGCGCACTCACTACCCGACACGCGGAGAGAAACCAGGTTTTTTGTCTTATGAACCAAGCT
>CAZMOT010000118.1:0-10553 GCA_964568065.1 uncultured Anaerolineales bacterium
ACCCCCACCTGCCCGCCCAGCTTTTCCACGATGCGGCGCACGAGGGCCAACCCCAACCCATACCCTGTATCGCGAACCCGGTCGCCCCTCGCGGACGGCGCGAACAACCGCACCTGCTCCTCCGGTGCGAGACCAGGCCCGTTGTCGCGCACCCAGAAACGCACCATGCCGTCTCCTTGCTCCGTCGCGCCCAACTCGACGCGCGGCGGCCGGCCGCCGAACTCGATGGCGGTGCTGAGATAGTTGGCCCACACCTCCTCAACCCACGGGCCATAGCCCAGCGCCACCGGCCAGCTCTCGGGCAGGATGACGTCGGCCTGGCGTCGTTCGACCATATAGGCCAGGCGCTCCAGGACCCCGGCCACGATGCTGGCCGTGTCCAGAGGGCCTATTTCCTCCTCTACCTCCCTGGGCGGTCCGGTCCGCACTTGCAGCAACTCGTCAATCACACCGACCATCTCGTGCCCTCTCTGCGTAATCGTATGAAGATAGCGCTGCAGTTCCTCGCCTGACAGCACCGCGTGATCATCTTCCAATACCTGGGCAAAGCTGACGATAAGCCCCAATGGGCCCCTGAGATCGTTAGCCAGTGTGTGAGCATAGGTGTCCAGTTTCTTGTAACACGCCTGGAGGTCAACGGTGCGTTGGCGCAGCGCCTCCTCGGCCCGCCGGCGCTCGGTCTCCAGGGCTTCCAATTCGGCTATTCGCTGGCGCATTCCCGCCAACTCGTTTATGAGCTGCTCTTTGGTCTTGTCCTCATCACTCATCCTGTACCTCCTAAAGACGATTCCCTGTCAGTACAGCGTTCCACGCCTTCAACAGGTCAAATGGAGCGCGGCGGCAACGGCCCGTCCCTGGCGCATGGCGTTGTAGGTCCCAACGGCTTTCTGGGTAGGCAAAGCGACGAGTTCGACGCCGGCCGCCTGGAGCGCCTGCCTGGTTTCTCCGGTGACTTGCATCCGGCCATAGGTCCCCTGCCCCACGACGAGCACCTCTGGCGCAGCCTCGAACACGGCCTCCAGGTCGTCGGGGTGCAGGGTGTGCCCCTCTTTGCGCCACCACCCACCTATGACCCGATCTGGCAAGATGATGACATCCCGATCGTGGGCCTGACCATCAACGACGATGTGTCCAAAACGATAGGATTCGATCTGTGGGGTAGGCATATCACTCCCCGTTTCACGGGCACCCTGAATGGCAGAAGGCAAGTCCTCCAACACCTGGTCAGCGCGCATCCCCCAGGACGTGCCCTATAATACCTCTCCCTCGACCAGGACATCTCGCAGGGCCTGGCGCTCGCTCTCGGTGATGTCCAGCAGCGGCGAACGAATCACTCTGTCACCCTGTCATCCTCACGGGAAAATCTTACCCGGATTCAGGATGTGGTTGGGATCGAAGGCATCCTTGATCCGGCGCATTACATTGATCTGAGCCCCGTCCAGCGCCAGAGGAAGGTACTGGCGCCGAGTGGCCCCGATCCCGTGCTCGCCGGTGATCATCCCTCCCAGCGACAGGGTGAGCGTGTAGATCTCCTCGGCCACCACCGGCACGAGCGCTTCCCACCGGTCGTCGGGGATGCCATCCTTGAGGACGTTGACGTGCACGTTCCCGTCGCCAGCGTGACCAAAGCTGATGATGCGCACAGCCTGCCGCTTGGCAATCTCCTTGATCCTTTTCAACAGGGTGGAGAGCGCGGCGCGGGGCACGACCACGTCCTCCATGTGGTTGATCGGGCTCTCGTGGTTGAGGGCATCAATGATCAAACGCCGAGCCTCCCACAGCCGGTCGCGCGTGCGCTGATCTTGGGCCACCAAAACGTCCCGCGCCCCGTGCTCCAGGCACAGTTCGCCCACCACCTCAAAGTTCGCCTCCACCGCCTCCCGGTGGTCGCCGTCGAGTTGGATCAGCAGGTAGGCGTCCGCATCGCCGTAGGGTATCTCCTTTTGAAGCAGCCGTTCGATGGCCAGGATGCTGTCCCGCTCCATGAACTCGATGGTGGCGGGCACGATGCGGTGAGCGATCATGTCGGATACCGTATCGACCGCTGCCTGGAAGTCGTCGAAAGGCACCAGCAGATCAATCTGCACCTTGGGGAGGGGCAGCAGCCGCAGCACGATCTTGGTCACCACCGCCAGGGTGCCCTCCGACCCGATCAGCAGTTGGATCAGGTTGTAGCCGGTGACGTTCTTAACCAGCTTTCCTCCACAGGTGATGATCTCACCCGAGGGCAGCACCGCCTCCAGACCACACACATAGTCTTGGGTCGTCCCGTACTTGACCGCCCTCGGTCCGCCCGCGCCCTCGGCGATGTTCCCCCCGATGGAGCACGAATCGAGACTGGCCGGGTCGGGGGGATAGAACAGTCCCTCGGCCTCCACCGCGCGGTGGACGTCGCCGGTGATCACCCCTGGCTCGACGGTGACCATCAGGTTTTCCTCGTCAATCTCCAGGATGCGGCTCATCTTCTCCAACGAGAGGACGATGCCGCCGTGGACAGGCACGGCCCCACCGCTGAGACCATAGCCCGCGCCCCGTGGTGTCACCGGCACTCGCTCGCGCTGGGCCAGCCTCAGGATCTCCGAAACCTGCTCGGCACTCGTGGCTTTGACCACCACCTCAGGGTCGGCCCGCAGGCCTACCACCTCGTCGTGGGTGTAGGGCTCCATCTCCTCGGCACCGACCAGGACGTTGCCCTGGCCCACGGTCTGGCGCAACGCCTCGATGATGTCGGCGTCTACCTCTCTGTACATCTGATTGCTACTTTAGTAACCACTACCTGGCACTCTCCTCCAGCGCCACCTCTGCCACTACGACGCCAGCGCGTTCGTGGCGGGCAGTTAGCTTGACCACGCTTCCCCTGGATGCGCGTACCACCCATTCCACCTTGGCGCGATCCTCTGTGGCGTCCAGGGCGTGAAATATGACACCGGGAGCGGAGGGCTTGTAAGCTCGTCCTTCCAGTTGGCCCAACTCTTCCCTCAGCTTGCCGGTTTCGAGCGACGCGCCCTCTGGCAGTTCGATCTCGCACACCACCCCGCGCACCAGCTTCTTCTCCAAAGCCTTCTTGGTCACGTAGGTGGGCAACCAGCCAGTGTTCTGGACCACCAGGCGCACGTGGTAGGTGTCATCTCCCAGCGGCTTGGCGCTCACCTCATGCAGCTCAAGACGCGGCGAAATCAGCAGGTGCCATACCAGCCAGTCAGCAAAGGGAGCGATCTCTTTCTCCAGGAACTCTGGGGGCGGATTGCGAAAGGCATAGAGCCGATCCCAGCCACCCAACTCCACCTGGCCCAGTTGCGGGTGCTCGAACGCATACCAGTCCACGTAGCCCTTACCCCCGAGCACCTCGTCGCTCCATTGGAGCATTTTCAGATCATCTTCCAGGGGGTGCTCGCGGAACCACTCAATAAACTTGTATTCCTCGATGCCCGCCTGTCGTTGTGGACTCCATAGCTCCACCCCCCAGGCAAATACCCCTAGATGATCATACAGCCAATCGGAAATCCCACCAGTGATGACCTTGTCGGGGCGATAGCGAAAGTCGTGGTAAACAGAAACGGCAGGATAACCCGTGATCTCGGTGCCCTTCTGCCCGATTTTTTCGTACGTCCAGAGGTCCTCAGCAGGAAAATCCTCATCGTCTCGATCGGTATAGGGTCTGAGCAACGCCCCGCTGAAGGTGTGAAAGGCGACACCTCCGGTGATATTGGCATGGTTGGCGATAAAATGCACCATAGCGCGCACCTCTGATTCCGAGGTGGGATAAGGTCCCGCGCCCTCTTGTTCGTGCTCCTGCCGCCAGTTCATGGGAAAGTTGCGATTCAGGTCGAGTCCTTCCTTGTTTGGCTGAATGTGAATCAGGGTGCCATCATAATCCTGTATATGCCCTTCGGGGAGCAGGCGATAGTATTGCCCGCCTGTCTCGGCCGGCTCGCGGCGTACGAGCAGGCGTGGGTCTTCAGGATAAGCCTTCCAGGGACCATTAGGATCTGGAATCCGCATCATTAAGATACGCCCGTCGCCATCTATGTCCTCTCCGACCAGGCCCTCGATGGGATCCTCGTCGTAGGGATAGGGGCGTGTGCTGGAGCGGATGATCTTGGGTTTATCTGCCAGCGCCCACTCGGCACCGTCGGGGTTCACACGGGGGCAGATGTAGAAGGCGCGCGTGTCCAGGCAGCGTGTGATCTCTGGACCTGAGCCGTGTGCTGTGACCAATCGGTTGATCAGATAGAGACACACACTAGAGGGTGAGATTTCGCTCGCGTGGATATTACCATCTACCCAGAGTGCGGGCTTTTGCTTGTCTTCACCCGTGGCGAAATTGGTCACCGTCACCAGCCATATATCGCGCTCCTCATAGCTCTTGCCGATGCTCTCGACACGCACGAGCCTGGGATACTCTTCCGCGTAGCCCTGCAAGATGCGCGTCAGGTCATCGTACCGGTAGTAGGTATCGAACTTGACGTCAGACATGGTGAACCTCCTCGTATGTTCTTACCGAATCACGTGAAATTGCTCTGCCCGTGCGTCCTATTTCAAGAGGAGTGCCTGCGCAGCGGCCAGGCCCACCCCAGGCTCGAACTTGTGCCCCACCTGGGCCAGCCCTTTCTCGATGGCCCCCACAGTGGCCAGGACGTCGGACGCGCTCACCGCGCCCATGTGGCCGATGCGGAAGTACCGGGCCTTGATTTCAGGATGCAGACCGCCAGCCAGGATGACCCCCGCCTCCTTGACGTGGGCCAGCATCGTGCGGTCCACCCCGTCCGGGTAGTAGGGAGCGGTCAGGGTGGTGGCCGTCTTGTCGGGGCTCACCGGCACCTGCTTCATCCCCAGGGCGGCGACCGCTGCCTTGACAGCCTGGCTCAGCCGACTGTGGCGGGCAAAGCGGGCCTCCATCCCCTCGTCCAGAATCTGGCCCAGGCTCACATTGAGGGCCCATACGAGGTTCACCGACGGCGTACCAAAGTAACTGGGCCGACGGGCTTCGTAGGCCTCCATGACGGGCAGCCATTGGGTCCAGTCGGCGTAGTAGTTGCCCACCGGGGTCTTGCGATTGCGGAAGGCGTCCAGCGCCCGCGGCCCGGCGACGACCAGCGCCAGCCCCGGCGGCACGCCGATGGCCTTCTGGGAAGCGGTGAGAGCCAGATCAATACCCCACTCCTCCTGGCGCATCTCTTCACCGGCCACCGAGCACACGCCGTCCAGCACGACCAAGGCACCGCGCTCGCGCCCCAACGCAGCCAACCCCTGCACGTCCGCGCCCACGGCGGTGGAGGTGTCCACGTGGGTGATGGTCATCAACTTGTACCCGCCACCCTTCAGCGCGGCCTCCACCTCCTCCAGCGCAGCCACATCGCCGACGGCCGGGCCGCACACCTGGGTCACAGCCGCACCGTAGCGCTCCAGGATGGCGGCGAAGCGGTCGCCAAAGTAGCCGGTGCTCACCACCAGAGCCTTGTCGCCGGGCTCGACGAGATTGGCGGCGGCCATGTCCATAGCCAGGCTGCCGGAGCCAGCGACGACGAAGGGCTGCCCGCTGGGGCACAGGAACACTTGGCGCAGCCGTTCCAGCGCCTGGCCAAAGGTCTCGATAAAGTTGGGGGCTACGTGGCTGGTAGTGGGCATGCCCATCGCCCGCATTACCTCCGGGGTGAACTCGATGGGACCGGGGATCATGAGTAGTTTTCTGTCTTTCACTGTTTTACCTACCTTTCTTGAGATGTGTGCATTTCGCGCGGGTACTGCATTCATTTGCCGGATGCAACCAGGCGGGCCCTCCAGGGTGCGGCCCGCCTTGCCAGTCGTCCTGCCATCCTCTCCCTCCCATGGGCGAAACGGAGCAACACAGTATCCTGGCGCTTGCCGAACTGCGGCCATTTTATACCGGGGCCGGGGAAATGTCAAAACTGGGCCTCATTTCAAGTCTCCGCCCGGCGGGGTAGAGATCGGTTTACACCTTTGAGCAAAAAACGGTAGTGTTCAAACCGAACGAATGTGCCAGGGTTTCGCACTGGACACTTTTGCTCGAACACTGAACACTCCGCCAGACACTCTTGATACCTACTGAAAGGCCGAAAATGAGAGCAAAACGCTGGTTTTGAGCCCAAAGTTGGCCATTTTGCTCTGGTAAAGTGTGTCCATCACTCCTCAAGTTGTGAGCAGCTTGGAAAAAGTGTCCAGCGAACCGAGATGAAAAACTGTCCAATACCCCTCTAGCTGGGTCGCCTATCGCGTGGACGTGCCGGAGCGGGCGGGGCTGCACGCGGATAACAAATTCGAGGACTGTCCAGACCCTGCTGAGCTTTGGCGGTTCACTCTCAGAGTTGACGCTGAGGTCGGTCGGGGTTATACTTGAGGCAGGTTGTTGAAGCCATGAGAGACCGAATACGAAAACCGAGAATCCAGATCGGGATGGCACTGTTACTCTCTCTAGCACTGGCAGGATGGCTGACAGCCCAGGAGGGGCGTGGGCTCCTCGTCTTCGCGCTCGTCACCGCCGGTGTGCTCTACCTCTGGGGCCTGGGGCTTCTACACGCCTGGCGCAGTGTACAGCACAGGCGCTTCCTGCACCTGGCCAGCCTGGTTGCTCTTCTAGCAGGGCTGATCCTCTACCTGTGGCTCTCCGCGTGGGCTCTACGCCCCGACCTGCTCCCCCGGCGCGCCTACTACGACTTTATCGCCAACCGGCAGGTCACCGAACAGTTGGTGGACCCGGCCCTGCTCAAGGTGGAGCGGTGGGAGATCCTGGGCCAGGAGCGGGAGGTGCTGTTCGTTCACCCTGCCTCTTCCGGCAACACCACGCTGGTCTATCCGGTGAGAATTGAGCCCCGCACCACTCTGCTGGCCCACCTGGCCGTGGCGCCCGAGGCCTGGGCGGCGGAGGGTGACGGGGTCACCTTCTCAGTCTACGTCGAGGACGAGGCCGGTATGCACCTGCTCTACAGCCGCTACGTGGACCCCAAACATCATCAGCAGGACATGCGCTGGCTGCCTATGGAGGTGAATCTCTCGCCTTTCAGCGGCAAACTCGTGCGCATCATCCTGGTCGCAGGCAGCGGCCCGGCCGGCGACCGGCGCTATGACTGGGCCGGTTGGGGTGAGCCGCGCCTGGAGCGGCCCGTCTGGCCTTGAGGGATGACCGCGAATGGAAAGCTACATGCCTGGAAGACGCGCCCGCCATCGGCTCCTGTCGGCGCTGCTCGTCGTGATGGCCGGGATGCTCCCAAATTGTTCCACACCCGCGCCGACTCCACCAGCCCCCATCTGTATTCAGTCCACTCCCTGGCACGTTGGTGCTGCGGTAAAGTTGACGCTCCACACCACCCCACCCCGCGCTGGCGAGTCGCTCACTCTGACACTCTTGGCCCCAGGCTCAGGCCAGTCCCAGGTGATCGGCCGCGCGCCCGAGTTCTTTGGACTCTCCGGCGTGCAGCTTCTCTGGCTCCCTCCTGAATACCGGGAGACGGAGAGTGCGCTGGCCGCGGCTGCGGGTGCCCGTTACGTGGGGCTGGATTTCGACTGGAGGCACATCGAGCCCGAGCCGGGACAATATGACTGGACGGAGACGGACGACGTGGTGGCGTTGGCCCGGCGCTACAACCTGCGCCTTGTACCCATGCTGCTCTACACCCCACGATGGGTCTCGACCGCGCCTTTCGCCCCTCTGGACTACCACCGCGCTCCACCGGCCGACTTTAACGACTACCGCGAATTTGTCTACGCCGTCGTAGACCGCTACAAGCCCTATGGAACCTCACCGCCCACGTCCGACGGATACGGCATCAGCGACTGGGTCATCTGGAACGAGCCGAACGTGCACTCGTATGGGGAGGCCCCCAACCCCGGTGACTTCTGGACCGGGAGCCTGGAGGAGTATCTGCGGCTGCTACGCGCTGGCTACGAGGGCGCTCACGCCGCCGATCCTGGGTGCAACGTCTTGAACGGGGCGCTGGCCGACGTCTTCTGGGCTGAGGGAGAACTGGATCTGATCACGGCGCTGGAGCGATTGTACGATCCCGATGGAGACGGCGATGCCTCCGACGGGGGACGGCAGTTCTTCGACACGCTGAACGTGCACACCTACCAGCCCGGAGCACCGGAGGCAATTTGGTATGAGGGACGGCTGGAGGCTACTCTGCAGGTGATGGAGCGTTTTGGGGATGGACAAAAGCCACTTTGGATCACCGAAACGGGATACGGCTCGGTGGGCCCCCCCTCAGTCCCTCCCGCAAGCAGGGGGGAGGAATCCGCTGCAGACTCGCCCTACGTAGACGAGAAGACACAGGCAGACGCAGTACGTGTGATCTACAAAGCCTGTTCCGCTTACCCACCGGTAGAGCGAGTCTTCTGGTGGAGCTTGCGCGACTACCACAGCGATGCATCGGCCACTAACACAGCTATGGAAGCCCACTACGGCTTGCTGCGGGCCAACTTCACACCCAAGCCAGCTTACCTGTCCTACGCTCGGCTGACGGGCAGCGTGGGCCAGGTGCTAACCCTGAACGCGATGACCGACGATGAGGGTGTTGCCCAGATGATTGTCCCGGCTTCTTTCGTCGCCCGGCCGGGAACCTACGTCGCTTTCGCCAACCTTGCCCTGAGCGCAGCCAAAGGGCTGGACGAAACGAGTCTGACAGCCGTGGCTACCTACGAAGCATCGCCTGGCGAGGAGGGAGGGCAGGACTGACGTGCAACGGGATGATTACCGGGCCACGCTGATCGTGATGTCCGGCCTGGCGGTAGCTAGCCTGACCGGCTTCCTGCGCCAGGCAGCCATTGCACACCAACTGGGCGCCGGGCGCGCCGCCGACGTCTACCTGGTCGCATTCGCCGTGCCAGAGTTCGTGTTCATCGCGCTGCCCATCATCCTCTCGCCGGCCTTCATCCCCCTGTTCGCCGACTGCCGGCTACGAGACGGTGAGACAGACGCATGGCGCTTTGGGCTGCGGGTGACCGGTGCGCTGCTCGCCGTGCTGTTGCTGCTCACAGCCCTGGCCGGCCTGGGAGCACCGCTCTATCTGCGCTGGCTGACACCCGGCTTCGACCCGCACGAGCGCCACCAGGCGGTACAAGCAACACGCCTGATGTTGCCGGCCATCAGCCTGATGGGGTTGGCCACGCTGGCAGGCGCAGCCTTACAGGTCTACCGGCGCTTTGGGCGGCCCGCGTTGGCGACCGCCGTCTACAACCTGACTTTCATCGCCACGTTGCTGGCCGCACCACTGGCCTGGCCTGTGGGCCGGGCGGCCTGGGGCGTGACACTCGGCGCAGCGGCGGCGCTGGTACTGCAATTACCGCTTTTGTGGAGATATCGCCCGCCGCCCCAGACTTGGGGAGTCTCTGGAGACTTGCCAAGTCTCAAGTCCGTGGGATACGTCGCACGCCTGGCCGGCCCCCTGGCCGCCGGGTATGCTGCGCACCACCTCATCCTGTTCGTGGACCGCGCCATGGCCACGGCCCTGGGAATCGGAAGCGCGGCCGCGCTTAACTATGCCTACCATTTGGCTCTGGTAGTGGGCCAATTGAGCGGCCTCGCCGTCTCGACCGCGCTGTTTCCCCGGTTGGCGGAGCAGGCCGCTGGCAATGATGCGGCCGGCGCACGGACCAGTCTCTCCGGCGCGCTGCGGTTTGTGTGGGCGGTCGGTCTGCCGGCCACCTGCGGACTGATACTCCTGCGCACGCCCCTGGTGCGCGTGCTGTTCGAGCGCGGCGCTTTCGATCGGGCAGCGACGACCGCCGTCAGCAGCCCGTTGGCGTGGTATGGCCTGGCCGTGCTGGCCGATGCCCTGTGCCAACCGCTGTGGCGCGTGGTCTACGCTCAGCGCAGGACGCGGGCTGTGCTGGCTGTCAACACTCTCCAGACAGGAATCCGCCTCCTGTGCAACCTTGCCCTGAGCAACACCTTCGGCTATAATGGCCTGGCGCTTTCGGCCGGACTGGGACTATCGGTGCAGGCCGTGGTGCTGGGGGGGTTGGTACGGCGATGGCTGGGCCTCTACCTGACGCGCGCCTGGTGGTATGACGCGGCGCGCGTTGCTCTTGCCGCTGGCGTCGCTGCCGCCACGGTGAGGTTGTCAGTCATTCAACTATCCTCCGCGCCGGCGATGGTGACGCTACTGGTCAGCGGTACGTCGGGCGGCATCATCTACCTGGCCGCACTGTGGGCATTAAACGCAATACGCAACATCGTGGAACCAAAGCAGCTCATGAGCCAACAATGACCAAAAAGCGCTTCCAATTGAACACACTCATAGCAGTCGGGCTGGTGCTCTTGCTGTTGATTTTGCCATTCCACCTGGTCGTGAAAAGGCTGCTCCCCGACCCGGTGGGCACGTACTGGAAAGAGATTCTGTTGGGCCTCTTGGTGGCCCTGTGGGTCATCCGCTGCCTGCGCACACGCCGGCTCTTGCTGAGCGACACCCCGCTCGACCAAGCTGTGTTGGTCTACCTGGGACTATTGCTGCTGCGCTTCGTCCTGGACCACTCGGGATGGGTGGGAGCATGGGGGCTGTACGTGTCGGCCATGTACCTGCCGCTATTCTGGCTAGTGC
>CAZMOT010000119.1:0-10501 GCA_964568065.1 uncultured Anaerolineales bacterium
CGTGCGCATTGGCAACCGCCACCTGCTCTCCCGCGCCTACTGAGTCCCCACGCACCCACGCACGGCAATCTTGGGAGCAGTAGCCAGGAATTCATAGGGAACTTCGTTCCAATGACAAATGAACAAATGACAAATGAACAAAAAAGCGATTCAACATTGTGAATGTTATTCCGAATCCAAGGGCAATAATGACCTATTGAAAGATTTCGCCCTTTGGTGTATCATAGGCTGTGAGTAGTACACGACGGCGGAAATCCTTCGGGGGTTAGACATTGTAGCGATTCGCCGAACTACCCCCAGATGTGGGCAAAGGTGGCGTTTTTGTCCGTTTTCCTCCACATATTGGGGTAGTGCCAACGAGCGGAAACTACCGAAGGATTTACGCCCAGATGTAGTAGTAAGACCAATCTAATCCCAAATTGAGGTTTCCCCAAAAAGTTGTACCACTTTGATCTGTGTTTATTGTGATCCTCTGGAAGTGTCGATGGAATCCAGAAACCCCGTTACTGAAAGACGAGACGAATCGGCTGAGACTGATCCCTCCCGCCTTCCCTTTTGGGGTCAAGACGGGTTATACACGGCGAGTGGGATTGGTCGAATCACCTCATCCTGAGCGAAGCGAAGGGTCTCCCTATGCGATTGCAGTAGGCAAAGGAAGGATCTTTGTTACGCTCAGGAGATTCTTCGCTGCGCTCAGAATGACAGTCAACCATCAGGGCAACTTTTGCGGTACTGCGAAAAACGTCACCCTCATGATAATTATTGGCTTCATCGTCTTTACGTCCCTTGGCCTCACAATGCCGGTCAACTCACTTTATGAGGTTTTGACGGAGATCGAATTACCGGCAAGAAACTCGGCACTTTCACATCAGTAACACACAAGGTCAAATGCAATGCAATAAGGGCACGAGAACCACTTTTCGCCCTTCATCAACGAACAGATTAGAAATCAGTCGCTAGTCTCAATTTGGACATCACGGGAGATAATGAAATGAGTTATGCACTGTTTCCAGTACCACGTAAGAGTCAGTTTTCTGAAAAAGTGCTAGACTTTGGTCAAGCGGAATGGATCAGGGTAGATCCCGCGCTCTCTTCTGCTTTCAAGAAGCACAGCATAACGTTTGCAGGTGAAGTTAGCAGTGCCTTCTCTTCATCGCTCAAGGTCACGGCCGGCAATCCAGAACAGGGACAGGTTTTCTTGTCGATTTCGCTGGTTTCGGACGGCATTGAACCGCAGGGCTATAGGCTCGCGGCCAGTACCGAAGGCGTCACGCTGCAGGCTGCAGACGAGGCCGGTGCCTTTTACGGTCTGCAAACGCTGTGGCAGTTGAGCGCCCAAACTGGTGCTAAACCCCCTGCATTCACGATTACAGATCATGCCGATTTTCCACAGCGAGGGTTCATGCTGGACATCAGCCGGTGTAAGGTGCCCACCCTGGAAACTCTCTTCCAGTACGTTGACGTTCTGGCTTCCCTCAAGATCAACCAGTTTCAGCTCTATACGGAGCACACCTTCGCCTTTTCGGCACACGAAGTGGTCTGGCACGACGCATCACCTATGACGTCAGAAGAGATGCTCGTCCTGGATGCGTATTGCCGCGAACGTTACGTCCAACTGGTTCCGAATCTCAATTCCTTCGGCCACTTCGAACGGTGGCTGCGGCATCCAGAATATATGCATCTGGCCGAATCACCGGATGGGTTCGAGTACCTCTGGGGTGGCAGGTCGCCTTACGGGTCAACGCTGAGACCGAACGAGCAAAGTCTCAAGTTCCTGGCTTCCCTCTACGAAGAGTTTCTTCCTAATTTCTCCAGCCGATTGTTCAACGTCGGTTGCGACGAGACCTGGGAACTGGGGCAGGGCTGGAGTAAGGAACTCTGCGAGGAAAAGGGAAGCCCCCGCGTATATCTGGAGTTTCTACTGAAAATTCACGAGCTGGTCACGGCACATGATCGGCAAATGATGTTCTGGGGCGACATCATCCTACGTGAGCCAGAACTGGTCGAGGAATTGCCTCGTGATGTCATCGCTTTGGAGTGGGGCTATGAAGCCGATCATCCCTTCGATGAACGTACTCAGCACTTTGCGCAGTCTCAGATCCCCTTCTACGTGTGTCCCGGCACCTCTAGCTGGAATGCGCTTACCGGGCGGACAGAGAACTGCCTGGGGAACCTCGCCAATGCTGCCAGGAACGGCCTCAAGCATGGCGCCGTCGGTTTCCTCAATACCGATTGGGGCGATAACGGCCATCACCAGTATCTACCCATCAGCTACATAGGAATCCTGGCTGGCGCGGCCTACTCCTGGTGCTTTGAGAGTAATGAGGATGTTTCCGTCGTTGATGGACTAAACAATCTAGTCTTTGAGGATAAAACAGGCGTTCTGGGGGAACTTTTCTTTGAGCTAGGCAAAGTGTTAGAACTCATCCCGGTCCGACCGATCAACAGCACGCTTTTCAATTATCTTCTCTTCTGGGACATGGAAGAACATTTTGAGAGAATTCCAGTTTCATCTTTGCAAGAGTGTCTACAGCGATTTAACGAGCTAGAAGGTCGGATTTCTGACGCACGCCCCGAAGCATCTGACGGTGAGTTGATCAAGGCCGAATTAGAAAATGCCATTGCTATGGCTCGGCATGGGGCCCACCGCGCTCTGGCCGCTCAAGATGAAACGATGGACCGCACGCCACTGCGCCACGAGCTGCAGCACATCATTTCCCGCCACGAGCAACTTTGGCTACAGCGCAATCGTAACGGGGGCTTGCGGGAAAGCTCCGGCAGGTTGCGAGAAGCACTTGAGCCTTTGCTGGAATGACATCAGCGAATCGTTAGAGCAAAATGGAGAATAACACTCAAGAGCGTGACCACCAAGATTCGGAGGAGGATGTAAAGCATGAGCGGATCTGTTTCTGGGGCCTACGCCCTGGCCTGTGGCGCTATTGAGGCCGGGGTCTCGTTGCTGACAGGTTATCCAGGCGGGCCGGCCACGGCTATCGTCAACAGTATCCTCCAACTGACCTCGCCTGATGAGGTGCAGGTGGAGTGGACCAGCAACGAAAAAGTCGCCATCGAGATGGCCTTCGGCGCTTCCGTGGGAGGGACGCGCTCGCTCCTGTGCGTGAAAAGCGTGGGGCTCAATATCGCGCTCGACCCGCTGATGGCCTTCAACCTCTCCGGCTGCAACGCCGGGTTTGTCATTCTCGTCGGCGATGACCCCGGCAGTTGGGGCTCGCAAAATGAGCAAGATAGTCGGACACTGGCACTGGTGGCCGAACTCCCTCTGCTCGAACCCACCACTGTCTCTGATGCACGGTTGGCAATGCGCCAGGCGTTTCAACTCTCGGAGGATACGGGTCTGCCGATCATCGTGCGTGTCACCCGCGCGCTCGTCCTTGCTGAGGAGATCCAGACCTCGGAGGTCTCAGAAGACCTCCGAGGTCTAGCGTCGCCTTCCTTCCAGCGCGAGTTCATGCGCTGGGTGGTGCTGCCTATCAACGTCGTGCCTCGCCATCGCCGCCTGATTCAACGACTGGAGGAGGTCCAGACCCGCTTTGAGGACGAGGACTCGCCGTTCAACGGAGTGGACGGGGACGGGTCACAGGGGGTGATCGCGGCAGGGTTCGCTTACCAAAAGCTCTCTGACCTGCTGGACGGTGCTATCCCGTCTGGGCTACGTGTCCTGCGGTTGGGGACCTTCCACCCGTTACCCGTGGATCGGGTGACGGCCTTTCTGCAAACGGTGGAGTCGGTCTTGGTCCTGGAGGAGACCGCCCCTTTAGTCGAACGGGCTGTGCGAGCTGCCGCGCAGGGGGCCGGGTTGACCTTGCCTATCTACGGCCGTGACACCGGCCACGTTCCTCGCGCCGGCGAGCTATTCGCTCCCCACATCGCGGTCGCGCTGAACCGCTTTCTGCCCCACCTGGCTTTGCCAACGGAGGGTGAAAGTGAGCGGCCCAGGCCTAGCCAGCAGCCTCTCTGCGATGGCTGCCCATACGTTCCCACCTTTGACACCCTTACCGAGGTCATTGAGCAACTGGGGGGACGCGACGAGGTCATCATCGTCGGTGATCCAGGCTGTATGGTTCGCGCCCAGTTGCCGCCCTACGAGCTGCTGGATGTCAAACATAGCCTGGGCTCGAGCATTGGTATGGCGGCTGGGATCGCCCTGAGCCTGTCGAAGAGAGGCGTGAAGAAGCAGGTCGTGGCGCTGTGTGGTGATTCGAGCTTCTTGCACTCCGGCTTCAGCGGTCTGGTGGACGCTGTGCGGGTCGGCGCGACGATGCTGGTGCTGATCCTCGACAACGGCACGACCGCGCTCTCGGGTGGGCAGCCCCACCCGGCCAGCCGGATGGACGCCCGGGGAAAGCCGCAGCGCGCGGTGGACCTGGCGGCGCTGGCCCTTGAGGCTGGCGCCAGGGAGGTGTGCATGGTTGACCTAGACCACGGCGAGGATATTCGAGCCGCGATCGAAATGGGGATAGGTTTTGATGGAGTGGCCGTAGTCATCGCCCGTGGCCGGTGCCTCCGCTGGTCAGCGGGTGGGTGAGTGAGGGGCAAGGTCTGAAGGAGCAGGAGGGGCTGTGAAGCGGATTCTAGTTCGCGAGGACGTTTGCAGCGGCTGCCGGGCCTGTGAGGTGGCTTGTGTGGCCCGGCACGATGGACGGTTCGGCACCACGACAGCCCGCATCCGGGTGACCAAGATCGAGCACCTGGGGGTAGATCATCCCCACGTCTGCCGTCTGTGCCGACGGCCGCCCTGTGTGGCAGCCTGTCCCACCGGAGCCCTGTACAAGGACGATACCACGGGGGCGGTACTCCTGCGCCCCGACGATTGTATCGGTTGCTCCGCCTGTGCGGATGCGTGCCCGTTCGGCATGGCAGCCCTGCACCCGGAGACCGGCCTGGCCCTCATCTGCGACCTGTGTGGCGGAGACCCCGCCTGCGTGAAACGCTGCGCCACGGGAGCGATTGTGTACGACGACGCCAGCGCAGGGGCAAGAGCCAGACGGGAAAAGTTAACCGTCGGGGGAGCGAGTAACCATGTATAGCTACGGCGGCAACATTCTACGGGTCAATCTGACCGATGGCGCCATTCAGCACCACCCCACCGAGGAGCACCTGGCCCGGACTTTTCTCGGCGGGCGGGGGCTCAACGTGAAACGTCTCTGGGACGAACTGCCGGCCCACACCGATGGACTCTCGCCAGAGAACATGCTGATCTTTGGCGTTGGCCCGCTGGTGGGGACGCTCTTCCCCGGCGGGGCGCGGTTCAACGTCACCGCCATGTCCCCGCAGACCGGCATCCTGGGTGACTCCAACGCCGGCGGCTTCTTTGGTCCTGAGCTCAAGTTCGCCGGGTACGACCAGGTGATCATTCACGGTCGGGCAGAGCGCCCGGTCTACCTCTGGATCGAGGATGACGTGGTGGAGCTGCGGGATGCGCGGGGGCTGTGGGGCCAGGATGTGTGGGACACCACCCTGACCATTCAGCAGGAGCTTGGCGACCCCGACATCCAGGTAGCCACCATCGGCCAGGGGGCGGAGAACGGAGTGCGTTTCGCCGGGGTGTTCGTCAACCTCAACCGTCCGGCGGCTCGCACGGGGATGGGCACAGTGATGGCCTCCAAGAACCTCAAGGCCGTGGCCGTGCGGGGCAGCGGGCTCATCCCTGTGGCCGATATGGCCCGTTTCGGCGAGATCATTGAGCGGTTGGACGAGGTGATCTACAATCACCCCGAGTACGAGATTCGCTGCCGGTTGGGCACCACCAAGCTCATCAAGGCTCTCAACAGCATCGGCGGCCTGCCCACGCGCCATTTCCAGCGCGGTTGCTTCGAGGAGGCGGACGCGGTGAGCGGCGAGGCCATTGAGGAGTTGTACAAGATCAGGAGCAAGGCATGCTTTGCCTGTACGATTCCCTGTAGTCGCTTCCTGGTGGTGGACGACCCTCGCTTCCGGGCCTTGCGCCTGGAGGGGCCAGAATACGAGCCCCTGGCCGGCTTCACCGCCCGGATAGGCAACGGCGATCTGGCGCTGGCTCTGAAGTGCATTGACCTGGCCAACCGCTACGGTCTGGACGGTATCGCCCTCAGCGAGGTCATCTCCTGGGCTATGGAGTGCTACGAGCGGAACTTGCTCTCCCGCGAGGAGGCCGACGGGCTCGACCTCACCTGGGGCAACGGCGAGACCATCCTGGCTCTTGTCCACAAGGTGGCTCATCGTGAAGGCTTTGGAGATTTCTTGGCCGATGGGGTCAAGAAGGCAGCCGAGCGGTTGGGGCGGGGCTCAGAGGAGATCGCCATGCACGGCAAGGGGCTGGAGGTGTTCCAGGCCGATGTGCGGAGCATCAAGGCCTACGGCCTGGGCAACGCCGTGGCCAGCCGTGGGGCCGACCACCTGCGCTCGGAACCCTGGTTCGAGTTCTCCAACGACCCGGAGGAGGGCATCCGCCGCTATGGTATCCCCGAGACGGCCTTCCGCCTGGAATACAAAGGCAAGGGGTTGGTGGTCAAGCATTTCGAGGAGATGGCGGCTATCGCCGATTCGACCGGCGTGTGCAAGAACACTTACAACAATATGGAGGTGCTGGACTGGGAGGGGACGGCGGAATTGCTCCAGGCCGCCACTGGCTGGGACGTCACCGGCGAGGAGGTGCGGCAGATCGGCGAGCGCATCGTGAACCTGGAGCGGCTGTTCATCGCCCGCGAAGGCATCACCCGCAAAGACGACACGCTGCCCAGGCGTTTTCTGGCAGAGCCTATGCCTGAGGGAAGCGGCCCCAGTACCGGGTCGGTGTTGGAGCTGGAACCCATGCTGGACGAATACTACCGCGCCCGGGGATGGGACGTGGAGAGCGGTTTGCCGACGAGGGAGAAGCTGGAAGAATTAGGACTGAAATAGTCTAGGACGACCGACTCTACGTCCAGAGCGTGGGATACGCCCGGCTCTTCCAACATCGCCCATCTCCGACGAGAGCGTTATCGAGGATGGTAGCGTGAAAGACTGGCAGCCGGCTTCCATCCGGGGAGCGATCCCAGTGGGTGGTCGGTTGTTTCGTGTGTCGGGGCAGCCAATCCTGCTCAGATCCAGAGGTGAGGATGAGGCTGCGGCAACCGGTACACCGTTGAGAAGTAGGCAGTACATTCTGAAGGAGGAAGCGAAATGAAAAAGCAATTGTTTGCAACTGTGACCATTGTATTGGTCTCAACAACCGCTCTGCTTGCAGGGCTCTGGCCAGGAGAAGGAATCGGTTCCAACGGTTCCCGGCCAGCACTGGCCGCTGAAGCGCCCGCGGCCGCGACCGATTTTCTCGCCTTCGTCGAGGCTCAGTATGACGGCATTGGCCTGGCAGACGCCACAGCGGTCGCTGTCAGCTCCGATGGCAACCACGTCTACGTGGCGGGTGCAGAGGGCGACGCTGTCGTGGTCTTTAGCCGGAATGGGACCAGCGGGGCGCTGACCTTCGTGGAGGTGCAGCGGGACGACGCCGACGGTGTGGACGGGCTGGATAGCGCCAACTCGGTTGCTATCAGTCCCGACGGGAGCCACGTCTACGTGACGGGCCTCAATGACGACGCCGTGGCGGTCTTTAGCCGGAATGGGACCAGCGGGGCACTGACCTTCGTAGAGGTGCAGCGGGACGGCGTCGGCGGCGTGGACGGTTTGGATGGCGCCAACTCGGTTGCCGTCAGCCCCGACGGAAGCCACGTCTACGTGACGGGCGGCTTTGACAACACCGTGGCGGTCTTCAGCCGGAACGGTGCCACCGGGGCGCTGACCTTTGTGGAGATGGAGCAGGATGGCGTCGGCGGCGTGGACGGTTTGGGTGGCGCCAACTCGGTCGCCATCATCAGCCCTGGCGGGAACCACGTCTACGTGGCGAGCTACGTGGACGACGCCGTGGCGGTCTTTAGCCGGAACGGGACCAGTGGGGCACTGACCTTCGTGGAGATACAGCAGGACGGCGTCGGTGGCGTGGACGGCCTGGATGCCGCCAGCTCGGTGGCCATCAGCCCTGACGGGAACCACGTCTACGTGACGGGACCCTATGACGACGCCGTGGCAGTCTTTAGCCGGAATGGTACCACCGGGGCGCTGACCTTTGTGGAGCGGAAAAAGGACGGCTTCGACGGCGTGGATGGGTTGGATAGTGCCAACTCGGTCGCCGTCAGCCCCGACGGGAGCCACGTCTACGTGACGGGCCGAATTGACGACGCCGTGGCGGTCTTTAGCCGGAATGTGTCCGACGGGAAACTGACCTTTGGAGATGCAGCAGGACGGCGTCGGTGGCGTGGACGGCCTGGATTGGGCCAACTCGGTTGCTATCAGCCCCGACGGGAGCCACGTCTACGCGACGAGCCCCAATGACGACGCCGTGGCGGTCTTTGGCCGGGATGATATCAGCGGGGAGCTGACCTTTGTGGAGGTACAGCGGGACGACGCCGGCGGCCTGGATGGCCTGGATGGCGCCAAATCGGTCGCTGTTAGCCCCGACGGGAGCCACGTCTACGTGGCGGGCAGCGATGACAACGCTGTGGCGGTCTTCAGCCGGAGTGTGTCCGACGGGAAACTGACCTTCGTGGAGGTGCAGCGAAGCGGCGTCGGTGGCGTGACCGGGCTGATTGACGCCAGATCGGTCGTCGTCAGCCCCGATGGAAACCACGTCTACGTGGCGAGCTGGGGAAGCGACGCCGTGGTGGTCTTTGGCCGGGATGATACCAGCGGGGCACTGACTTTTGTGGAGAGGCAGCGGGACGGCCTCGACGGCGTGGACGGGCTGAATGGCGCCCGGTCGGTTGCTGTCAGTCCCGATGGAAACCACGTCTACGCAGCGGGCTGGGAAGACGATGCCGTAGCCGTCTTTAGCCGGGACACAGTCAACGGGACGCTGACCTTCGTGGAGCGGGAAAAGGATGGTGAGGGCGACGTGGATGGTCTGGATGGCGCCAGCTCGGTCGCCATCAGCCCCGACGGAAGCCACGTCTACGCGACGGGCCACTGGGACGGCGGCGTGGTGATCTTTAGCCGGGATGACGCCAGTGGAGCGCTGACCTTTGTTGACTGGAAAATTAGCTCATACGAGGGTAGCAGGTCAGTCGCCGTCAGCCCCGACGGCAGGCACGTCTACGTGGCGTGCAGCGATGATGACGCGGTGGTGGTTTACACTCGGAATGCGTCCGACGGGAAACTAACCTTTAGAGAGGTGCAGCGGGATGGCGTCGATGGCGTGGACGGGCTGGATCTCGCCCAATCGGTCGCCGTCAGCCCCGACGGGAGGTACGTCTACGTGGCAGGCCTGGGTGACGACGCCGTGGCGGTCTTTAGTCGGAATGCGTCCGATGGGAGACTGACCTTCGTGGAGGTGCAGCGGGACGGCGTCGGCGGCGTGGGGGGTCTGGACGGTGCCGAATGGGTCGCCATCAGCCCCGACGGGGACCACGTCTACGCGACGGGCCGCCATGACGATGCCGTGGCGGCCTTTGGCGTGTCCGCCAGGAACGTGTACCTGCCGCTGATCCTAAGAAACTAATCTGTGCCTGACCTGGTGGTGTATGAATTCCTAGACATCGCGGAGGAATATATGATAAACGAAAACAAAGAAACGCCAGCCCTCCTAATCATTGACATGGTCAAAGACAATCTTGATGAAAGTAAGGGCTACCCTATTACGTCTCTTGCTAGGCGGATCGTTGGCCCGATCAACAACCTGATCTGCGTGTTTAGAGAGCAAGGGTGGCCAATTGTTTTTCCCACGGATGCCTATCACAGGCAGGATTTCATATTCAAAGGCCGCCTGAAGCCGTTCTCGCTGGTAGGGACGGAAGGAGCGGAGGTAGCGGACGAACTGGATTACAGAGAGGAGGAAGACCTGTGGCTGCCAAAGCCAAGATTTTCGGCCTTTTTCAACACCGATCTCGACCAATGGCTGCGAGAGAGGCGAGTGACCCTCTGCGCCGTCGCCGGGATCGCGACAGAATACTGCGTCCTGACGACCGTTATGGACGCTATCTGCCACGACTTTAAGGCGGTCTTTCTGGAGGATTGCTCGGCTTCCTACTCCGAGAGCATTCACGAGCAAACGTTGAGCCTCTACCGTCGCAACCCACTTTATCCATTGATGAGAGTAATCACGTCATCAGCGCTGATGGCGGAGCTGTTGGAGGAGCCTACCGATGTATGAACTGAAGGTGACCGTCACCAAAGTGCTGGGAGCATGCACGGCCGACCCGCCTATGAAGCCAGGCGATTATTTCACCGTGCGCGACGGCGACATCAGGATTCCTGAAGGCGGCTACATCTGCATGTGGGCTTTGCAGAGCCTGCTACCGGTCATCACGCCCAAGGAGAGGGAGATCCTCGAGGAGCAGGACGAGGACTGGATGTGGCGTGTGCATCACGTCCAGTGCCCGGACCCAGATGGTCGGGTGATTTTCAAGATCGAGAGGCTGGGGAAGGTGGGGAAGGGAGCGCCGCTTCGCTTACAGGAGCAGGGGAGCAGAGG
>CAZMOT010000120.1:0-8401 GCA_964568065.1 uncultured Anaerolineales bacterium
GTATACCATCTATCCCTTTCTTTCAAGCACCTTCACCCCGAAGCCCACATGAGCCGGCTGAGATCGTCAACCGCTAGGTCTCGAAGTCCTACGGTGGGATAGATGCGGCTGACCTCCTGCCCAATATCTCCCGAAGGTAAATGATTCGTGGCCCAATGCTCTCTCCAAGAGAGTACACTGAGTCCTGCTTGACCAATGGCTTGGTCAATCTCGTTAAGGGAAACACGGGGCCGACTGAACAGGGAATCGTACATCTGCACGATGTGGTCATACTCATGGGGTCTGAATGCCTGGATATACCGGCGAAACTCAGCGGGACGCAGTCGGGCGTGTCCCCAGGGGAAATCCAGAGTACACGAGGCATGCCCGCCTCTGGGGGAGAAATAGGGGTCAACGCTGTGAATCATCAGCCCACCCGGCTTCAACACTCGCGCCATTTCTGTGAACGCTTCGCCCAGGTCATGCACGTGCTCAATGACTGACGTGCTGTATATCAAATCAAACCGGTCATCATCAAACGGTATGTGCTCAATAGCACCAGGAACAATCTGTACCCTGCTGGCAGTTGAGGTGTCAAGCCCCAGCCTGGACAACACCGCTGGGCGCTCATAAATCCACCGGTAGTCGGGGTTTCCATGATCAATGCCGATTGAGCACCCCACACCAAACATCGCCATCGCTGCGACCGCATATCCCATACCGCAACCGACTTCCAGAGTAGCCGTTTCTTTCGTTACTCGCTTGCCCGACCAACGAACATACGCTCGTAGCTTCGATAAGGCATTACGTAGATAGGACTGCGCCATAGACTCCGCCTGCTTTCTCGTGACGCGGGCCACAATAATTGGACGTTGGGTCAGTGGACACAAAATGCTTGAGCGAGTCAGTTCGTGTGGGTATTGATCTGACAGCTCGGTGACGACATCGGCAAACTCGTCCAAACTGGCTGGTAGAGTACGATCTGAGTCAAGTTCCCGGATGAGTGCTGTCGCCCTGGGAGTTAGTGGAACACGGTACCTGATTCCCAGCAGAGCGATCGTGGGCCAGTAGTCTGATCGCCAACTCGATTTGATCCGATCGCGGTAACCTTTGTACAGAGGAAGCCGTCGTCCATCATCAGCGACAAACTCGGCAAACACGTTGGCTTTGCCCGTGGTCAGCGAGTGGGGCCTGTCTTCTGAAACCCTAAGGAGCGCGCGAAGGTATTTGAGCGCCTCATATCCCAGGGAGCCAAGTCTGTAGTGCCGCAGCAGGAAGCCGGTAATAGCACTCATCTGTTCTGCTCGCTCCGCTGATAGACTGGCATCACTTGAGTCAGGAGCGATCGGGGGTTGTACACGCTCATGTGGACGTTGTTTTGCTCAAAGATATCTCGCCATTGCCCCATAATCTCCGCGATGTCATTACGGGCTGTGTTATGCATTTGGTCATAGCGCAAACCTCGTACATTGTATTCGGCTGCAGCTAGCGTACCTGTAGTCTCATCGAAGCTGAGTGTTTCATCTGGCTTGAGCCAGAAATAGCGCGAGTCATACAAATCGACACCCACCAAGACGATCTCCTGCCATCCCAAACAGTAGGCAAAATTGACCGCATCGCATAGTGTCGCAACCATGTGGCGCAGTCCCTGATTCAACGAGCGCGTGGGGGGGCCTGATCTCCTCGCAGTCGTGTACCGAAAAACGCGACTGCCTGGTCGGAGGAGACGGTATCCAATAAGCCGGTTGCAGAATTGGGCCAGGTACTCTCCTTGCATAATGAAGATGGTGTCTTGAAAATGTCGGTTCGCATGCAATGTGTTGACAAAATCCGTAGTATGTTGCCGCCAATTGAAGGTGCCATCTTTTGTCTCTACCCAGCCGCGAATCAGGTGGTAATCCACCCGTACCCATTGCTGATATATGAAACCACTGAGCCCCAGCGTATCATGCTGTTCAAAGTCTTGCCATTCAGCAGGCGAAATGTCATTGAGAGAGTAGCCAGAGCCGAAGACAAACACCCTATCCGATTTGCGCGTGGCACGCAACTCAGCTTCGCTCAGTATTTCATAAGTGTGCCGGTTCAGCCAATACCGCACCCACGCCTCCAACAAGATCGAATTCCAGCGAAGAAAGCCTACCGGTCCTTCCGTGCGTAGTTGCCTTAGTTGTGGACGCAGGTGGTTGTGTACCAGATTGCTAAGCATCATGGTTCTTCTTGCGAGCAACAAACAGGTATCGCGATTGTGGTTTCGTTTCATCGAATTCGATCTCATAACCGTCAAAGAGAGACACAAAGTCTTGCATTCTCCATCCTCCCAAAGCGGGATGTGCTTCGCCAATGTACGTTGTCACAAGATCCATCTGCCTGAAACTACGAAAGACTTCCATTTCAGCACCCTCTATGTCGAACTTGAGGAGGTCCACTTGGTCAACACCCAGTTCGCTGACGAGCGTGTCGAGCTTCTTGGTCTCAACCTCAACAGTCTCTTGACCAGATTGACGCTGAAAAACAGAGGAGGAATACCCACGGTATGGATTAACGAAAAGCGTGATCTTCCCGTCGAAGGACGATACCGCCGTGTTGAGTACTTGAACGTTTCGGAGTTGACGAACATTGTCTTCAAGGCGCTGATAGTTGTTGGGATCTGGCTCAAACCCGTAGAGCTTGGCCCTTGGGTATCGAAGGCGAAAATACACGAGAGAGAGCCCTACGTAACTACCCAGATCAAGGATAATGTCCGGGTCTTCGGGTAGATCGATTTGGTATTCATCCTGCACAAAGATCCCATGGAGTGTGCCATAATCGCCTACGTTCTCGAACTGGAAGCTAAAACTCTGTCCAAACTTCTCTAACCTGGCCGTGAATGCGTATGGCTTTCTGCGAACGTTATTCCAGTAAAGCCAAAAGCCACTAAGCACAAGTTTCCTTTTCGATGATGCATCCGCCCCAAGCTTGACCGCTACTTCTACAATCAAGTTCAGCTTGCGATACACGTTACATAATCTCAAGTATAGCTTACGAATCAAGGCCATGTCCATTGCACTTTCACAGCTTATTCAAAGTAGAAGTAATAAAGAAAACTAGCCGTATAGAAAATAGCGAGAGCGATTCTGGCAAGTATCTTGGCCATAACCATCCCCATCACGCCGTATTGGACAAGCCCAAGAAACAGCACGAATTGTAAGACTGGGTGTCCTAGTGAGAGCATATAGACAAACTTGACCTTTTTCTGCGACCGCAGAATGTTCGCCAAATACATGGTTGGCGTTGTCACACTTGAGCCTAACCACAGCCACTTGCCATACGGCGCCGCTGCCGCATATCGCTCTGAGAACAGCAATGGCACCAGAATCGGGATGGTCGCAAAGCCAGCGAGGCCGATCAAAGTAAAAAACAGTATCAATAGCCCCAGTTTACCCTTCAGGTATGTCCACGCCTCGGCAACAGAGTCCGCTTTGTATATCCGGGGCGTGATCATCTGATTGAATATCGAGTATACAGACTTGGCTTGAGTAAAAAAAACCAGAGCAACTGAGTAGACGGCGACGTCGGCAGCGGATAGGCGATGGTTGATTATCACCTTATCCGTGGCCACCAGCCCCTCAAGCAGGATAGCGGCAGACGAATGAAAGCCGTATTTGATGGTATCATTATGAGTCAGCCTGTTCATCCTGTGCCGCAGGATGTAGACGACAATAGCAAGGGAGAAAAGTGCCTGTAAGCCAATCACCCCGACCACCAACTCGCCCAAGGCTCTTCGGTCAGCCAATATGAGCGTGCCCAGTGCGCCGATGAGGATAACGTGGCCGGCAACACTCAGGAACGCACGGCGGCTTAGTTCATTGCGGCCGATCAGCCACGGACTCCATACGACGTTGAGCTGGTAGAGAGGGAACAGCAAGGCAACAAGATAGATGCCGGCGGCCAGTTCTGGCTGGCTGGCGCGGTAGAAGAAACCAGCGCCCACCAACACCAGACTGCCCACATACGCAGCTCCCAGTTTCAGCTTCAGAATAGTCGTCAGGTTGCCATCATAGCGCTTGGCCGCTGATATGGTTATGCTCTCTCCCAAGCCAGGCAGGCAGTAAGCTCCAACGATGGCAATTAGCGACATGATCACCTGATACTGCCCATAGGTCTCGACCGGTACGCCGCGTGCCCATAGACTGCTGCTCAACACGCCAAGGACGATAGTCATCACCTGGGCGAAACCCAGATTGGATAACGTCAGCAACCGGAAACGTCTTTTCGAGGCAAACGCCCACAATCGTTTGAACCAAAGCACTTGATGTTTTGACGTTCTCACGCTGACCATCTCTGCCTCGGGGCAGGTGGTGGGGACAGCGTGGCCAAGTGCATCATCGCCGGGGCCGGTCAGTTCGCTCATGACAGATTCTGCGCCTTGCTTAACACTTCCACCACCCGTCTCGCCGCCTTCCCATCCCACAACTCTGGCGTGCCTCCCTGCGGCGCGTCGCCCGCCAGGATGCGCTCGACCTTCGGCACGATGCGCTCCGGTGCAGAACCGATGACCCGGTTGGTGCCCACCGTGACGGTCACAGGCCGCTCGGTGGCCGGACGCAGCATCAGGCAAGGCACGCCCAGGATTGTCGTCTCCTCCTGGATGCCACCCGAGTCGGTCAACACCACTCGCGCCCGCGCCATCAGGTGCAGGAACTCCAGGTAGCCCAGCGGCTCGCACAGCCCTGCTCCCAGCAGTTCCGTCGCCCGCTCCAGCAGCCCAAACTCCTTCAAACGCTTGCGGGTGCGAGGATGAACCGGGAAGACCACTGGCAGATGTTCCCGCACCCGTCCCAGCGCCTCGACGAAAGCAGCCAACTTGGCCGCATCGTCCACGTTGCGGGGGCGGTGCAGGGTCACGAGCATGTATTCTCCCGGCGTGACGTCGAACCGTTCCAGCGCCGGCGTCTGCAACACCCGTTCCCGGTGGCGCAGCAGCGCGTCAATCATCACGTTGCCGACAAAGTGGATTTTATCACGCGGTCATCCCTCACGCAAGAGGTTCTCGCCGGCGCTGCGCTCGGTGGTGAAGAGCCATTCCGCCAGCGCATCGGTGACGATGCGGTTGACCTCCTCCGGCATGGTGCGGTCGAAGGAGCGCAGGCCGGCCTCGACGTGGGCCACCGGGATGTGCATCTTTACTGCCGTCAGCGTGCAGGCCAGGGTGGAGTTGACGTCGCCCACCACCAGCACCAGGTCGGGCCGCTGTTCCCGCAGCACCGGCTCGAAGGCCAGCATAATGCGGGCGGTCTGCTCGGCGTGGCTGCCGGAGCCTACACCCAGGTAGATATCTGGCTCAGGGATGCCCAATTCGTCGAAGAAGACTTGTGAGAGATTGTCGTTATAGTGCTGACCGGTGTGCAGTAGAACAGGCTCGATCTCGGGATGGCGGCTCATCTCCTCGACCAGGGGAGCGATCTTGATCAGATTGGGACGCGCGCCGACGACGTCGAGTATGTGCATTGATCTTCTCCACAGTTCCCCGGCCATTCCACCACAAACCCAGTCCCCTCCGTCCGCACCTCCGGGAGCGGTGAGGAAGGGGACTTTTCGACAGCCACACCGTCCTCCAGGCAAGTCAGGCGGAAGATCTCCATTGCCTCATCCTTGCCATCAGCCTTGACCGCCGTGTAGCCTCTGCTGCGTACCTGGGCCAGCGTCTCCCGCGCCGCCTGGCGCAACTCCCGATAGACCCGCAGCGAGACCTCCATGTACTGCGAGGTCAGCTTGGCTTTGAGAGCCAGCCCCTGGGGCGTGACGAAGTATTTCAGTCGGCGGCGTTCCATCTTCGTCGCCTTGACGTACCCCTTGCGTATCAGTCGCTTGAGGTACCAGTTGACGCTGCCCACGGCCACGCCCAACTGGGCGGCCAGGCTGGCCTGGGTTGTCTCCGGGTTATGCTCCAGAACCTCCAAGATGCGCAGTTGGCGCTCTATCTCTGACATCGGTTGGCGTGACCAGACTTCCCGAGGTTCACCATTTAACCGAGGCTGTGCCTCTACTCTCCAGAGTGGCAAGGACCATTGGCAAAGGTTTCAGTTCCCGCTTCAGCGGATCGAGGGCAAGACCAAGCGCCTCAAGGGTAAGCGCCCCAGAAGTTTGTGGTCGCCCTCTTTGCCGAAGATGACGTCAGCGCCGCCTATTCTTTTGCCATACTTAAAGAGTGCAATGCCTTTCTTCCGAACGACCTTGGTGCCATCTGCCAGCCGGAACTCCTCTTCCGCCAACGGCTTGATACCCAACCTCTCCAGGACAGGAGTGGGAACCACGGAATAGACAGCCCCAGAGTCAATCAGGAAATTCACCTTCTCCGTCACCTTTGGATTGGCGGGGTTTCCAACTTCAATTTCCAGTGCTGTCAGCCCCATTGTACTTACCTCACTAATCCGCTGAATACGACGCTTGAGTTCAGACTCACTACCCGACACGCGGAGAGAAACCAGGTTTTTTGTCTTATGAACCAAGCTAATCGTTGCTTTTTGAGCATTCTGGAGCACCAAAAACGCCTCAGCAAGCGAAAAACCTGGTTTCTGATTCCCAATGTCGGGTAATGAAGAGTTCAGAACTCACATGGTAAAATTCAGTCACTGAATTTTACCACGCTCTGGTGCGATGTCAAATCGGGACCAACCTCACTTCTCCGCCCACGTTCAGGAAAACCAGCAGCGCTCGCGGGTGCTCGCCCAGGAGGGTGGTTGTCGCTGCGACATACTCTTGCACCTGCTGGTCGTACTTCTTCTTCCGGATGTGGGCCTCCAGGTTGGCCTCTGCTTGCAGCTCATCGGTCTTGAACTCGATCAGCGTCCAGCCGCCGTCGAACCGGCACAGCAGGTCCACGATGCCGCTCTTGGGGGCACCGTCCACCTCGACGGCGTAGGGTACCTCGTGGTACCGCTCGGCCTGGTCTAATTCAGCGTAGAGGGGATGGGCCTGGAAACGGGCCAGGAGGCGGCGGGCCTGCGCGATGGTGCGGCGGATCTCCTGCGGGTCGGTCAGGCCGGCCTCCAGGGCGTATGGATGCAAAAAGTCCTCCAGGCCGGGCCGGTCCGGGAAGCGCCAGTGGCGCAGGGCCGTGTGGACCAGGCTGCCCACGACCCAGGCGGGGCCTTCGGGTTTCTGGGCTACGGGCACGACGCGCCAGACGCGGGACGGTGGGTCGCTCTCGCGCTCCTGTACCTTCGGGTCGGCGTCGGTGAGCGGAGTAGAGACTAGCGGCGCGATCAGGTCAGGCAGAGAAGACAGGGAGACAAGGGGATGGGGAGACAAGGGGACTGCTTTCTTCGCCTGTTCCTCCTTCTCATCCGGCGGTGGGTAAAGCACGCAGGTCAGTTCATCCCCTTCCCAGTCCAGCTCGAGAGATTGCGGTGTGGAGAGGGGGTCGGGCAGTTGTGCCTGGTTCAGACCGGTGACCTCCCCCAGCCAGGCCAGCCAGCCCCGCAGTTCGGGGGTGCTGTCTTTCTTTGCCTTGACGTGCCCACTGACGATGAGTTTCTCCTGGGCACGGGTCGTGGCGACGTAGAGGAGACGCCGGGACTCGGCGTCTTCCTGGTCGGCGCCGCGCAGGGAGGCTAGCCGGTAGGTGGCGGGTAGGGTCTTTTCATCCTGCAGCCCCAGCAGGACGCCCAGGTCGGAGGAGACCAGGATGGGCTGAGTGTGACCACGGCCAACGTGAGCCGCGTCGGCGATGACGACGACAGGGAACTCCAGCCCTTTGGCCTTGTGTACGGTCATCAACTGGACGGCTCCCTCGGCCTCGACGGGGGCCTCCCCTTCGCGAGCGGCCACGTCACGCAGGGACTGGACGTATTCCAGGAACTCCCCCACGCTGACCACGCTGCTCCGGTGGGCGTCGGCCAGCAGTTTGTCCACGTTCCGGCTCAACCGGCGGCCGCCGGCCAGGTACAGGGCAGCGCGGTAGTGGGTGGCGTCCAGGAACCGCCCCAGCAGGTTGCCGACGGTGGTGCGCCAGGATAGACCATGGAGTTCGGCGATGACTTCCCGCGCTCGCCGTGCCCGGGCGGCATCGGCGGAGGCCAGGTAATCCAAGGGACCGTGGAGGGCTTTCCACAGGGAGCGTCGCTCCCCGTCCGTCCCCCGGCGCAGCAGGTAAAGGGCCGCATCGCTGAGGGCGAAGGCGGGGGAGCGCAGGAGCCCGGCCAGCGCCAGGTCGTCGGTGGGATCCGCCAGGGCGGCGAGGCCGTTGAGTAGGTCCCGCACCTCCGGCCGGTCGTAGAAACCCCGCCCAGCGACGGTGACGAAGGGGATGCTGGCCCGCTCCAGCGCGTCCTCGTAGGCGGGGAAGCCGGTGGAGGCGCGGAAGAGCAGCGCCATCTCCCCCCAGTCCACGTCCTCCCCGTCGTGTATCTGCTGCAGACGATGGGCCAGGGCAGCGGCAGCG
>CAZMOT010000120.1:8411-10449 GCA_964568065.1 uncultured Anaerolineales bacterium
TCGCTGGCGTTCTCCCCTAGCCCCAGGTGCAGTTCCACGTAAGGAGAGTGGATGGCGGGGCGGGGTTCCTCCCGGTGGGCGGACAGAGGGGCGAAAGGGACGGCATAGGGCCGCTCAGGGTCATCCTGCTCGCCCAGGATGGGGGCCAGGAGGGCGTTGGTGAGGGCGACCAGAGGAGCGTGGGCGCGGAAAGTGAGATCGAGAGGGACATGTCGCCCACCGGCAGCGACCACGTCGGCCTGGACACGGCGGAAGACGGTCACGTCCGCCCCGCGAAATCTGTAAATGGATTGCTTGCTGTCGCCGACGACGAAGAGCGAACCCAGCGATGCGTATTGCGTATTGCGTATTTGGTGTTGCGTAAAGCCACTGAGCGCGTAGACGATCTGCTGCTGGCGACTGTTGGTGTCCTGGAACTCGTCTACCAGGACGGCGCGGATTTCGGATTGCCAGCGGGCGCGGACTTTGTCGTTGCTCGTGAGGAGCGCCAGAGCCCCTGCCTCCAGGTCGTCAAAGTCGAGGGCGCGGCGATCGTCCTTGAGGTGGTTGTACTCTGCCAGGGCACGGTCGAAGAGGTGGCGCAGGCGGAGGAGGGCGTCGGCGCACTGCTCGTCCAGGGACCAGGAAAGCGGTCGCTTCTTGTCCACCAAGGGAGCGAGTGCGGTGTCGAAGTGGGTGCGGAGGTCCTTCATCGCCTTCCGCGCCGCAGTCAAAGCACCGGCGTCCCAGTTACTTTTTCTGCCGCCCGTGGAGATGGCCCCGCGCAGGGCCAGGAGAGCGGCGAAGAGGACATCCCATTCGCGGGCCTCCAGCGCGGCGTGGGCTTTGGCCCAGCAGGTCAGAACCTCCTGGCGGGCGGTCTCCAGTTTGTCGTCGGGCTGGTGGGCCTGGAGGCGGGTCAACTCGTCCAGCGGGGCAGCCCAGGCCGGCTTCTCCAGCCGCTTGTGGAGCCAGCCCGCCAGCGCGTCGGACCAGCGGGCCAGGGGGACTTTGAGCTCAGTCGAGCCGTCGGCTTCGAGGGTGGCGACTGCATCCAGCCGCTTCTCCACCAGCGTGGCGAGGGTCTGGCGCAGTTGGTGCTCGGTCATGTGCTCGAACAGGAGGACCACTTCAGGAACCGTGGCAGCCCAGGCCAGGGCAGCCTCGACGGCGCGGGCCTTCAGCAGAGCGGCGTGGGCTTCGTCCAGGACGTCGAAGTCGGGGTCTATCTGGGCCTCGGCGGGGTGGGCGCGGAGGATTTCGGCGCAGAGGGCGTGGATGGTGCCGATGCGGGCCCCGTCCAGGGCGGCGAAGGCCTCCTCCCAGTGAGCCCGCTCCGCCGGGTCGTCGCACTTTTGCAGCCACTTCTCGACCGCGGCGCGGATGCGGACGCGCATCTCACGGGCCGCTTTCTCGGTGAAGGTGATGGCGACGATGGAGCGGAGGGGGAGGCCGGATTCCAGCAGGGCCAGGTAACGTCCGACCAGGGTGCGGGTCTTGCCGGAGCCGGCGCCGGCGGTGACGACTGTAAGCGAAGCGGCGGCCTCATCGGGGGCCTGGATGGCGTCGGCCTGCTGGTCGGTGAATTGGTAGAGGGAAAGGATGGTTGGCATAGGCGGTGGAGCAAGTTGCTCACTGGTCCTACGGTTCTCGGGGTGATTCTTCTATGCACCCATGGGCTGAGCCTGCTCTGCCAGTTTCTGTTGCAACCAGAGGTTCACCAGCGTCTCAACATTCACACCGCGCAGATGCGCCTGTTTCTCCACTAGTGAAAACAGGTAACGGGTCTGTCCCGTCATTGCCTCTTGCCATCCATAGCGGAGGCTCGCTTCAGCGGGCTTCAGGACTATGCTCTCGCGGCACAGGCGGATGATCTGGAGCAAGTTCGGCCAGTATTCCCTGGGAACCTCGTGAATTTCGCAGACAATCTGTTCCTCGTAAATCAGAACTTTACTGGACATTGTCACTTTTTTCTTGTGACCAATAGAATTCGTCGCACGTCCATTATACCATGCCGGAAGAAGCCCGTCCACGTTTCCTTACCACCCCCTCGGCGCAT
>CAZMOT010000121.1:0-10368 GCA_964568065.1 uncultured Anaerolineales bacterium
GGACAGAGGGGGGAATAGCGGGGCGCGGCGCGGGGGCAGGGCGCGGCCGGTAGCCTGGCGAAAGGGCGGCCCGCAGTTCAGCCAGTTCGTCTCTGTAGCGGCGCGCCAATTCAGCCTCCAGGTCGGCGACGCGGGTCTCCTCCTCGCTGGCCTGGAAGTAATCGCGCAGCCGGCGCAGGTAGGAAATGGATAGCGGCATATCCTCGCGGGCGGTGCGCAGGAGACGCACAGCGTAGCCGCTGGCGGTCACCAGGTCGTCGCGGGCCTGATAGAAAGCGACCATTCCCAGCAGGTAAGCACGGCCCTGGGGGCGCAGCTCGTTCAGGCGACGGTAGGCGATCAGCGCACCGTCGGTGTCGCCCCGGGCCAGCTCGACCTCGCCCAGCAGCCCCCAGGCCATCACGCTATCCTCCCGTTCCTCGACCAGAGCGCGGGCGATCTGGTGGGCGGCCTCCACGTCGCCCCGGGCCAGGTGAACGCGGGCCAGGAGCGCGCGGGCGGTGAGGGAGGCCTTGCGCTCGATTCGCTCCTCCATCACCGGCAGGGCCTTGTCGGGCTGGCCCTGAGCCAGAAACGCCCTGGCCCGCAGATCGAGCAGCGAGACCAGCCTGGGATTGGCCGGGATGAGGGCGTTCAGGCAGGCGTGGAGAGCCTCAAGTTGCTCCCAGCGCAGGAGAAAGTTGAGCAAGCGGCTGCGTTGCTTGCCTATCAGTTGGAGGGTTTGTCGAGGCGCGATCTCCAACTCGGCCAGTGCGTCCGTCATTTGTTCATTCGTTATTTGTTCATCTCTCACTTGTTCATTCGTCATTTGTCATTCGTCTCGTAATCCGGCACGACGTGCACGCCAATGACGAGGGGCCAATACTCCCCCTGCCACTTGCGACCCAGCCCCACTGCCAGGTAGATAGCCTCAGCCTTCAAACGCTCGTAGAGTGTGTCATGATCCAGCGTCAATCGTCCGCCTCTCTCGCCCAACCAGGCCCGGCCCAGTGATTGCCACTTGAGGTCGGTCACAGAGATGCCGCGCCTGCTGGCGGCACGATGTTGGTTGGCGTTGCCTGGCAGCAGGAAACCCATACGCGCCTCGTACTTGCCGGAGTAGCCGTCCAACGAAAAGCTCGCCCACACCTGCTCGGGCTGTACCAGGCAGAGCGAGCGGGTGTGATGGATGAGCACGTCCTCCGGGGCAAGGTCGAGATATTTGGCGAAGAAACGGGCCCGCTTCTCCCCCTCCAGGCGGCGCAGCAGCCGTGGCCGGTGGCGGACAAAGTCGGTGCTCCAGTCCTCGGTGTGGGGTGGATCGGGGTGTGGCGTGAGCAGGTTCAGCTCGACCACGTCGCCGCACCGCACCAGGCGGCCATCGGCGTCGGTCATATCGCCCGGCAGGAGGGTGTCGAACTCGCGCACCGGGCGCACCCAGCGCAGGCCGGTGACTGGGTCGGGCTCGCGGGTGAAGCCAGCGGTGCAGATGCCGCTGAGCATTTTGGTCATTGCCAGGATGAGGACTTCCTGGGGTGGCATGGTGTTCCCTTCACAGATGAACGATGGTCAACCCCGGTAGGTGCGTGGCCCAGTACTCGGCGACCAGGCGACGGTGGCAGTGTTCGGCGGTCGGCTCGGCGCACAGAAGACACGGGGCGCAATAGCGGGCCAGAATGGCGCGGCCCACCTCCTCGGCGACTCGCTGCTCCAGAAGCTGCATGAAGTGAGCCTCATAGGTGACCCAGTCCTGGTCCTCGCGGTAGGCGTCGAAGATTTCCGGCATGGGGGCCAATTCAGGATGGTGCTCGTAGGCGATGTCGAATCCCTCGCGCAGTAGGAAATCCAGGGTGTCCTGCTTGGTGTAGCCGGCCAGGTGTGAGGTGTTGCGCAGGCGCACGTCAATCACGGCGTCCACGCCAGCCTCGCGCAGTTGGCCGATGAACGTCGCCAGCGGTTTACGCCTGTAGCCGATGGTGTACAGGATGGTCATAGGTGACTCCCGTGCAAGTGTGCAAGTCAAAAGAGCGAGAGTTGTCGAGCGGTGCGCTCTCCCTCGATTGTCCTACCGTCGGGCTGGATGTGGAGCACGCGGACACTATGCGCAAGCAAGGTCTGAGCGACAAGCAGGTGGCGGTGACAGCGGCCGTGGTCTCCTTCGCTGCACATCACGGCTATCCGCTCGGTGCGGGCTAGTTCGAGCAGTTGGTCAATGGCGACTTGATAGGCGGGTGTCTGTTCCACGAGCCGGTAGTCGGGGCGCTCCTGGCCGGGATTGTACAGGGATGGATCAGCGGGGCGTCCGCCGAGGGTGTCGCCCATAAAGCGGTAGGCGATGCCGGCGTCGGCGAGATCGCGGGCCAGCGTCTCGCGGTTGAACTGGTGCGTCCAGCGGCTGTAGGGCTGGCTGCGCACATCCACGACGAGGGTGATCTCGTGTTGGTGCAGCAGGTCAATGAACGCGGCCGTGGTATGGTCGCTGTGGCCGATGGTATGGATCAGCGGGTCTTTGGACATAGCGTCGTTCCATCTTCTGGAAGTATAGCGAAATCCGGTCAAATGGCAAATGGCCAAGCGGCCAGCCGCCAATTGCTGACCAGCGGCTTGACGGCCTGGGGCTTCGTGGTACACTTCCGCCGTGCCCAAGAATCCCGAGACGCTGCCCCCCAACTATCGCTGGAACTTTGCCGCCTTCCTGGTGGACTATGTCTGCTTCGGGATAGCGTTCACTTTCGTCAACATCAGCAGCGTGATGCCGGCCTTCGTCGGCCAGTTGACCGATTCAGCGCCTGTGATCGGATTGGTGGATACAGTCTTCCGTGGTGGCTGGCTATTGCCTCAACTGGCGGCCGCCCGCGTGATTCGCGATAAACCGCGCAAGAAGCCGTATCTGCTCGCCGGGCTGGGCGGACGGATCACGTTTTGGGTGACGGCGCTGGCGTTGTGGGCTGGGCTGGCCCGCAATCCCGCGGCTATGCTGATCTTGTTCTTCACTGGCCTCGGCCTCTTCGCCGCCAGCGATGGATTCACCAGCGTGGCCTGGTTCGACATCCTGGCGCGCGCGATCCCGCTGAAGCGGCGGGGGCGCTTGATCGGGATAGGGCAGGTTGTCAGCGGGCTGGCAGGAACCGGAGTGGGGGTGTTCGTAGGGCTGGTCCTGGACCGCCGTCCTTTTCCCGAGAACTATGCATTGCTCTTCGCACTGGCAGGCGTGGTGTTCATTCCTTCGGTGATCGCGCTGGTCTTGATACGAGAACCCGCGCCCAAAGACGCTGGCCCGGAGACGAACGGTCGGGACAAAGGTGGTTGGCTCAAATTCCTGCTCGCTGACCCCGCCTTTCGTCGCCTGATGGTCTGTCGAATGCTGGTCGGCATGATGACATTGGCAACTCCATTCTACGTAGTGCACGCGGCTGACGTGCTGCACCTGCCACAGAGTATCATCGGCGACTTTGTGGTCGCCCAAACGGTGACCGTGGTGGTCGTCAGCGCTATGCTGAGTCTGGTCGTTGAGCGCTGGGGGCCGCGGTACGTGATTCGCATCGGGAGTGCGGTGGCCGCGACAGGGCCGCTTTTCGCACTGGTGGCTCATCTGGCAGGCGGCGGCTGGCTGGTCCGCGCCTATCCCTTCGTCTACGTGGCGCTGGGAGTGATCAACAGTGCGTGGATGCTGGGCTTCTTCAATTACCTGCTGGAGATCGCGCCGGAGGGGATGCGCCCGGCCTACATCGGCCTGGGCAACACCATCATGGGGGTGCTGACGCTGGCGCCAATAGCAGGTGGGTGGTTGCTGGAGGCGACTTCGTACCCCACGCTTTTTGGTGTGACGACGATGCTCGTGGCAATCGGCTTCCTGCTCACCCTGGGGCTGAAGCCGTCGTGGCGGGCCGCGCCGGTGGAGGATCAATCGTGAGCAGGCAGCGGGGTGGTGGCTGGACCTGTGGCCTTAAGGCTACCTGGATATACGTTGCGCTGCTCGTAGTTCTGATTGCTGCCATAGGTTGGGCGGCGTGGCGCTGGTTTGGCGATCAGGAGCGAATACAGGAATGGGTAGCGGGTTTTGGCCCGTGGGGGCCACTGGTCAGCGTCGCGCTCAACGTGGCGCAGGTGCTATTGGCTCCGATTCCGGGACAGTTCGTGGGGGTGATGAACGGTTACCTGTATGGCATCTGGCTGGGTACGCTGTACAGCATGATTGGGTTGCTGTTGGGAACAATGTTAGCGATGACGCTGGCGCGCCGGTTGGGGCGGCCATTAGTCGAACGTTTGGTGAATCCGGAGCAGTTGGCGCGCTGGGATCGAATCGCTGGCCGCCAGGGGCCGCCGTTTTTCTTCCTCGTTTATTTATTCCCCTCACTCCCCGACGACGTTGTCTGTTTCCTGATCGGGCTCAGCCCGCTTGCCATTCCACGCATGGTCGTACTGGCTACACTGGGGCGGCTGCCGGGGGTGTTCGTCTCTTGCTGGGTAGGGGCCCGCGCGGCGGAGCTGCCGTGGTGGGCTTGGATCACATTGGGCGGCGGAGCGGTTGCGTTGGCGTGGGTCTTTTGGCGCTATCAGGCGCAATTGGAAGCCACCATGGTGCGCCTCATCCAGCGATTAGCGGGACGGCGTGGATCAAAAGCTCCACCAGAACGCTCCATAGCGGAGGAAGGGCGTTCGACGTATCTTTGAGTGGGTCACCATTGCGCGGGAGGGTGGCTGGGCTGTTTGGCCGTCATTGACATCAGTGGTATAATCGCACTCACGCGGAGGGGGCAATGATACTAGTCACCGATGCCACAGGTTTCGTGGGGCGGGCTGTAGTGCGCCGGTTGGCGGCAGAGCAACGCGAGGTGCGCTGTCTGTTGCGACCCTCTCGGCGCGAACAGCGGCTACCTGCGGATATTCTCTTCTCCACCGTCTCGGCCAGTATGAGCGACCCGCCTGCCTTGCGCACGGCCATGCAAGACGTGATGGCAGTCGTTCACCTGGTGGGGGCGGAAGACGCTGAGCACGGAAGAAGGCTGCAAAACTGTGTTAAGGAGACAGCCAACCTCGTCGAGGCGGCGCGTGAGGCAGGCGTGCGTCGCTTCATCCACTTGAGCCGTCTGGGGGCCGACCGCCTTTCTGCCTATCCACTCTTCCGCGCCAGGGGGGAGGCGGAGGCGGCGGTGCACGGAAGCGAATTGGACTATACTATCCTCCGGGCAGCCGTCGCCTACGGCCCGGAGGATGCGTTTACTAACGTGCTGGCGATGCTGGCCAAGGCGATCCCCTTTGTATTACCTATTCCCGACGTAGGGCTATCCCGCTTTCAGCCGTTGCAGATCGTGGACCTGGCGCGGTGTATCGTGGCCGCGCTGGACCGGGATGACTTGATCGGGCAGACTATTCACCTCGGCGGGCCGGAACACTTTAGCTTCGAGCAAATGGTGGCGGTGGTGCTGGCCGCGGTGGAGGTGCGCAAGCGGTTGGTGCGCGTGCGTATGCCGCTGATACAAGTCGTGATCGAACTGTGCGATTTGTTGCTGCCGCGCACCCCCACGCCTCGTTGGTGGCTTGACCTTCTTACCGTAGGCAGCGCAACGGACTTGGTGACCGTCCAGCGCCACTTTGGCTTTGATCCCGCTCCCTTTGTCCAAAGCCTTGACTACCTGCGCCGCAAGCGTCCGTGGCGGCGCGACCTGGTGCGCTTCGTGCTGGGGTATCACTAGCCAGGGTGTCCGATGTAACTCCTATCCAGCACTGGACAAATCCCCCAAAGTCGTGTATCATTCTACTGTTCTGTCTTCATGGATGGCAAATAGGCTTCGATTAAGATAGGGTCAGCAATTCCCGTTTTGGCGTCAAGACCTGACAGGTTTCCACAATTTTCGTCACTTGAGGCTCAATTTGCCACTCGTCACCTGTTTTGAACAACAAATTCGGGCAAAAACCTGTCAGGTCTGGTCATAAGCGTGGTGTTACACCGTCATATCCGGAAGCGGGCGAGAGTGCCTGGCCGAGAAGGAAACTGAATGTTTGGGAAACAACTAGGAATTGATCTGGGTACAGTTAACGTATTGGTGAACGTGCGGGGTCGAGGGATCGTTTTGCAGGAGCCTTCAGTCGTTGCCATCCCGGCCAATGATTACAGGATCGTGGCTGTCGGTGAGGAAGCCAAAGCTATGCTCGGCCGCACACCAGATGCCATTGAGGTGATGCGCCCGATGCGTGATGGTGTCATCGCGGATTACCGGGTGACCCAAAGCATGCTAAAGTACTTTATCCGCAAGGCCTGCGGGGGCTTTGGGCTGTTCAAGCCACGCGTGATGATCAGCGTGCCCTACGGGGTGACGAGTGTAGAACAGCGGGCGGTGCGCAGGGCTGCCCTGGAAGCAGGCGCTGGCCGGGCGCACCTGATACCTGAGCCGTTGGCAGGGGCGCTGGGGGCAGGCTTGCCGATCGGGACGCCGTCGGGCAACATGGTCGTGGATCTGGGAGGTGGGGCGTCTGAGGCAGCCGTCATGGCGATGAATGGGATTGTAGTGGCGAATTCGATCCGCGTTGGCGGCTTGCGTATGGATGAAGCGATCGCGTCCTACGTCCGTCGCAAGTACAATCTGATGATTGGCCAGCCGACGGCGGAGGAGATCAAGATCCGCATCGGTGCGGCGCTGCCGCTGGAGGAGGAGAAACACATGGAGGTGCAGGGCCGCGATCAGGTCGCCGGGCTGCCCCGCACCATCACCATCAGTTCTGAGGAGGTAACGGAGGCGCTGTCAGAGCCTCTCTCGGCGATGATCAGTGTGGTCAAGTCGGTGCTGGAGAGAACGCCGCCAGAGCTATCGTCGGACATCATTGATCGTGGTATGGTGTTGGTCGGCGGCGGGGCGCTGCTACGGAGAGTGGACGAACTGATCGCGCGTGAGACGGGAGTGCCGGTCTACGTGGCCGATGCCCCTATCGCCTGCGTAGCACAGGGGGCGGGACTGGCATTGGAACAGTATGAGTATCTTCGGCGCGGTGTGCCCGACTTGTAGTGCAGAAACAGCAAAACGGAAAGCGCAGGGGGCTTCCCTGCGCTTTTTGCTTCAACCGAGCACGATTCCCTCGATGACCTCCCCCACCTCGACGATCGCGCCGCGCAAGACTACGGCCCGACGCAGCGTAGCACCCGCTTCGACACGGCAGCCAGCCTCGAGGTAGACCTCCGGCCCGATGCGGCAGCTGGGGTCGAGTTCAACACCGGTCTCGATGCGCACCGGCGGGATGATGCTGGTGTCCTCTGGTATATCGTCTTCGACGGTGGCACAGGCGAGATCGTGGCGTAAGAAATGGCAGTTGAGCGCCAGCAGGTCTGCCGGGTGGGTCATATTCATCCGCCACGGTACCAGCAGCCCCCCCACCCTGCCGCCATTCTCGATCAGCAGACGGAGCGCGTCGGGGAACTCTTGTTCGCCACGGGTAGAGATGGGGACATGGGACAGGTAGTCCAGTACGCGAGTGGAAAGAACATAGAGCGATGGAACGCCAATGTCGGAGGGAGCCTCCTGGAGACGAGGCTTCTCGACGATTCTCGTCACCCGCCCATCCTGCACGACGACGACGGCAAGGGTGGGGATCTGTTCGGGCTGCACTCGCATCAGCGTGAGCACGGCATCCAGTCCGCCCTCTCGCCTTCGAGCGACCAGCGCAGCGACGTGCCCTGCGGGGTAGAGGTTGTCGCAGGAGGCGAGGATGAAATCGGGCGCTCCATCCTCACGAATAAGGGGAACGGCACAGCCGAGAGCGTGGGCCATCCCTTTCTGCTCTTCCTGGTAGGCCAACCTGACGCGAACGGCCCACATTGGCTGGCTGAGGTGCTCAACGAGGACGCGGTCAGCCGGGTGGACAACGACGATGAAGCGAACGGCACCATCCCGCGCCAGCATCTCCATGACCCGCTCAATCATCGGCTTGCCGGCGACGGGTAGCGTGGCCTTGGAACGATTGTCGGTGAGGGGGTGCAGCCGCTTTCCGCGCCCCGCCGCCAGCACGACAGCCAGCATCAGTCGCTCACCTCTATCTGCAACCCCTCCAGGTCCACGTGCGCTGGCCATACCTGCGCGTCCTTCAGCCCGGCGTTGGCGGCGGCGGCGCGCAGTGCCTCAACCAACTCCTCCTCGTGACCCGGCCGGGCCAGCGCAAAGACGGAGCCCCCACCTCCGGCGCCGGTTAGTTTGGCCCCCCACGCCCCGGCCGCCAGCGCTGCCTCGACGAGCGTGTTGTTGGCCTCTCCTGCGCCGCCGGGCAGGCCGCAGTAAGCCATCATCTCATTCACCAGGCGGTGGTTCTCGATCATCAGTTGCCCGAACTCGGCCCAGTCCTGGCGCAGTAGCGCCATCTTGCCGCGCCAGGCCGTGGCTCCTACTCGTTCCATCACGTCGAGCATAAAGGGCCTGGGACTACCGCGTTCGTAGTCGGCGTACTCCTTCAGGTAACGACAGCGCATCACACCGTGCACATCGCCCGAATCGCGCACCACGCCGGTAAAGGCGATGACCAGCGGCAGGACTTTGAGCCTTCGGCGTGAGGGCTTCGGGTGAGCCTCAGCCGAACCCCGCTCAGTCGAACGCTCAGTCGAGCCGCCGGGCATCCAGGGGTCGAGCCGCTCGTAGGTGACGAAGGGCTCCTCGCCGATGGGCTTTTGATAGAGTTTGCCACGGTAGTCCAGGTAGGCCAGACCGCCGAAGAGAGGCACGTACCGATCGGCGTAGCCGCAAGTGATGCCGAGTTCCTGCGCCTCGACGCGCTGGCACAGTTCGGCCAGTACGTAGTCGTTGTGGACGTGGGGGTCGAGTTCGTAGAAAGCGCGCAGGCCCGCCAGCACCAGCAGCACCAGCAGCGATGAGCCCCCCAGCCCGGACTGACGCGGCACCTCGGTCCAGGTGGCGATACGCACGCCACCTCGTTCTGTCAGCCGCCGGCGAAACTGGGGGCTGTAGGTATGCAACCGGTTGACTGCGCCCTTGAGCAAGTCGAGGGAGCCATCGTAGTAGGGGTGGAAGGGGGGGCCATTGAGGGTCTGGCGGGCCAGTGTCTCACCCTCGCGATTGACCGCCTCCAGCACCAGGCCGCCAGCGGGCTCGATGGTGGCCCCGGCGTAGGTGTCAATGGCGGCGGAAATGGTGGCGTGATCTCCCTCGTTGGCGTCGGAGGGGTTGCCGAGAATGTTGATACGAGCGGGAATGGTCAATTGATAGCGCATGGTCTGCTTCGCACAGAACATTGTGTAAACATCACTCCCAGTTCGGCGGGAGTGGCCCTGCGACCGGGTCAGGGCGTAATCACGACGCGCGCCTCATCACTAAACCTCTCCAGATGGTCCAGTGTGTCGTTGATAGCATCAGCATCAAGAGGCACAGTATACGCTATCACCTCAGATAGATCGAGCTTGCCTTGCCGCACCCACTCAATGAGCGGAGCAAGTTCTTGAGCCAAATGATCGGACACACCGATGATCTCTGCCTCCTTGTTCAGCAAACCATGGTAGGGGGCAATCTCAAAAGTCTGGGTGGTTATGCCTGCCACAGCAGCCCGTCCAAAAATGGCCAGCGATTTGATCGCCTGTTCCATGGTAAGCGGCAGGCCGATCAATTCCAGTGCCACGTCCACGCCCCTGCCACCCGTCAGCCGCATGATTTCATCCACCGGGTCGGTCTCCATGGCGTTGATAGGAATAGCTCCCAATCGCCCAGCCAGCTCCAGTTTCCTGGTCTTGATGTCTACCGCATACACCTGTAGTGCACCAAAGGCCTGGGCCAACTGCACTGCTGACATACCCAGCCCACCCACACCAAAAACAGCCACACTCTCGCCAGGCTTGATGCGCGCCTTGTTCAGAGCGTGGAGTGACGTCGCCGACGAACACATCATAACCGCCCCGTGCTCGAAGGGTATCTCGGCCGGCAACAGAAAAGCACTCCGCGCCGGGAGGACGATGTATTCGGCATAGCCACCATCTCGATGCTTACCAATCATGGCGCCCGACGTGCAGAACTGCTCGCTGCCTTGATTGCAGTAGACGCAGTCTCCACAAGTGACCATATAATGCAGGCACACCCGGTCACCGATTTTCAAGTTGGTTACATCCGCTCCCATTTGTTCGACAACGCCAGCAACCTCGTGGCCTAATGTCATCGGCAATGGGGCAACCAGCGATCTGCCAGCGCGATAATGTGCGTCTGAGTGGCAGATACCTGCCGCCTTGACACGCACCAGCACATCTCTTGCACCAACGTCAGGAACACTGACCTGCTGCATTTCCAAAGGTCGTCCAGGTTCAATCAATCTGACGGCTTTCATTGTCATTTATCCACTCCTTTGACTTGTGGAACTGCGTTCCAAAGCCCAAATCCCAAACTCCAAATCCCAAAACTGCTCAAC
>CAZMOT010000122.1:0-10273 GCA_964568065.1 uncultured Anaerolineales bacterium
CGAAGTGACTGGCCGTCGTATTGGCGACGATCATCGCCAACGTCGTCTTGCCGGTTCCCGGCGGCCCCCAGAAGATCAGTGAGGAGAACAACCGGTCGGACTTGATGGCGCGGCGCAGCAGCCGCCCCTCACCGACGATGGGCTCCTGGCCGGCGAACTCGTCCAGGGTGCGGGGGCGCATGCGCGCCGCCAGGGGTGCTTCGCGGAGGATTTGTTCTTGTCGGCTGTGTTCAAACAGGTCCATTACTGAGGTCGCTCAAGGGGTAAAGAAAGTGTAGGTCTCCGCCAGGCGGGTCGCCAGCGGTGCGAGGGTCTGCGGAAAGAGCCCGACCCCAACGCAAGCCATGATTGCCACAATCACGACCGCCGCCGTCAGCCAACCTTCGGAGGGACCCAGGGAGATAACACTGCGATCCTTGGGTGAGCGGGGACGCATCAGGAGGGCGGATAGTCCTTGCCACACGCCCGCCATCACACCCACCCCCGCCAGGAGGAGGAGAAATGCAGTACCAGGGCTGGAGCGCGCCACTACGCGACAGAGGGCCCAGCGCCAGGCGAAACCAGCACTGACCGGCAGTCCCGCAATCGAAAGCCCTCCACAGATCAGTGCGGCTGTGCTCCACGGCGCTTTCCATCCCAACCCGCGCAGCGCATCGAAGGCGTCGTCGCTGCCACTGCGCGCCCGCAGCCCACTCAGACCGGCTGCCATAAGGATCAACCCAAAAGGACGCACGAACAGGGACAGGATGACCAGCTCCACCCCCAGCTCGCTGTTCATCCCCAGAGCGATGAGCGCGGCTCCGCTATCTACCAACGCAGCGTACCCTATCAATGGCCCCAGACGACGCTGAGCCGGCGCAAACAATCCTCCCACGACGACCATCGTCAGACCTGCGGTGAAGACGAGGGATTCGAAGCGGGGATGGCCGCTGAGCCAGGGATAGGTTTCCAGGAAATCGAGCAACAGGAACCAGACTGCTGCATTGCCAACAGTGAGGACGAGCGTGCTTGCCAGGGGCACACCATCGCTGGCGATGGCTGGCACCCAAGTATGAAAAGGTACAGCCCCCAGCAGCAAGGCATAAGAGATGGTCAACAAAGCAGCAGCCGCACCTAGCAGTTCTGTCTCATCTGGCGTTATCTCGTATCTCTCCAACAGCCAGTGGGTGACCAACATTCCGGGCAAGGCCATGGTGGTGAATGTCAGAAAGCGCAGCGCACCTGGAGTGGGCGACTCTCCCTCGGCCTGCAACGCGAATACGGAAAGGGCAGCGGCAATTTCAATGAGCAGGGCGGCGTAGATAAAAGGCTGGATCAGCAGCGCTCCGCACAGCAGGCTGAGCAGGCCCAGACCGATCGGAAAGAGCATAGATTGGGCGGGTGTGCGCCAGGCCAGGAAAAAGAGACCGGCGGTTGTGAAGAACAGGAGGGCCAACGCTATCCGATCAGCCTGCTCCAGAACCAACTGGCGACCAAAGAAAGTCACCGCCTGGCCCATCGCGATCTGGCGGTCTCCCCAAAAACGCACCGGCTGATCCACGGGCAGCGTGATGACTGCAACGCCCAATGCTAACGCCGTGCCAGCAGCCAGCAGCGCCGACAGGGAAGCCCATCGAAGCAGGATGTAGACGATACCTGCCATCACCAGGGGGAGGATCAGCAGCAAGAGAGGGCCTGCGATCACGGCGTCTTGCCTTCTTGGCTGGCAGCAACCTGGACAGTCCTCAGATAAGCTGTTGCCAATGCGATGATGAAACTGACAGCCCCGAGCAACGCGGCCACGGCCAGACTTGGCACCAGAGCGACGTAGAATAGGTCGAAACCCAGTAGAAAGGTCAGCAACCCCAGCCCCACCTGCATGGGCGTCTCTCTCAGCCCAATCAGGAGCAGCCCAAGTCCGGCCAACAGGTAACAGGCCAAAGAAACGTCGGTGGGGACTTCGGGCAAGGGGATGCGCAGCGCGGCCGTGTATGCTACCACCGAGATCAATATCCAAGCCAGCAGGTAAAAGGAGGCCCGGGCGGAGACGATCCAGCGACGCCAACGCTGCGAGGGAGGTGCGCCTTCAGCATTCGCAGGTTGCTCCAGCATACTGGCTCGCCGCTCGGTCAAGTAGAAGACTGTACAGATTAGCCACCCGATCAATCCCTTGACGGCAGCCACTTCCAGCCGGATTAGTCGGCTCAACAGCAGTACCGCGAAGAAGTACTGCACGGTGAGTGCGATCACGTTCAGTCGCCAGTCCCAACTGATTATCAGGAATCCAGCCGTGATAAACACGCCAGCCACGGCAGGCATAGCCGCCAGGAATGAAACGCGCTCCAACAGATCTACCAGTGTTGGCATTACTTACCTCCCCCAACCAGCAGGAAAGTAAGAAACAGCAACCATGACCATAGTAACGCCCCTGTGCCTCTTATCACTTCGTCGGCCGCGCGCAGCACACTCAATCCCCGATTAAGCGCCCCTACTACCGCATCATAGAGCCAGTCCAGGCGCAACAGGTCGTGGGCAGCACTGAGCAGAAACTCTATCCTGGGGCGCAGGTTTCCCTCCTGCCAGGCCAGCATTCCCCCACCAGCGAGTGAGATCGCCCACAACAACCAACCCGCCAGGCTCGGCATCGCAAATAGTTTGCCCAACGAGAGAGGAAGGCCGCGCCGATTCCATCGGGCGACAAGTAGTGGGGGGTAGAAGCCAGCCACGATCAACAATAACGCTGGCAGTCCCAGTCCAATTCCACGTGCCACGAGCGGCCAGGGATGCTGCCGACAAGAGTCGGGCCGACAAGTGTCGGGAGGAGAAGCAGAGGATGCCGACAAGAGTCGGGGCGACAACAGCCAACGCACCAACGATGGGATCAGGAAGAGGTTCCCAACAAAGAAAGCCACTCTCCTCCTCAGGGGATCTTCCATCGTGAGCCCTCCAATCAAAATCGCCTCCGTCACAAACCCCAATGTGAGAGGCAATCCCATAAGTGTCAGCGACCCGACCAGTGCGGGGAGATTCCACCACGGGGACTCCTGTTGCAGGCCATCGCTCAGGAATATCACACCTACTCCTAGCGCCCAGGCCACACTGCCAGTGGATATGACGGCTGCAGCGCCTTCCCCAGCCAACCCAGCGGCCAGCAGCACTGCCCCGGTTACCATCATCCCAATCCACGGCAACATAGAGCGGGGGGACCTGCAAGACCAGGCCAGAAAACCCCCCACGGCCAGAGTGGCCACTGCCAGGGTCGGCACCCACGTGCCGCCGGGGATAGAGCCGCCGTTCGCCGAGGCCAGCCGGAGCCACAACCCCCACCCGATGACAGGCCCCAGAAGAAGTAGCATGGCGGGAGACGGGACGGTGTCAAGGTCGTCCGGAGTGGCGAGGTGAAGCGGATACACCCACAGCCGCAGCACACCGGCCATCGCCCACAGCGTCAGTTGCACGTCGTCAGGCTCGATCAGTGACCACGATTGGCTGCTTGCTCCGCCGGAGGGCAACGTCGTCCCACCCCACAGGAGCAACGTCGCCAGACTGCCGAAGACAAAGCCGCGGATAGCCGTCCGCGCCGAGCCCCCGGCTGCGACGTGCCCAGCGGCCTGCAGCAGATCATAGATGGCCCAACTGACGATCATGGTAAGGGAATTGGCCGCCCATAGAACGATCAGGCTAGCGGAAAGCAAAGCCAACAGCGCGGCCGCGAGCCGTGAGTGCAGATTCTCCGCGCGACTAAGCGCCACCAGAACCGCACCAAAAGACATCAAAGCCAGTACGAAAGCCAGAGGTTGCATCATGGCGTCGTTCTGCAGAGTCAGCGTGGCGCCGAACAGCGAGGAGGGTTGCCACACAGAAGGAATAACTGGCACCGGTTCCACCCACCTGAGTCTCAGAATCAGGATGGTGGTGAGGCCAACCGCTGTCAGGGCGACGTAGCGCGTGTAAGGGCGAAAGCGGGGCACGAGAGATAGTATAAGCGTCCCTACTGCGCCCAACAATGGCAAGATGATGGTGAGAGTAAGGGGCAATGACATTGGACATCAGCGTGCTGATCTATTTCCAGCACACCCGGCTATTCTAACACACAAGGGAAGGGACTGCAAATGGCCTTAAGGCTACAAACACGTAAAACGAAGCCCCGAGTACGTACTCGGCGCCTCGCTCTGTGGTCTAAAGAGAATGTCTGGTGACAGCCGGCAGCTATTTCTTTAGATAATCGCGCAGCTTGCGGGAGTGAGTAGGATGACGGAGGCGACTGAGCGCTTGGGCCTCTATCTGACGCACCCGTTCACGGGTCACGCCCAGTTTCTTGCCTACCTCTTCAAGCGTATACGTCTCGCCATCCACCAGCCCATAGCGCAGTTGCAGAATGCGCACTTCACGTGGTGGGAGATGCTGGAGAACATCTCGCAGTAACTCCTGCAACATTGCAGAGGTCACCTCCTCATCCGGAGCAGAGCTATCCTCATCTTCGATGAAATCGCCCAACTCACTATTCCCTTCGTCGTCGGTGGGCATCTCCAACGAGAGAGGACGACGGGCCACTTTCAGCATGTCCTCGGCCTTGCGTGTAGGGATTTCCATCGCGGCGGCCAACTCTTCGGAGGCAGGTTCGCGCCCCAACTCTTGCGTCAGCCGGTGAGAAGTCCGCAATAGCTTATTGATCTGGTCGCCCATGTGAACCGGGACGCGGATGGTGCGGCTCTGATCGGCGATCGCGCGCGTGACTGCCTGCCGAATCCACCAGGTCGCGTAAGTTGAAAACTTGTGCCCCAACCGGTAGTTGAACTTGTTGGTAGCGCGTATAAGCCCGATGTTGCCCTCCTGGATCAGGTCAAGGAAGGGCACGCCACGGCCAATGTACTTCTTGGCCACGCTGATCACCAAGCGGGAGTTGGCGCGGATGAGGTGCTCACGGGCGGCCTGCCCGTCCTCTATAAGCATCTTCAACCCGGCCTGTTCTTCTGGCTCAAGACCATCCTGGCTCAACTGCTCCAGGGCAATCAAACCGACCTCCATGCGCTTGGCCAGCGTGACCTCCTCTTCGGCCGTGAGTAGCGGCACTCGGCCGATCTCTTTGAGATAGAGGCCTATCGTATCGTCTATCTCGATAGTGTCAAAGTAGGCTCTCTCATCGGCTATTGCACCGGCGCGATCGGACACCCCGGATATCTCTGCTGCTTGCATTTTCGTCTCTTCCGGCCTGCCTATCTCGATGCCGGTTTCTATAAGAGTAGCCAGGATGTCTTCAAGTTCCTGCAGGTTCTCTTCAGCCTCAGGAAAAGCGGTCAGGATGTCATCATAGGTGACGAAGCCCTGCTTACCCGCCCTGGTCAGCAGGTATTCCTCACCGCTCATCTCCTCTTCTTCGACTTCTGCCAGTTCGTTTCTTGGATCTAACTTCATCTCTTACTCAGCGATTAAGGAGCACAGTGCTTGACAGCTACGCGTCAGGCCTGTGCTCCCATGTTCTTCAGGGCAGTGGCATGAACACTTCCGCTACGTGTTACTATACCACAATTCCACGGCACTTGTCAACCCCTAATTGCTCAAATATTTATTAATTTGCCCGGATGTCCCCAGCTTGTAGCCTTAAGGCCACTTGTTGCGGGGTGGTTTATTCCTGAGGCGGGCATTCCGATGCGACCACTCGATCTTTGCCCGCGTAGACGCGGAAACTGCGCCGTCGCGTGTAGCCGATCAGTGTGATAGCCCACGCCTGCGCCATCTGGACAGAAAGCGAGGTTGGGGAGGTGCGCGAGATGACGATGGGAATACCCATCCGCGCTATCTTGTTCACCATGTCGGAACTGACGCGCCCGCTGGTAAGCAGGATACGGTCTTGCGTGGGCCGGCCTTGTCGCAGGCGGATGCCGGCGATTTTGTCGAGCGCATTGTGACGGCCGATGTCCTCCGCCACACAAACCAGTTGCTCCCCCTCAGCCAGTGCCGCCACGTGGAGTCCTCCTGTTCTTCTGTAGAGGACAGTGTTGCGTGACAATTCTTCCATCAACTGTGTCACCTGCTGCGGTGTGACGCGCAGGCCCGATTCGACCCGCTGGTGTACGCTGGTAGCCTTAAGGCCACTGGCCACGTCCTCGAAGGTGGTGCCGCCGGAGCAGCCGGAGGTGATGACGCGCAGTTGGGGGGTCTCGATGTCGTGCTCAAGCCAGACGTCCACACACCGCTCCCCGCCGCACAACTCAAGCACTGCCACGTCATCCAGTCCTTCGATCAGCCCCTCGTTAAACAGGAAGCCCAGAGCCAGTTCCTCCAACTGGATCGGCATGCACATCAGGCTGAGTAGCGGCTGGCCGTTCACGTAGAGGGTGATTATCTCCTCCACCGGCACGACGCCGCGCACTGGCCTCCACTCGGCGTCGTAGTAACCGGTGTACGTGACTGGGTACGAGCCGGCGTTGGTCATTCTACTCCTCCAACTGGGTCAGCGGTCTGCGTTGGCGCGGTTGCGGTGCAGGAATGGCTCCTTCGCACTCACCGAGCCGTAACAGACGATAATTGGGGACGTCGAACTCAAATTCCTTCAGAACTGCGACCATCTTTTCTGCATTTGCCAGATGCATCGCGATCCATACGTTCATATCGGTGGTCGCTCGTGGATAGCCATGATAACCAACAGCGTAACCACCGGGTCGAGTGTATCCATGCACGAATAACCCCACTATATCTTATCCAGCAGCCGCAGCGCCCGCTGCATCACCGCCTCGGCAGTGAAGCCGAACTTTTCCACCAGCACTTTGTAGGGGGCCGAAGCGCCGAAGCGCTCCAGGCCAATCACGTCGCCGGCGGGACCAACGTACTTGACCCACCCCTGCGTCACGCCGATCTCGATCGCCAAGCGCGCCGTCACCTGCGGCGGCAGCACCGCCTTCTGGTACGAGGCTGGCTGCGCGTCGAAGAGCTCCCAACTGGGCATACTCACCACGCGCGCGGCTACTCCTTTCTCAGCCAGCAGTTCCCGCGTCTCCAGCGCCAGGTGCACCTCGGAGCCAGTGGCGATGAGGACCACGTCGGGAGTGCCGGGGGCGTCGGCCAGGACGTAGGCTCCACGGGCGACCGTCTCGGCCGGGTCTTGGGCGGCCTCGGCCAGGATGGGCAGCTTCTGGCGGGTGAGGGCCAGCGCAGTGGGGCCGTCCCGCCGTTCCAGAGCCACGCGCCAGGCCGCGACGATTTCGTTGGCGTCGGCCGGGCGGATGACGACCAGGTTTGGGATGGCCCGCAACGCCGCCAGTTGCTCAACCGGTTGGTGGGTGGGGCCGTCCTCGCCGATCCAGACCGAGTCGTGGGTCCAGACGTAGACGACCGGCAGGTGCATCATCGCCGCCAGTCGCACCGGAGGGCGCATGTAGTCCGAAAATACCAGGAAGGTGCCGCCGTAAGGAATCACGCCACCGTGCAGAGCCATCCCGTTGAGGATAGACCCCATGGTGTGCTCGCGCACGCCGAAACGGAGATTACGCCCAGTGGGGGTCGCCTGCTGGAAATCGTCATAGTCCTCAAGCAGCGTCTTGCTAGAAGGACCCAGGTCCGCCGAGCCGCCGATGAGCGTGGGCAGAACGGGGGCCAGCGCGTTCAGCACCGCGCCCGAGGCCTCGCGCGTGGCCAGCGGGCCGTCGTCGGGGGCGAAGGTAGGCAGCGCGTCCGTCCATCCTGCGGGCATCTCACCTGCCCACAGCGTATCCAGAAGCGCGGCTTCCTCGGGGTAGGCCTCCCGATAGCGCTTGAAGGTCTCACGCCATTGAGCCTCGGCCTGCCGTCCGCGCTCGACTGCCTGCCGGAACACCGCCAGCGCCTCCTCTGGGATCAGAAAGCGCTCGTCGGGCGGCCAGCTCAGCGCCTCTTTGGTTAGTCGCACCTCCTCCTCACCCAGCGGTGTGCCGTGAGCGCCAGCCGTGTCCTGCTTGTTGGGGCTGCCGTAGGCGATGTGGGTATGACAGACGATGAGGGATGGGCGCTCCGTCTCCTCCTGCGCGGCGCGGATGGCTGCCTCGATCTCGTCCGGAGCGTGTCCGTCTACCTCTTGCACGTGCCAACCGTAGGCGCGGAAGCGGACCGGGACGTCCTCGGTAAAGGTGATGTCCGTCGAGCCCTCGATGGAGATTTCGTTGTCGTCGTAGAGATAGATGATTTTGCCCAGCCCCAGGTGCCCGGCCAGGCTGGCCGCCTCGTGGCTCACGCCCTCCATCAGGTCGCCGTCGGAGACGATGGCGTAGACAAAGTGGTCGAAGATGGGAAAGCCGGGCCGGTTGAAGGTGGCGGCCAGGAAGCACTCGGCTATCGTCATTCCCACTCCGTTGGCGAAGCCCTGTCCCAGCGGGCCGGTGGTGGTCTCGACACCGGGGGTGAGACCGTATTCGGGATGGCCGGGCGTGCGGCTGCCCCACTGGCGAAAGTTCTCGAGTTCTTCCAGCGACAGGTCGTAGCCGGTGAGGTGGAGCAGGCTGTAGAGCAGCATTGAGCCGTGCCCAGCCGAGAGGACGAACCGGTCGCGGTTGGGCCAGGCAGGATTAGTTGGGTTATGCTGGAGAAAACGGACCCACAACACGTAGGCCATATCTGCCGCCCCCATCGGCATACCCGGGTGACCGGATTTGGCTTTCTGCACGCCGTCCATCGCCAGCGTGCGGATGGTGTTGATGCAGAGTCGATCAAGGTTAGCGCTCATCGTTTGGTACTTTCTGTCGTGGGGCAGCTTCACGCTACCCCGGCACCTTTGCGTCTCGTCCTTGCTTTTGCTTGCCACCCAAGTATAAGCCAATAAAAGCCAAAAGACAAATCGGGCAGTAGCGTAAATCTGCATACGGTTTTCCCAGCGGAGAAAGTTGCCTTAGATAGCGAAACGTAGTATAATCTGCAGACGTTGTCCCTCGGCGGATCGAGGGATGTCAGTTTGTGAGGAATCTTACGATGAACCTGATCGAATCGCTGGAACGTCAACTAGAGCCCAATCCGAATATTCCCGACTTGCGCCCAGGCGACACCGTCAAGGTGCATGCGCGCGTTGTCGAGGGTGATCGTGAACGAGTGCAGGTTTTTCAGGGCACTATCATCAGCTTGCGCGGAGGCGGGGCAAATGCCAACTTCACCGTGCGGCGCATCGCCTCCCACGGTATCGGCGTAGAGCGCACCTTCCTGCTACACTCGCCGCGTATCAAGAGAGTCGAGGTATTGCGACGAGCACACACCCGTCGCGCTAAACTCTACTACCTGCGGCAGCGGCGAGGTAAGAGCGCTCGTCTGCGGGAAAAGCGCACCTGATCGAGTTTTGGCTTGTTCGGCGAGCCAGCCTGTGGCGGGCGTAGGATTGTCCTACGCCCCCTTTTTGTGTTTGATTGGTAGAACTGGTACCAGTTTCCCAGTTTGGTTCTGGATCATCAGGAGATCCCCATGCTTCTTCCTGGCATCGGTATCACCGGTTGCACTTACCAATCCGCCCGCCCGTCCAACTCGTCACTGTTTGCCATTTCCCAAACCTATGTTCGGGCTGCAGAACTGGGAGGGGGCGCTCCGGTGATCATTCCACCACACCTGGAGGAGACGAGGCTGCGCGCCATTTTTGAGCGCCTCGATGGCCTGATTCTCTCCGGCGGTGGGGACGTCCTGCCCGCATTGTTCGGCGAGGAAGATGGCGGACTGGTACAGTTCGTGGACGAGCGACGAGATCGGGCGGAATTGGCGCTGGCACGGTGGGCGCTGGCAGAAGGGCTTCCCCTGCTGGCGATTTGCCGGGGGCTTCAGGTGCTCAACGTCGCAGGCGGGGGTACGCTCATCCAGGACATCCCCACCCACGTTCCCGAGGCCCTCTCTCACAGCACCGTCACTGGTCGCCCCCTGGCTGCAGTCGCTCACACGGTTGAGGTGGCAGCGGATAGCCGGCTGGCTGCGCTGGTCGGGGCTGGCGAGTTGGGTGTGAACAGTTCTCACCACCAGGCAGCCAGAGCCGTGGGCGCAGAGCTGGTCGTCACCGCCCGCGCTCCCGATGGCGTCATCGAGGGCCTGGAATCACCCGCTCATCCCTTCTGCGTCGGCGTGCAATGGCACCCCGAGGCGATGGTCGAGAGCCAACCTGTGATGCGCCGCCTCTTCGAGGGATTGGTTGAGGCAGCGCAAGCCAGATAGGATAATGTGCACACGTTACCTGCTGATCGCCGCCTTGCTACTGACTCTATCAGCGTGCGCGGCTCCACCGATCTCGACCCCTACACCCACGCTCACTTCTACTCCTGCACCCACACTCACTCCCACCCCGACATCTATCCCTACC